>JANYLP010000056.1 GCA_025361445.1 Coriobacteriia bacterium
AGCTCACCGCGCAGGTCGCGGAGATCGTCATCCAGGGCGACGACGAGATCGACACCCGGACGCTGGCGGTCGAAGAGCATTCGCTGGAGGTCATGGCCACCCAGTTCCCCGTCGCTCGCGATCTGAGGCTGCTCCACTCCCTCACCTACGTCGCATGGCACATGGAGCGAATGGGTGACCTGGCGGTCAACATCGCCAAGGCCGCGCGCCGCACCGCAGGGCGAAAGGGTCCGCAGACCCTCTACGATCTGATCCAGGCTCAGGGCAACCTCGTGCATCGCGTCCTCGACGCCATGCTGGCCGCGCTCGAGAACGGCGACCTGGAGCTCGCGCGCAAACTCCCCGAGCTCGACGAGCCGATCGACCATCTCTTCAAGCAGTTCTTCCGCGAACTCGCGCGCCTGCAGAACGAGGATGACATCGAGTGGGCATCCTCGATGGTGCTCGCGAGTCGCTATCTCGAGCGTGTGGCCGACAATGCCGTCGACATCGGCGAGCGCGTACAGTACATGCTCACCGGCACGTTCGACTCCGTCGAGCACACCGCGGACGCCTCCTCGAGCTAGGGCGGGACTGGCATGAGCGCGATCGCGGAGCGGTATCGGAAGGTGCTCCGCGAGATCGCCGATGCGGCCGATGTGGCCGGACGCGATCCCGCGGAGATCACCCTCGTCGCGGTCAGCAAGACGGTCGGAGTCTCGGAGATCGCCCAAGCCGCCGCCGCGGGGGTTCACGACTTCGGCGAGAACCGTGCTCTCGAGTTCACCGGCAAGCAGGGGCTATTCCCCCGCGAGCGGTGGCACTTCATCGGCACGCTCCAGAGCAACAAAGCCAAGCAGGTCGTCGGCCGCGCCGCGCTCATTCACAGCATCGACTCCGCCGGGCTGCTCGATGCGGTGGATCGTCGGGCACGGGAAGCCGGCGTCGTGCAGCCCGTCCTGCTTCAGGTGAGCGTTTCGGGGGAGGTCTCCAAGCACGGGATGACCTTCGAGGAGGCTGAGGACGCGGTGCGGGGCGCTCATGAGATGCCCGGGGTGTCCATCCGCGGGCTGATGACGATGGCCCCGCTCGGTCGGCCAGAGTCCACCCGTTGGGTATTCAGGGAATGCGCCGAATGGATGGGGCGCCTTCAGTCCCTGCATTGCGACGCCGCGGAACTCACCGAACTCAGCATGGGTATGTCGAATGATTTCGGCGTCGCCATCGAGGAAGGCGCTACAATCGTTCGGGTAGGCCGGGCGCTGTTCGGCCGATAGGCGCGCACGCGCGCGTGGTGGAGACGTCCAAGGAGACCGCGCAATGGGCTTCATGCACCGCTTCAAAGTCATGCTCGGTCTGGCCGACGAGTTCGATGACGAGTACGACGATGAGGACTACGGTCCCGCCGACACCTATGACGACGAAGAGGACGCCCCCGCGCGTTCCTACACTTCGCCCTACGGGACGGAGTCGAACTCCGTGCGCAGGATCAATCGGGAGCCCGATCTGACGCGTGCGCGCGACGCTGCGCCGCTTCGAGCCGTGCCGCCGATGACGGAGTCCGCTGCATCCGCCTCCGGGCCGCAGGTGCGGATCCACACGATCGAGCCGCGTGCGTTCTCTGAGGCGCAGTCGATCGCGGACAAGTTCAAGGCCGGACAGCCGGTCATCATGAATCTCACCGGTACCGACGCGGAGCTGTCGCGGCGGCTGCTCGATTTCGCCTCCGGACTGACCTACGCGCTCGACGGGGGCCTCCAGAAGGTGTCCGACCGCGTGTTCATGCTGACACCGCGCAACGTCGACGTTTCCACGGCCGGGCAGGTTCGCTCGCGTAGCGCCGCCGGCCTGTTCGGCGAGTAGGCGTGCCGCACATCGAGGGCGTCACCCGCCTGGCGATCATCGGCGGTGGACGGATGGGCGAGGCCATCACCGCAGGCTTGGTGCGGGCCGAGGTGCTTGCCCCTTCAGAGATCGTCGTCGCAGAGCCGGATCCCGGGAAACGGGACCGGCTCGTTGCGTCCCATGGCGTTAAGGTGGCACAGGACGGTCTCGACGCGGTCTGTGGCGCGGATGCGGTCATCGTCGCCGTGAAGCCGCAAGTCATCGACGCCGTGCTGACCTTGCTGTCCTCGGCCGTCGGAGACGCCCTCGTGGTGAGCATCGCCGGCGGCGTGACCTGCGCCCGCATCGAGTCGCACCTGCCCCCGGGGACGCGCGTGGTGCGCGTCATGCCGAACACCCCCGCGCTCGTCGGAGTTGGGATGAGCATAGTCAGCGGCGGAACCGAGGCTACGGGCGGCGACGTGGCGAAAGTCGAGGCGCTCTTCGGTGCCGTCGGCGACGTCGTGGTACTCCCCGAGGACCTGCAGGATGCCTGTACGGCGATATCGGGCTGCGGTCCCGCCTACATGGCGCTCTTCGTCGATGCGCTCGCCACGGCGGGTATCACCGAGGGGCTCACGCGCGAGCTCGGCGAGCGTCTGGCTCTGCAGACCATGGCGGGCACCGTCGAACTCCTCCGGTCGACCGGTCAGACCCCCGCGGAGGTCATCGATGCGGTCTCGAGTCCGGGCGGATCGACCGTGGCCGCGGTTACGCAGCTCGAGGAGCGTGGGGTCCGCACGATCATCGCCGCCGCAGTGCATGCCGCGGTGGTTCGCTCCCGAGAACTCGGACGCTGACGGATGAGATTGACCGGGTACGTCGCCAACTTCATCAGCATCTACTCGTTCGTGATACTGGCTTACATCGTCATGAGCTGGTTCGCGTCGGAGGTGAGCGGCCCTCTCGGAGGGATCTACCGCGGTCTTGCATCGATATGTGAGCCGTTTCTCGGGATCTTCCGACGGCTCCTGCCGCCGGTCATGGTCGGCTCCGCGGGCATCGATCTGTCACCCATCATCGCTCTGTTCGTTTTGAGGCTCCTTGGCGGGTACATCGGCGGCCTCTGAGACCGACGCGTTCTGGTATCGTGCGTATCAAATGGACGGGGAGTCCCTCGCACGGCTTCGAAAGGAACGTCAGGCCATGAAACTCACGCCTCTCGATATCCATCACAAGGAGTTCCGCAATGCGCTTCGCGGCTACAGCCCCGAGGAAGTCGACGACTTCCTCGACGAGGTTGCCGACGAGTTCGAGCGGCTCTTCAAGGAAAACATCGATCTGAACGAGAAGCTGGAAGTCGCGGCTGCCCGTGTGCGCGACTACGGCGCGCTCGAGCACACGCTCCAGGCAACGCTCGTGTCTGCTCAGCAGTCCGCTGAGGACATCAAGGCGCGCGCCGGCGCTGAGTCCGACCGTATGCTGCGCGAGGCCGAGGCGAAGGCCGCCGAGGTCGTGGGATCCGCTCTCGAGGAGAAACAGCACTCGCAGGCCGAGTACGCGCGCCTCCAGAAGGCCGAGAAGGAGTTCCGCTCGTCTTTCCGCGGCATGCTCGAGGCGTACCTCAAAGACGTTGCCGACGCGGTCGCCCCGGTGGCTGCGCCCGTCTTCGTCGCTCCGGAACCGGTCGTCTTCGTCGCTGAACCCGAGCCCGAGCCTGAGCGGGAACCAGCACCCGCGCCCGTGCAGGAGGTCATCGCCGCCGTCGGGGAAACGGGCGCCGTCGTCTCTCTGACACTCGGCGAGGTCGGTGGAGCCGAGCCGTCTTTTGAAGATGACATGCCCTCCCTCGAGATTCCCGAGGAGTTCGCGATTCCGCCGCGCGGTGTGGTCGGAGAGCTGGACGACCTCGATATCGAGGAGATCGACTAGGCCCCGGCGCATGACCGCGCGCATCACCGTACGCGCCACCCCCCGCTCCGGCCGCGACTTCATCGAGGCAGGAGCGGGGGGTGTCTTTCTCGTGCGGGTGACCGCGCCACCCGACGACGGAAAGGCGAATGCGGCCGTTTGTCGTGTGGTCGCAGAGGCCCTGCAGGTCCCCAAGAGCGCAGTGACCGTCGTCCGTGGTCACACGGCACGGGTCAAGACGCTCGAGGTCGCCGGGCTGACGGACGATGAGGCGGCCGTGCGCCTGCCGCGTTGACCCTCCCGTGGTCGAGAGCTACCCTAGTTACCCATCGTGCGGCAGGCGCGCACGCCATAGTGTGTGAACGGCGATGACGAGGACGAGTAGGAGCGGGGAGACCCGGTCGTCCAGCGAGCGGGGCACCTTCGATGGAAGCCCGCGGCGGGACCGCTTCGAAGATCACCTCACCAGCCCCGGACCGATACGGCCGCACGCGCGCCGGGTAGGCTCCGGCGGGGCCCGCACCCCGTTACGGAAGCGGCCGAGTGGCGCGCGGACCTACGAATGTGGGGTCGGCGCAAGCTGGGTGGTACCGCGGAGTGCTCCGGAACTATCTGAGGCGCGCTTCGTCCCGGCGACTGGACGAGGTGCGCCCTTTGCGTGCCGCGTAGGCGATCGCGGCACGAACGGACACGAGGAGCTGGAGCGAAGATGGCTGACAAGGCCGACTACAAGAGCACGATGAACCTGCCGGTCACGGACTTCCCGATGCGCGCGAACCTGAGCGCGCGCGAGCCGGGATTCGTCGAGCGGTGGGACGAGATGGACATCTACCGCCGAACGCTCGAGGCGAACGCTGACAAGCCGGTGTTCATCCTGCACGACGGCCCACCGTACGCCAACGGCCACATCCACATGGGCACCGCCTTCAACAAGGTGTTCAAGGACCTCATCGTGAAGTACAAGACGATGCGGGGGTACTTCTCGCCGTACGTTCCGGGTTGGGACTGCCACGGGCAGCCCATCGAGCATCAGGTCGAGAAGAACCTCGGACCGGATCGGATGAAGCAGACCTCGCGCGCCGAGGTACGTGCGCTGTGCCGCGACTACGCCCTGTCCTTCGTGAAGACGCAGGGTGACGAGTTCCGCCGCCTCGGCGTTCGCGGCGATTTCGCCGACCCGTACCTGACGCTCAACCACTCGTACGAAGCGGGCAACGTTCGCATCTTCAAGAAGATGTACGAGAGCGGCATGATCTACCGGGGCGCGAAGCCGATCCACTGGTGCGTGCGCTGTAAGACCGCGCTCGCGGAAGCAGAGATCGAATACGGTGATGAGGTTTCCGACAGCATCTACGTGAAGTTCCAGTTCACATCGAGGGTTGATGCCTTTGCGGATCGTGCCGAGCCAGTCTCCGTGGTCATCTGGACCACGACACCGTGGACGCTTCCGGCCAACGTGGCGGTCACACTGTCGGACGACGCCGACTACGTCGGAGTGCTCGTCGATGGCGAGATCCTGGTCATGGCTTCTGCGCTCGTCGAATCAGTGGCCGCGGCTGCCGGTTGGGACGCGTACGAACTCCTGCCGTCCAAGGTGAAAGGCTCCGCGCTGGCGGGGCTGCACTACTCCCACCCCGTCCATGAGGGGGTCGAGGGGGTCATCATCACCGGCGACCACGTTGAACTCTCGACGGGAACCGGTGCGGTCCACACCGCCCCCGGCCACGGTGAGGACGACTACATCGTGGGCCGCAAGTTCGGTCTCCCGATGCCAATGCCGGTGGATGACGACGGGCGCTTCGACACCGGAGGAGGGCCATTCGCGGGCCTGTCGGTCCGCGAGGCGAACCCCGTGATCGTCGAGTGGCTGCGCGAGCGCGGATCCCTGCTGGCCGCGGGCAAGATCTCGCACAGCTATCCGCACTGCTGGCGCTGCAAGAAGCCGGTCATCTTCCGAGCGACCGAGCAGTGGTTCGTGTCGATGGATCGTGCCGCCGAAGGCGTGCGCCCGCTTCGCGACGCCGCTATGGAAGCCATCGGCCAGGTCGAGTGGATCCCCGGCTGGGCCGTGAACCGGATGTCCTCGATGGTCGGCGACCGACCGGACTGGTGCATATCGCGTCAGCGCGCCTGGGGCGTGCCGATCCCGGTCTTCACCTGCGCGAAGTGCGGCGAGACCATCGCGACCCCGGCGACGTTCGACGCCGTCATCGCGCTGTTCGAGACTGAGGGTGCCGACGCATGGTTCACCAAGTCGCCTTCGGAGTACCTGCCGGAAGGCACTGCATGCACGCGTTGCGGCGGTACGGAGCTCACCCCCGAGGACGACATCCTTGACGTCTGGTTCGAGTCCGGTGTCTCGCACACGAGCGTTCTCGAGGCTCGTCCCGAACTGCGGCGTCCGGCCGAGCTCTATCTCGAGGGTTCCGACCAGCATCGCGGTTGGTTCCAATCCTCACTGCTCACGAGCGTCGGTGCCTACGGCGAAGCGCCGTTCCGGTCGGTTCTCACGCACGGCTTCATCGTGGACGGCGACGGTCGGAAGATGTCGAAGTCGCTCGGCAACGTGATCAGTCCCACCGACGTGGTCGGCAAGTACGGCGCCGACATCATCCGGCTCTGGGCGGCGAGCGCCGACTACGGACAGGACATTTCCGTGTCCGACGAGATCCTCGAGCGCACGAGCGAGGCGTACCGGCGCATCCGCAACACGTTCCGGTTCCTGCTCTCCAACCTGTACGACTACGATCCGAAGGACGCCGTGTCCTTCGCGGACATGGTCGAGCTCGATCGATACGCGATGGTGCGGCTGGCCGACCTCGTTCGCGACGTCACCGCCGCCTACGACGAATGGCGCTTCCACGCGGTCTACCGCCACATCTACGAGTACTGCGTCACTGACCTCTCATCGTTCTACCTCGACGTGCTCAAGGACCGCCTCTACGCAGACGCCGCGGACTCGCACGAGCGCCGCAGCGCGCAGACCGTGCTCGCGGCCATCGCCACCGCCATGGTCCGTACCGTGGCCCCGATCCTCACGTTCACCTCCGAGGAGGTGTGGCTCTCGCTCCCCGAGACGATGCGTGGCGGGGTCGACACCGTGCAGCTCGCCGGGTGGCCCGTCGTGGAGATCGACGAGAGCGCCGCCGGAGGGCTCCGTGCCGCGTACGGGACCGTTCTCGAAGTTCGTGACGTCGTGACCAAGGCCCTCGAAGACGCGCGCAACGCTGGCGTGGTCGGGAAGTCGCAGGAGGCGTCGGTCACGCTCACCGCGCCGAGCGACATGATCGCTGCACTCGACCAACGGCCTTCCCTCGCGGACCTCTTCATCGTCGGAGGCGTCACGCTGGTCGTCGGCGCGGCAGGAACGGACGTGCGAGTCGATCGCGCCGCGGGGGAGAAATGCCCACGCTGCTGGAATATCCGGACGGACGTGGGTTCCGATGCTTCGCATCCGGAGGTCTGCGCGCGCTGCGCAAGGGTGCTCGGAGCCTGAGCACACCCCGTACGGTGGTATGATTGAACCAAGCCGCGACCCCCGCCAGCTCGGGGGTCGCGTCCTACGACCACCAGAACGAGACCCACTCGTGGACCGCTCCGGATCGGGAGGACGACCACCATGGATGCGAAGGCGCTCGCCGAGATCACGGACGCCCTGCTCGCTGAGCGGGCGCGGCTCGCGCACGAGATCACGGATCTGGAGCGTGATAGCTCCGTAAGCCAGTCGGACACGTCCGGTGAGAACGCCTACCGCGACCACATGGCCGATCAGGGCACCGCGACGTTCGGCAAAGAACTCGACATGACGCTCGAGGGCAACGCTCGCGAGCTCTACGAGGCGGTCCTCGCAGCTCTCGCCCGAGTGGACAAGGGCGGCTTCGGAACGTGCGTCCGCTGCGGCGCCGAGATCAACATGGACCGGCTGCGAGCGATGCCTGCGGCCGAGTTGTGCATCTCATGCAAAGAGTGGGAGGAATCCCGCTAGTGCGCAGAGGCCCCGTCGTCTCCGCGGCCATCGCGGCCGCAGTACTGGCGGTCGACCAGGCAACGAAGGTCGCGGTCCGCGCCGCCATGCCGACGCCGGGCGCATCGGTGCCCGTCTTCGGCGACCTCGTGCGTCTGACGTTCACGCAGAACGACGGAGCGGCCTGGGGCCTGCTTCCGGGTGGTCGAGTATGGTTCATCATCGTGTCGTTCGCGGCGGTGTGCGTCATCGCCGGCTACCTGATCCGGCGTCGCCCACAGAACGCATGGCTGGTCGTCGCGCTCGGGCTCGTCGCCGCCGGCGCGCTCGGGAACGCGATCGACCGCGCCTACTTCGGGTGGGTCACCGACTTCATCCAGATCCCCTTCGATTTCCCCGTGTTCAACGTTGCCGACGCCTCCGTTGTGGTCGGTGTCGGCATGCTGGTGTGGTGGCTGCTCTTCGGTCCCGCACCGGCGGACGGCGAGATCGCCTCGAGCGGCCCTGCCGAAGGGCGGTAGCGGCTCATGTCGCGCGCCACTGAAGGAACGGTCACCCATACGGTGCGCGCCGACGAGGCCGGCGGTCGCGTCGACGTGCTCATCGCCGAGATCGGTCTGCTACCGAGCCGCGCTTTCGCCCAGAAGCTTATCGAGCGCAACTGCGTCAGCGTGAACGGTCAGACGGTCACCAAGCGGTACAAGCCATGCGGCGGCGACCGCATCCAGATCGAGATCCCGCCGTCGGAGTCCTCCGAGCTGATCGCTGAGGACATCGCTCTCGACGTCCGGTTCGAGGACGAGTCCCTCATCGTGCTGTCGAAGGCCGCTGGTATGGTCGTGCACCCGGCGCACGGTCACTGGTCGGGAACGCTCGTGCATGCGCTGCTGGGGTACTCAGACGACCTCGGAACGCTTGCGGGCGACGAGCGTCCGGGCATCGTGCACCGGCTGGACAAGGACACCTCCGGCCTCATGATCGTCGCGAAGAACGACGACGTTCAGCGGGCTCTTCAGTCGATGATCAAACAGCGTCTGGTCGACCGCCGGTACCTGTCGCTCGTGCACGGCCGGATCGTTCCGGACACCGGCCTGATCGATGCCCCGATCGGTCGTCATCCCAAGGAACCGAAGAAGATGTGGGTCAGCGACGCGGCGCAGGCGCGGCAGGCGGTGACGTCGTTCTCGACGCTCGAGCGCTTCGAAGCCGGTGGAGTCGATGACGGCTATACGCTCGTGGAGTGCAAGCTGCAGACGGGCCGGACGCATCAGATCCGCGTACACATGGCCTACATACAGCACCCGGTCGTTGGCGATCCGCTCTACGGCAGGCGCAAGATCAAAGAGGACCTCGGGCTGGAGCGCCAGTTCCTCCACAGCTGGACGATCGGCTTCGATCACCCGGTCACGGGGGAGCGGATCGAACTCACCGAGCCGCTGCCGGCGGACCTGATCGGCGCTCTCGCCGTCATAGCGGGGCGCAGTGACGGAAGGACGCCCAGAGGCGTCGGGGTCGAGGCCCAGATCGTCGCGAAGGGCGCCTCCACGGCCGAGTAGGCCGGCCCGGCGCGGCGCGACGGGATTCCCGCGAGTCGCCGGCAGGCCGACGCTCTCGTGGTGTCTCCGTGGATTATCGCCACCTCACGGGCGGAACGGAGGGTCGAAGCGGTATCCTCGGAACCGGCTCCGCGTGATCGTCTGCGCGGGCTGGCGACAGGGCTCCACCACGTTTCGACCGGAAGGTACCCCATGGAAACCACGAAGCGCGTTCTTGTCGTCGAAGACGAGAAGGCGATCCTTGACGCCGTGACGGCGTATCTGGAGCGCGACGGCTACTGGGTGACCCCTGTCGGCGACGGCGCGGCCGCCCTGGAACAGGCCTCCCGCAAGGCCTTCGACCTGGTCGTGCTCGACCTGAACCTCCCGAAAGTCTCAGGCGAGGAAGTCTGCCGGCGTATCCGTGACGTCTCCGATGTGCCGATAATCATGCTGACGGCGAAGGGCGCCGAAGAGGAGCGCATAAAGGGACTCGAGATGGGCGCCGACGACTATCTTGTGAAGCCCTTCTCGCCGCGTGAGCTCACCGCCCGTGTACGAGCCCTCCTTAGGCGCGCGCATGCCGAGTCGGACCCGCAGCGCGACCGCATGGACTTCGGCGACCTCTCCATCGACCTGCGGTCTCACCGCGTCCACCTCGACGGCGCGGAAATCGAGTTGACGGCGAGCGAATACAAGTTGCTCGTCACGCTCGCCCGTTACCCGGGGCGGGTCTATCCGCGCATGGAGCTGGTCGAGAAGGTGCTCGGGTACGACTTCGAGGGCTACGAGCGGGCCATCGACTCCCACGTGAAGAACCTTCGGGCGAAGCTCGACGACGATCCCCGCGAGCCCCGCTTCATCCACACGGTGACCGGCGTCGGCTACCGCTTCGAGGCGGAGCGCACTGTGCCGGAGAGCACCGTCTGATGAGAAGGATCACGCTCCGCACGCAGCTGGGGCTGGCCTTCGCCGCGGTCGCCGTCTTCACCGCCGCCTTGGTCGCGATGGTGCTCGCCGTGACGTGGCAGGGGCTGTTCAACGACTACGTGCAGGAGCGGGTGCAGACCTCCGCCACCAACTTCGCGCAGATAGCGGGGACCTCGTTCGCGAACTTCGGCCGCAGGTGGGAGAGCACCGGGCTGCAGACGCTGGCTCGCACGGCGCTGTTCTATCACCTCAGGGCGCAGGTGCTCGACGTCAACGGGGCGGTCCTGATCGACAGCGAGTGGCTCTCAGAGGAGACCCCGCTGCCCGGGATGCCGAGGGTGGCGGCAGGGGACGAGACGGACACCGTCACCCCCATGAAGGAGCCGGTCGTCAGCGCGCTCGTCTCGGTCTCGGGCGTCATCGTCGGTTCAGTCCGCGTTTCATCACTTTCTCCCGGGTCGTTGCTCACCGATTCCGACCTCCAGTTCCGCACCGCCTCGACGGCCGGTCTCGGCGTCGCCGCGACCCTGGCGCTGCTGCTGGCCACGGCCGCGGGCCTTCTCTACTCCCGCGTGTTCGTCCGTCCCATCCAGCGTGTCACGCGAACCGCCGAGGCTCTTCGGGCCGGTGATCTCGCGGCGCGTACCGGTATGGGTGGCGACGACGCCATCGGCATGCTCGGAAGCACCCTGGACGAGATGGCAGCGTCGATACAGGCGGAGCGCGAGTTCGAGCGCCGCCTCACGGCTGATGTGGCACATGAGCTCCGGACACCCCTGCAGGCCATCCAGGCGACCGTAGAGGCGATGCAGGACGGTGTCCTGCCGGCAGACGGCGAACACCTGGGTGTGGTCCGGAACGAGACCGTGCGGCTCGGACGGCTCGCGGACTCGATCCTGGAACTCTCCCGGCTGGAGAACCGCAGTGTCCAGTTCCGTCGCGCGAACGTGGACCCGGCGGTCCCTCTCACACGGGCGGTCGACGCTCACCGGGCGCTGCTCGAGTCACTCGAGCTCGCCGTCGTCACCTCCATCGACGAAGGCGCGGTGGTCTCGGCCGACATCGATCTGCTGACGCAGGCGTTCAGCAACCTTCTCGGCAATGCCGCGCGCTACACGCCCGAGGGGGGGACCGTCACGGTGGCGCTCCACTCGGACGGGCGCCAGGCGATCATCACAGTGGCCGATACGGGCATCGGGATTCGAGAAGAACATCGCGACCGGATATTCACCCGGTTCTACCGGTCGGAGGAGGCGCGGGAGCGCTCGCGGAGCGGTTTCGGGATAGGACTCGCGGTCGTGCGCGAGATCGTGGACCAGCACGGCGGGACCGTCGGATTCGCGGCCAACGAGCCGGGGCCGGGAACCGTCTTTGAGGTCCGCCTTCCGCTCGTGCGCAAGAAGCAGAGAGCCTGAGACACGACGACGGCTCCGACCTGTGCAGGGCGGAGCCGTGTCGAACGCGATTCGCAGCGGAGCGTCACCAGGGCTACGGCGCGATGACCACCGGTATCGTGACGACGTCGATCGGCTTGCCATCCTTCGGCGACTCCGCGAACACCTTGAGCTCGCCGACTCCGGCCTTGGCATCGCTCCAGGTGAGCGGCTGGGACCACGTGCCCCGCGTCCCGGTCCCGCTGGTGGCCTTGACCGTCGTGTCCAGAATGAGGGTGCCTGCGCTGTCGCGGAGCTGCAGCCGGAATACGGCTTCGAAGACGTTCGCCGTCCCGCCGGCAGTGAGGCCCTTGACGATGTGCCCCTGCCACGCGGGGTTGTCGACGAAGATGGCCGCCGTCGAATACTCGTAGTCGGCTCGGGTCTGCGGTTTGTCGATCATGATGCCCTCGCCGCTGAAGATCTTGACCGGCTTGCCGTTGAGCTTGAACTTGACGTTTGCGACCGTGGGGAACTGGGTGGCCGTGTACACGACCTGTGCCAGGCGGTTCGTCATGGACAGAGAGCCGCCGCCGGATTCGTACTGAGAACTCAGGTCGACGGTCGCGGTCTTACCGGAGATCACGAGGCCCAAAAGTGTCGTTCCGGAGGGGATCTGCGAGCTGAGCCCCGCAGCTGACTCGGCCGCGTCCGGTCCGGCCAGAAGCGCAGTAATGGCCGCGCTCAGGGTGGCTTTCGTGCCTGCGGGCAGCGTCCGAAGCACCGGCTGCATCTTCTCGTTGCGGGAGAAGTACACGCGTACGGTGACCGCAGTCGTCGACGGCGTGTTCGTGGCTTCCGACGCGATCGTGGTCGTAGGTGTCACGGACTGGGTCGTGACCTGTGTGGTGCCCGGCCCGGTCCCGTCGGTGGGTGGCGTCGGCGTGCAGCCGGCAGCCACGACCGCCATGAGGACCATCGCGATGATCGAGAAACGTTTCACGTCCTGCCACCCCCTGATTCGGTCGATGCGCTTCGTGCGCATCCTCGGCTCACACGGCCCTTTGTCATCCGTGCGCCCGTGCGGTATTCTTCTACCCGACCTTTAACTCGGTCCCGTGAGGCCGGCAAGGGCATGACACAAGAACGCGGCTGTAACGTTACTTCCGCGGGAGCATATCTCCACCGTGTCTATGACGCCTTCTGCCGAGCCGCAGGAGGCGTGTTTCGTATTCCGGGCGCTGCTCGTCCGGAAGAGAGGCGGCGGAGGATCCATGGGCGGTATGGCGAAGGCGCTTGTGCTCGACAGCGTGGCGATCGATCGCGCGCTGACGAGGATCGCGCATGAACTGCTCGAGTCCAACAAAGGGGCCGAAGGGCTTGCGATCGCGGGCATCGTTACCCGGGGCGCCGTGCTGGCGACCCGCCTCGCGGAGCGCATCCGCACGATCGAAGGAACCGAGGTCCCGGTAGGGACGCTCGACATCTCGTTCTACCGGGACGACGTGGCGACACGCCTGAACCCCGAAGTTCACCGGACCGACCTGCCGTTCGATCCGGACGGGAAGTGCGTGGTCCTTGTCGACGACGTGCTCTTCACCGGACGCACCATCCGGGCAGCGATGGACGCGCTCATGGACTACGGCCGACCAGCGTGCGTGCGGCTGGCCGTGCTGGTCGATCGCGGGCATCGCGAGCTCCCCATCCGCGCCGACTACGTGGGCAAGAACGTGCCGACGTCGAGCCGCGAGCGCGTCATGGTCCGGCTTGTGGAGACCGACGGCGAAGACACCGTGGTCATCCTCGGTGAGGACGGGGAGGACTGCTGATGCTGTCGTCGAAGCACATCCTCGGGATGGACGATCTGACCTCCGACGACATCGCGCGCGTCCTCGAGACCGCGGAGTCGTTCGCTGAGGTCAACCAGCGGCGGATCAAGAAACTGCCGACGCTGCGCGGACTCACGGTGGTCAACCTGTTCCTCGAGCCCTCGACTCGGACGCGTACGAGTTTCGAGATCGCGGCGAAGCGCCTCTCGGCTGACGGCATCAACTTCACCGCTTCGGCCTCGGCCACGGTCAAGGGCGAGAGCCTGCGAGACACGGCCGCTACGCTGTCGGCGATGAACTGCGATCTCGTCATCATCCGCCACAAGTACGCGGGCGCTCCCCGGATCCTGTCCGAGATGATGGACTGCTCGATTGTCAACGGTGGCGACGGCATCCACGAGCACCCGACGCAGGCGTTGCTCGACCTCTACACGATGAAGGGCGCGCTCGGCCACCTCGAAGGCCTGCGCGTCGGTATCGTCGGCGATATCGCGCACTCGCGCGTCGCCGGTTCGCTCGTACCGGCGCTGCGCAAGGTGGGCGCGACCCCGGTCGTGATCGCTCCGCCGACGCTGCTGCCCTCACGCCCCGACGTCTTGGGCGCTGAGGTCGCATGGGACCTCGACGAGCAACTGCCCTCACTGGATGTGGCGTACATGCTCCGCGTGCAGATGGAACGCTCCGATGGAGGCATGCCGTTCCCGAGCCTGCGAGAGTACGCGCGGTTCTACGGCATGAACGCGCGGCGTCTCGCCGCGATGAAGCCGGAGGCGATAGTGATGCACCCCGGTCCCATGAACCGCGGTGTGGAGATCTCCGCGGACGTCGCCGACGGCGACCGCTCGCTCGTGCTCACACAGGTCGAGTCGGGCGTCGCCGTCCGCATGGCCGTCATGTACCTGCTGCTGGGAGGTGCCGATAGTGGCGTTGCTGCTTAGAGGTGGCCGGGTCGTCGATCCGCTCGTAGGGCTGGACGCTGTTTGTGACGTCCTGATCCGTGACGGGCTGATCGTCGAGGTCGGCGTGGGACTCACCTTGCCCAAGGGTGAAGAGGTCGACTGCGCCGGGATGGTCGTTCTCCCGGGTCTGGTGGACGCGCATACGCATCTGCGCGAGCCCGGACGTGAGGACGAGGAGACGATCGCAAGCGGCACGCGCGCGGCAGCCGCGGGCGGATTCACGGCGGTGTGCGCCATGGCGAACACCGAGCCGGTGGCCGACGAAGGGGCTGCCGTGCGGTTCCTGCTCGAGAAGGCCGAGACCGAGGGCGCCGTTCGCCTTCACGTCATCGGCGCGGTCACCGTGAAGCAGGAAGGGCGCGTGCTCGCCGAGATCGGCGACATGGCATCCGAGGGCGCTGTGGCCTTCTCGGATGACGGCCACGGGGTCGCCGAGGCGGGCACGGTGCGCCTGGCGATGGACTACATCAAGCGCTTCCGGCTCCCGATCATCAGCCACTGCGAGGACACGACGTTGGCGGGCAAGGGCGTGGTGAACGAGGGCGTTGTCTCGACGAGGCTCGGTCTCCCCGGGTGGCCCTCCGCGGCGGAAGAGGTCCAGGTCGCGCGCGATATCCGGCTCGCTGAGCTCACCGGCTGCCGGCTGCATCTGGCGCACCTCTCCACCGCCGGGAGCGTCGCACTCGTGCGCGATGCCAAGGCACGCGGACTGGCCGTGACCTGCGAAGTGACGCCGCACCACCTCTTCCTTTCGGAGGACGACATCACGGACCAGTACGACACGAACATGAAGATGAACCCGCCGCTGCGTACACGCGAGGACGCTGCCGCGCTTCTCGCCGGGCTGATCGACGGCACGGTCGACTGCATCGCCACCGACCACGCGCCGCACGCCGCCCACGAGAAGGCGCTCGAGTTCGAGCTGGCGCCGTTCGGGACGACGGGGCTGGAGACCGCGCTCGGGCTCGTAGCGACGCGGGTGGTGACTGCAGGAGTGGCGGATTGGCCCGAGGTCGCCACGTGGATGGCCCACGGTCCGCGCCTCGCGCTCGGGCTTCCCGAAGTGCGGATCGAGGCCGGCAGCGTAGCGGACCTCACGATCGTCGATCCCTCGCAGGAATGGGCCGTCTCGTCCAAGGAGTTCGTCTCCCGAAGCCGGAACTCCGCCTTCCTCGGCGCGAAGCTCACGGGTCGCGCGCGCGATGTGCTGATCGGTGGGTATTTCGCACTGCAAGACGGTAAGGTGGTCGTGTGACGTCCGTGGGCGCTGCCGTGCACGGACGCACACATGAGGAGGAGCCTGTGGGGGTGAGGGCACGCGCCGTTCTGGCGCTCGAGGACGGCACGGTATTCCAGGGCTGGTCGTGCGGCGCCGAGGGCGAGGCGTTCGGCGAGGCCGTCTTCAACACGTCGCTCACCGGCTACCAGGAGGTGCTGACCGACCCGAGCTACGCCGGTCAGATCGTCACGATGACGATGCCCCACATCGGGAACTACGGCGTGAACGGCGCCGACATGGAATCGCGCGGGTGCTTCGCTGCCGGGTTCGTCGTCCGGAGCATGAGCCGGATCACCTCTTCCTGGCGCGCGGAGCTATCGGTACCCGACTTCCTGCGCCAAAACGGCGTCGTCGCCATCGAGGGTGTCGACACGCGCCGGCTGACCCGTCACGTCCGTGAGTGCGGTGCGATGCGCTCCGTCATCTCGACGACCGACCTCGATGCCGCATCCCTCGTGCGCAAGGCGCAGGAGTCGCAGGGGCTTGTGGGCCGGGATCTGGTCCGTGAAGTGGCCATCACGGCGCCGTACGAGTGGGGGAGCGAGGACGCGACCGGCTGTCTCCCCATCGACACCGGGGTTCTGCCGGTCAAGCCGCTCTACCGTGTTGTGGCCTTCGATTCAGGCATCAAGTTCAACATCCTGCGTCGCCTGTCCGAGTCGGGTTGCTCCGTTCTGGTCGTTCCACCCACCACGACGGCGTCCGAGGTGCTCGAGCTCGGCTGCGACGGGGTGTTCCTGGCCAACGGGCCGGGCGATCCGGCCGCGGTGGACTACCTGTACTCGACCGTTCGCGACCTGCTCGGGACGGTCCCGTTGTTCGGGATCTGCCTCGGGCACCAGATGCTCGCGCTGGCGCTCGGGGCCGAGACGTTCAAGCTCCGGTACGGGCACCGTGGCGGCAACCAGCCGGTGATGAACCTGCTCTCCGGTCAGGTCGAGATCACGAGCCAGAACCATGGGTTCTGCGTCGACTTCGCATCGATCGGACCGATCGACGTCGAGGCGTCCGCGAATCTCTCCTACGACATCGGCGACCTCGGGGCCTGGGTCCGCGCAGGTGTTGCTCCCGTGGTGACAAGCGCGGCACACGGCCGCGTCCAGCTCACGCACGTGAACCTGAACGACATGACCGTCGAAGGCGTACGCTGCCTGGACCGCCACGCGTACTCGGTCCAGTACCACCCGGAGGCCGCTCCCGGCCCGCACGACTCGAGGTACTTGTTCGGTGCGTTCACCGCGCTCATGGATGGGCGCGAGGACTACCTGTCGGTGTCGGACCCGCGGTTCGCCAGCGCTCGCGGGCGCGACGTGAAGGGGGAGTAGCAGGCATGTTGAGCACCGTGCTCGTCCCGACGGACCTGAGCGCCGCTCAGGAAGGTGTCATGCGCTTCGTCCGCGGCTTGCCCGCACTGGGGGTGCGACGAGTCGTGTGCTGTCATGTGGTGGATACGACCGGGCTCGAGGGGAAGGTCGTCGCCGCGAAGGTGGATGCCGCGCGCGCGCAGCTCCAGCGCGCCGCCGCCCCGCTCCGCGAAGCCGGCCTCGAAGTCGACCTGAGAGTCCCCACGGGGGACCCCGAACGTGAGCTGCTCATGCTCGCTTCGGAGGAGCACGTGGATGCGATCGTCTGCGGTTCGAGCGGCAAGAGCGCAACCGACCGCCTCTTCGTCGGGTCGGTGGCAGAGCGCCTCGCGCGCGATGCCGGTATCCCCTCACTGACGCTGCGTTTCGACATGTTGCGTGGCGCTGAGGACCCCGCGGAGCTTGCACGCAGGTTCGCCCGGATGGTGCTTGTCCCGACCGACTTCTCGGCCACGGCGGCGCGCGCTCTCAACGTCGCCCTGTCCTTCCCGAAGCGGACGGTCGGTGCGATGCGGATACTCAACGTACTCCCGAACGGCGACACCAACGAGGTCGAGGCCGCCGGCCTGCTGCGCAAGCTCGCCGAGATCGCGAAGGAGCGTGGGATCCACGCGACGCCTGTCGTAGGGCACGGCGCGGCCGAGCGGGCGATCATCGCCGAGATCGATGCCTCGGGCATCACGGGCGTCGTGATAGGTACCCGGGGTCGCACCCCAATACAGGAGGCGCTCATGGGATCGGTCTCCATGACGCTGATCCGCCAGGCCACGGTCCCCGTATTGGTCGTCCCCTAGCGCGTCGAAAGGCGCAGTCAAGGAGCCAGACTCTTGCCCCGTCGCACCGACATACGAAGCATCCTCGTCATCGGCTCCGGCCCGATCGTCATCGGGCAGGCGTGTGAGTTCGACTACTCGGGCGCGCAGGCATGCAAGGTGCTGCGGGAGGACGGATTCCGCGTCATCCTCGTGAACAGCAACCCCGCGACGATCATGACCGACCCCGAGTTCGCCGACCGCACGTACGTCGAGCCGGTGACGCCCGAGTTCGTCGCGAAGGTCATCGCGGCGGAACGTCCCGATGCGCTCCTTCCGACACTGGGTGGTCAGACGGGCCTCAACTGCGCCGTCGCCCTCGCCGAGAGCGGCGTGCTGGAGGAGTTCGGGGTCGAACTGATCGGTGCGACCCTCGAGGTCATCAAGAAGGGCGAGGACCGCAAGCTGTTCGCCGAAGCGATGAAGGCGATCGGGCTCGAGGTCCCCCTCGGCGGCTACGCGTACACGGTGCTCGACGCCGAGCGGTTCGCGGCCGGCAACGGCTTCCCACTCGTCATCCGCCCGTCCTTCACGATGGGTGGAGCGGGCGGCGGGATCGTGTACAACGTCGACGAGCTCCGCGACCAGGTGGCGCACGGACTGTCGCTCTCCCCGATAGGAGAGGTGCTCGTCGAGGAGAGCGTGATCGGCTGGAAAGAGTACGAGATGGAGGTCATGCGGGACCGCAACGACAACGCCGTCATCGTGTGCTCCATCGAGAACATCGACGCGATGGGCGTGCACACCGGGGATTCGATCACGGTCGCGCCGGCCCAGACGCTGTCGGACCGCGAGTACCAGACGATGCGCGACGCGTCGCTGGCCATCCTGCGCGAGATCGGCGTCGAAACCGGCGGCAGCAATGTGCAGTTCGCGGTGAACCCCACGGATGGCCGCATGGTTGTCATCGAGATGAACCCGCGTGTCTCGCGCTCGAGCGCGCTCGCCTCGAAGGCGACCGGCTTCCCGATCGCGAAGATCGCCGCGAAGCTCGCGGTGGGCTACACGCTCGACGAGATATCCAACGACATCACCAAGGTCACCCCCGCGTGCTTCGAGCCTTCGATCGACTACACCGTGGTCAAGGTCCCGCGCTGGGCGTTCGAGAAGTTCAAGGGCACCGACACCACGCTGACCACTCGCATGAAGTCGGTGGGCGAGGCGATGGCTATCGGTCGCACGTTCGAGGAGGCACTCGGAAAGGCTTTCCGCTCACTTGAGAACGGAAGGTTCGGGCTCGGAGCCGATGGCAAGGACGTCTTCGACGAGTTGAAGTTCGACCGGGGCCTCACCAGGCCGAACGAGAACAGGATGTTCTACGTGGCCGATGCGCTGTGGCGCGGCCGCAGCGTCGAGGAAGTGTCCGCTCTCACGCACATCGACCCGTGGTTCCTGGACAGAGTAAAGTCTATTGTCGAGGTCGAGGGTATGGTCCGCCTCGTCGCCGTTGACGCGATCGACGAGCCGCTGATGCGCCTCGCCAAGCAGCACGGGCTCTCGGATCCGCAGCTTGCATATCTCATGAACTCAGACGAGGCATCTGTGCGCGCGCGCAGAATCGGGCTCGGCGTGAAGGCCACGTTCAAGTCGGTGGACACGTGCGCGGGCGAGTTCCTGGCGACGACCCCGTACTACTACAAGACGTACGAGGAAGAGGACGAGGTGGCACCCGCCACGCGGCCGCGCGTCATGATCCTCGGCGCGGGGCCGAACCGGATCGGCCAGGGCATCGAGTTCGACTACTGCTGCGTCCATGCGTCGTACGCTCTGCACGATGCCGGTTTCGAGACGGTCATGGTCAACTGCAACCCGGAGACGGTGTCCACCGACTACGACACGTCGGACCGTCTCTACTTCGAGCCGCTCACCTTCGAAGACGTCATGGACATCGTCGACGCCGAGAAGCCTGTGGGCGTGCTGGTCACCTTCGGCGGCCAGACGCCGCTGAAGCTGGCACGTCGGCTCGAGGAAGCGGGTGTGCCCATACTCGGTACCTCTCCTGAAGCGATCGACCTCGCCGAGGACCGCGAGCGGTTCGCAGACGTGCTCGATCGCCTCGGAATCGCGTATCCGGCGGCGGGAATTGCCCGCAGCGCCGAGGAGGCGGTGCTCGTCGCAGGTCGCATCGGCTATCCGCTGCTCGTGCGCCCGTCGTATGTGCTCGGCGGCCGTGGCATGGTGATCGCCTATGACCAGGAGTACATGCTGAAGCACGTTGCCGAGGCGGTGGCCGTGAGCCCGGACCACCCGGTGCTTCTGGACCGATTCCTCGAAGGTGCGATCGAGGTGGACGTGGACGCGGTCTGTGACGGGGAAGCGGTCTACATCGGCGGTGTCATGGAGCACATCGAGGAAGCGGGTATCCACTCCGGGGACTCTGCGTGCTGCATCCCGTGCTTCACACTCTCCGAGTCGATCACCGACGAGATATGCGGCTACACGCGGCGGATCGCGCTCGAGATCGGCACGCACGGACTCATCAACATCCAGTTCGCGGTCAAGGACGAGCGCGTCTACGTCCTCGAGGTGAACCCGCGGGCGTCGCGCACGGTGCCGTTCGTGAGCAAGGCGACCGGAGTACCGCTGGCGAAGGTCGCCGCGCGAGTCATGGCCGGCGAGATGCTGGCGGACCTGGCACTGCCGCCGGAGCTTCGCGAGACCGGGCGCTACTGCGTCAAAGAAGCCGTCATGCCGTTCGGGCGCTTCCCCGGCGCGGACTCGGTGCTGGGGCCGGAGATGAAGTCCACCGGCGAGGTCATGGGTTCGGCGAGCGACTTCCCGGCGGCGTATGCGAAGAGCCAACTCGCCATCGACTACTCGCTGCCGCGCGACGGCGCTGCTTTCATCTCCGTGTGCGACCGTGACAAGCGCTCGATCGTCGGTGTCGCGCGGCACATGCACCAGCTCGGCTTCCGGGTGCTTTCCACCCGCGGGACCGCTCGCGCGCTCCGCGCAGCGGGCATTCCCGTGACCGAGGTGCTCAAGGTGCATGAGGGTCGACCGAACATCGTGGATGCGCTCACCAACGGTGAGGTCCAGATCGTCATCAACACGCCATTCGGCCGCGAGACGAGAAGCGACGGCTATCACATCCGCGCGGCGGCCATCCGGCACGGCGTGACCAACATCACCACGCTCGAGGCCGCGCAGGCCGTTGTACAGGCGATCGAGGCCATCAAACAGGACCGCCTCGGCGTGAGTGCCCTCCAGGACTTCGAGCAGTGGGTCCCGCCCGCACCTATCGGGGCCTCTCGCTACACGGGAGCGGGGGAGAGCGCGTGACGTGCACCGCCGCCGGACACGACACGCACCCGCTCCTCGAGCGGGTCGAGGTCGTGCGCAATGATCGCGTTGCGGAAGGCGTCGGCCTGCTGGTGCTTCGCGCCCCTCGTATCGCGGCGACGGTGCAGCCCGGACAGTTCGTCCACGTGCGCATCGCCGCCGACGCCGACTTCATCCTGCGTCGACCGTTCTCGGTCCACCGCGCCTCCGCAGGCGCGGTGGAGATCCTGTACCAGGTCCTCGGGCGTGGGACGCGGGAGCTCTCGATGCGCGCCGCCGGTGACGTCATGGATGCGATCGGGCCTCTGGGCAGCGGTTGGCGCGTCCCGGAGGGTACAGTGCACGCGCTGCTCGTCGCAGGCGGACTCGGTGCGGCGCCGCTCGGCATGCTCGCTGAGGTGTTGGCTGCGCGAGGCGTCGCCGTCAGCGTCGCCCAGGGTGCGCCCACGGCGGAAAGGCTCGTCGCACGAGACCTGTTCGAGTCGGTCGCCCGACGCGTCGAAGTGGCCACCGATGATGGCTCCGCCGGCGAACGGGGTTTCGTGACCGTGGTGAGTGAGCGGTTGCTTGCGGCCGACCGCCCGGACATGGTGTTCGTGTGCGGACCCGAGGCGATGGCCCGCGCCGTAGCCGCACAGGCAGCTGCCGCAGGTGTGGCGTGCCAGGTATCGCTGGAACGCCTGATGGCGTGCGGGATCGGAGCGTGCCTATCCTGCGTCGTCACGACCACGTCGGGACGCAAACGCGCGTGTGTCGACGGTCCGGTATTCGACGCGGGGGAGGTGTGCTGGGATGGAACAGAAGTCCCGCCCCGCCATTAGCGCCTCGCCCGGCTCGGCGACTGTCGACCTGTCCGTCGAGATCGCGGGATTGGTGTTGCGCAATCCGGTCATGACGGCCTCCGGGACGTTCGCTTCCGGCCGGGAATTCGCCGGCTTCGTCGACCTTTCACGCCTCGGCGCGCTTGTCACGAAGGGTGTCTCGTCCGATCCCTGGTCCGGCAACGAGTCTCCCCGCATCGCCGAGACGTCGAGCGGCATGCTCAACTCCATCGGCCTGCAGAATCCGGGAGTCGAGGCGTTCTGCGAGCGTGACCTCGCCTGGTTGGCCGGACAGGATGTGCCGGTCGTCGTGAACGTCTCGGGGCACACGGTGGCCGACTACGCCGCGGTCGTGGAGCGCCTCGAGCGTGAGCGCGGTGTTGCCGCGTACGAGGTCAACATCTCGTGTCCCAACCTCGACGCGGGAGGGATGGCGTTCGGCACCGCATGCGCGCCGGCGGCCGAAGTCACACGCGCGGTGCGCGCGGTCACGAAGCGCCCGGTCATCGTGAAGCTGTCTCCGAACGTGACCGACATCGCCGAGATCGCGCGTGCCGTCGAGGCGGCGGGTGCTGATGCGGTGTCGCTCATCAACACGTTGCTCGGGATGGCGATCGACGCGCGGACGCGGCGGCCGAAGCTGGCCCGCACCGTCGGCGGGTTGTCGGGTCCGGCGATCAAGCCGGTGGCGCTCCGGATGGTCTGGCAGGTCGCAGGCGCTGTCTCGATCCCGGTCATCGGCTGCGGCGGCATCATGACGGGGGAGGACGCGGTGGAGTTCCTGCTCGCCGGCGCCTCGGCAGTCCAGGTCGGAACGGCGAACTTCGTCGACCCGGGGGCGACCGTGCACGTGATCGACGGGATCGTCGAGTACTGCCGCATCAGCGGGATCTCGAGCGCGCGCGAACTCATCGGCGCTCTCGATACGTGATGGAGGAGTCGAAGTGACAGGAGTACCCGCGATGCGCGACCGGATCATTGTCGCCCTCGATCAGCCCGACCTCGTGGGCGCGCTCACCTGCGCGCGTACGTTGGTGGGCCACGCTCGCTGGGTTAAGGTCGGCATGACGCTCTTCTACCGCGAGGGCCCCGGCGCCGTCGCGGCGATGCGCGATCTCGGCTTCGAGGTCTTCGTCGACCTGAGGCTGCACGACATACCGCATCAGGTCGAGGGCGCGGCTCGTTCACTCGGCGCGCTGGGTGCCGGCATGCTGACCGTGCATGCGTCCGGGGGTGCGGCGATGATCGAGGCCGCGGTACGCGGTGCCCTCGATGGCGCCCAGACCGCAGGCCTCCCGGCGCCCGCGGTGATCGCGGTTACGGTCCTTACCAGCATGGACGCCGAGACGCTGAGCTCCGTCGGCGTCTCGGACGCGCCAGCCGAGCAGGCTGCCGGCCTGGCCGCGCTCGCCAAGACCGCCGGCGCACATGGGGTCGTGTGCTCCCCGCAGGAGGCCGCGGATCTGCGGGCGCTGCTCGGCCCCACCGCACTCATCGTCACGCCGGGGGTCAGGCCCGCCGGTTCTGACGCCGCCGATCAGGCTCGCATCGCCACTCCGGCATCCGCGTTCGCCGCCGGAGCATCCCACATCGTGGTCGGACGACCGATCACCGATGCCGCCGATCCGATCGCCGCTTTCGAGGCGATCGTCAACGATCTTCAGGAGCCGCCACGATGAGCCGGATGACCGAGCCCGAAGTCCTGTCGGCACTCGAAGACGCACACGCGATACTCGCCGGGCACTTCCGGCTCACGAGCGGACGCCACTCCGACCGCTACGTGCAGTGCGCTCGCGTCCTTGAAGATCCGGCCCTCGTCACGAAGCTCGCGCACGCGATTGTCGGGCGTCTCGGTGAACGGCGAGTCGATCTGGTCGCGGCTCCCGCGGTGGGCGGCATCATGATCGGATTCGCTGTTGCGCAGGCCCTAGGGGTCAAGTTCATCTTCAGTGAACGAGAGAAAGGTGTCATGACGTTCCGCAGAGGATTCGAGGTGCCCAAGGGCGCCCGGGTGCTCGTGGTCGAGGACGTCGTCACCACAGGTGGTAGCGTCGCCGAGGTCGTGGAGCTGGTCCGCTGCGCCGGTGGCGTCCCGGTCGCGGTCGCGGCACTCATCGATCGCGGGGGACCCAAGTCCTTCGACGTGGAGTTGCTCCCTCTGCTTCGACTGCAGGTTGAGTCTTGGGAGGCCGAATCGTGCGGCCTCTGCGCCTCGGGGGTGCCCCTGTACGCCCCGGGAAGCCGAGCCCTCACGAAGTAGGCGGTTGGCATCGCCGCAGGTAGGCGGTACTATCGACCACGCACCGCACGGTGAAGATGTCGCCGATACCGCGACTCAGCAATCGTTCGGGAGGGTCTCCGGAGCAATCCGGGTCAGGGGCGCGACGAGGAGGAACCGATGGCACTGCCGAACCTGTCCGACGCCGATCGTCAGGCGGCGCTCAAGAAGGCCGCCGAGTCGCGCGCCAAGCGTGCCGCGGTCCGGGCGAGCATCAAGGCGGGGAAGATGAGCTTCGCACAGGTCATGGCGAAGGCCGACGACCCGATCATCGCCCGCATGAAGGTCTCGGCGCTGTTGGAGTCGCTTCCGGGGTTCGGGAAAGCGAAGTCCGCGCGCGTCATGTCCGAGCTCGAGATCTCCGAGAGCCGTCGCGTGCAGGGGCTGGGTGCTCGTCAGCGCGAACAGCTGATGGAGCGCCTCGGCAAGTAGCGCGTGACCAGGTAGCCGCCGTGCGCTCCGGTCATCTGTTCATCATCTCCGGGCCTTCGGGCGCGGGCAAAGGCACGCTCGTGAAGGAACTGATCCATCGCCTCCCCGACCTGTGGGTATCCGTGTCCGCGACGACTCGGCTGCCTCGTCCCGGAGAGCGGGATGGGGTAGACTACTACTTCCTCACGTTGACCGAGTTCGAGGGTCGCGTGCGTTCCGGCGAGTTCCTGGAGCATGCTCAGGTCCACGGCAACTCGTATGGGACGCTGCGGACGGCCGTCGAAAGACGACTCGCGCATGGGATGGACGTCATCCTGGAGATCGATCCGCAGGGTGCGTTCCAGGTTCGAAAGCGTATGGACCGCTCGAGGCTCATCTTCGTAAAGGCGCCCTCATCCGAGGACCTGGAGAAACGGATCCGGAACCGCGGTGCGGAGACGGACGAGCAGATCCGGACCCGCATGGAGACCTCCCGGCGGGAGATGGAACTTGAGGGTAACTACGATCATGTGGTAATAAACGACGATGTCCCGCGTGCCGTGGACGAGCTGATCGACTACATCCGATCCGTCTCCGAACCACCCGACGACCAACCATAAAGACAAGGACCTGTGACACCCCATGGTCATCCAGCCCGAGATCGACCTGCTTCTCTCGAAAGTGGACTCCAAGTACACGCTCTGCATCGTGTCGGCCAAGCGCGCCCGTCAGATCAATGACATGTTCCACGGCGTTCGCGACCAGGCTCTGCTCACGATGTCCGCACCGCAGATCGCGAACCTCACCTCCACGAAGCCGCTGACGCTTGCGATGGAGGAGATCGCCGACGGCGACGTGAGCTACGAGCGCGTCAAGGACGGCATCAAGTAGCTGTCGGGGGTATCACGTGTTCGAGTGGCTCTTGCTCCTCCATAGGCATTACACACGACGCGCGACCTCCGGGTCGCGCGTCGCTGTTCGCGTGACGCGGTGAGCGCGCCGGCGCGGCGCCTGCTCGTGCTCGAGCCGTACTTCGGCGGCTCGCATCGCGCCGTGCTCGAGTGCCTGCTTCCCGCGCTCGGATGGGAGTACGACCTGCTCTCCCTGCCTCCCCGCAAGTGGAAATGGCGCATGCGCGGTTCAGCGATCACGTTCGCGAGCGAGACCCGGCGGCTCGACTCCGACTGGCGCGCGGCGCACCCGCACGGTGAGCCGGCGCGCGTGGGCGCGCGTGGGCGATGGGATGCCGTGTTCGCGTCGACCTTCGTCAACCTCGCCGAGTTCAGGGGCCTTGCAGGCGAAGCGGTGGCGGGCGTACCGACAGCGATGTACTTCCACGAGAACCAGCTCGTCTACCCGAACCGGCACATCGCCGAATGGGATCTGCAATTCCCGCTCACCAACGTCACGAGCGCGCTCGCGGCGGACGAGTGCTGGTGGAACACGCAGTGGAACCTGGAACGGTTCCTGGAGGAGGTCGACCCGTTCATCCGGCAGTTCCCCGATCACCATCCGCGCGGTCTGGCCGAGGCGGTCGCCGAGAGGTCGAGCGTGCTGCATCCGCCCTTCGATCCCGATCCCTTCGACGCCGCGCTCGTACAGCGCGGCTCTTACTGCCGCATCGTGTGGCCGCACCGATGGGAGCACGACAAGGACCCGGAGACGTTCTTCCGGGTGGTGTCAGGACTCGCCGACGAGGGGCTCGACTTCGAGGTCGCGGTGGCGGGTCAGGCGTTCCTTGAGACCGCTGAGTCGTTCGTGAGCGCCGGACGCTCGCTCGGGGACCGTTTGGTGCATCTTGGGGAACCCGAGAGCCGGGAGGCGTATGCCGCTCTCCTCGCGAGTTCGGACGTGGCGGTCTCGACCGCGGTGAACGAGTTCTTCGGACTCGCCATGATCGAGGCGTCGGCGGCGGGCTGCATGCCGCTGGTGCCGGACCGCCTCGCGTACCCCGAGCTCTATCCCGTGGCGATGCGGTACGAGTCTCCGGAGGCTCTGGCGGCCCGACTTCGCGAGCTCATCGAGCGGAGACCGGCGCCGGGGCAGGGGAGGGCACTGGCGGCGCGCTACACGATCGACGCGCTGCTGCCGGAGTATCGCACCGCGTTCGAGCGGCTCTTCGCGCTCGCTCGGTAGGCGGGCAGTGCGACTCGGACGCGTACCCATGGCGATCCGCTTCAGAGGATCCGCAACGGTATCTTGCGTGACACGCTAGCGTGTGATACAAGGAAGCGTGTACGACACACTACACGTTGAGTGATCTTTCAGTGATGAAGGGCCGTGGGATATGGGAACGGACGGCGACGGTCGACTCTCACAGTTCCGCAAGGGTGTCGTCGAGCTGGCGATCCTCGCGCTGCTGCACCGTGGCGAGGCGTACGGGGGCGAGATCGTTGATCGGCTGGGTGAGCACCCCGGACTCGCGATCAGCGCGGGCACGGTCTATCCGCTGCTCTCCCGGCTGAAGAAGGCGGGAGTGATCGACTCCGCGTGGAGGGAATCGCCTGTGGGGCCGCCGCGCAAGTACTACCGCCTCTCGCAGATGGGCGCGGCGGAATTCGAGGAGATGGCACGGGCGTGGGACGGCGTCACGGCCGCGATGGATCAACTGCTCGGGAAGGAGCAGGCGCTGTGAACGCACCCGAACGTCAGCCGGTCTCGGCGTTGACTCCCGAAGCGGCCGCACTGGTCGAGACGTACTTCACCCGCGTCCACGGTGCGCTGCTCGTCTCCGCCGCAGGAGAGTGTGAAGAGGCGATGCTGGACCTGCGCGCGTACGTGATGGAGGAGCTGTCGGGAGGGGCCGGTACGCCGGCCGACGTCACCCGCGTGCTGTCCGGTCTCGGTTCGCCAGAGGCGCTGGCCGCGCAGTACTCCGCGACCACGCCCGGATCGGATGACCCGGGACGACTCCCGGGCTCCGATTCCGGTCGCCTGTACGGCAGAGTTCTCGGTATGCCATACGACGTGCGTGTCCCCGACTCGGGACGCATCGCGAGCCGGTGGTGGAACCCCCTCGACCCCCGGGTCTTCGTGCCGCGCGTCTTCGGACTCGGATGGGACGTCAACTTCGGCTCGCTTGCCGTGAAGCTGCGCCTCGTGCGGCCGGACGACGAGGACGAGCCGTTCGCGGCGGTACCCGACCGCGTCGTGACCGCCACACTGCTGTTACCGCTCGTGCTCGCGGGCGTTCTGGCTGCGCTCGTGGCGATCACATGGACGGGTCTGCCCCCCAGCCTTCCCGCCCACTGGAACGCGGTCGGGGTCGCGGACCAGTTCTGGGACGGCTCCGCGCTGGTGGCGTTCCTCGCGCTCATGTCGCTCGCGCCGCTTCTGTTCGCTGGTTGGGTGCACTCCCGCCGACGCGCGGCGCTGAACAGGGTCGCGGCATCGGCCCTCGCGACGCTGATGGCCACCCTTGCGCTCACGCAGTACGTCCAGGCTCTGTTCTACATCGGCGGAGAGCGGGGAATCGTGCCGACCTTCGCAGGTCTCGCTCTCGGCCTACTGCTCCCGTTCGTGTTGTTCGTCGTCATCTCGCGTATCGGCCGCGCCGCTGAACAGCGCCGCGACTTGGATGGTTCTAAGAAGAGAAGGAGCATGTGATGGATATCTTGGCCAGAATCCAGTCGTTGCCGACCGAGGCCCTGATCGGACTCGGGGTGCTCCTCGTCGTGCAGGTGATTCTGGACGTGATCGCGCTCACGGATCTCTACAAGCGCCCCGTCGAGCAACTGGTGCTGCCCAACAAGTGGATCTGGGTCGCGATCATCCTGCTGGTGAGCACGATCGGCGCGATCCTGTACCTCGTCGTCGGACGCAAGCGCGTTCCGGTGATGGCGGACGCACGCCCGTCGAGCCCGGTCGGTTCCCGTGCAACGGACGCCGCAGACCTCCTGTACGGCCAGCGCACGGACGCTGACCCGCGATGACCGCGGCGCTCGAGATCCGGCATCTGTCCAAGCGGTACGGTGACAAGCGCGCTCTCGACCACGTGGATCTCACGGTCGAGGAGGGCTCGATCTTCGGGTTCCTCGGGGCGAACGGCGCCGGCAAGACCACGACGCTGCGCATACTCACGGGGCTCGCACAGCCGAGCCATGGCACGGTCCGGGTGCTCGGGCACGACGTGGCCGGCGCCGGCAACGACGTGCGGGCGGAGATCGGGTTCCTGCCCGACGTGCCGGGGTTCTACGAGTGGATGACTGCCGACGAGTTCCTGCGGTTCGCCGGGAGTCTGTTCGGTATCCCCAAGCGCACTCTGGACGAGAGGGTCCGTGTCCTGCTCGAACTGGCAGGACTCACGGGCGTGGGTACGCGGATCGGCGGGTACTCTCGCGGGATGAAGCAGCGGCTCGGGGTGGCTCAGGCACTCATCAACGCGCCGAAGCTGCTCATGCTCGACGAGCCGACGAGCGCGCTCGACCCCATGGGTCGTCGCGACGTGCTCGAGATGCTCGCATCGCTCAAAGGCCGGACGACGGTCTTCTTCTCCACACACATCCTGTCGGACGTGGAACGGATCTGCGACACGGTCGCCATCCTGGATCAGGGCCGCGTCATGGTGCAGGCTCCGATCGACGAACTGAAGGCCCGCTACGGCGCCTCGAAGGTGATCGTCGAAGTGGAGGAGGGCGCTGAAGCGCTGGCGGCAGAAATCGGAGCACAGCCCTGGGCGAGCGCCGTGGAACACCCGGAGAACGGAACGATCGAGGTCACGGTCAGCGACACGACTGCGGCCAAGCGAGCCATCCCCGCACTGGTGGCTGCGCGCGGACTCGCGCTCACGCGCCTGGAGGCGGGGGAGATGGGACTCGAAGAGGTCTTCGTCGAGTTGGTCGGCGGTGAGCAGAGATGAGAGGGTTCGCGGCCTTTGTACGCAAGGAAGCGGTCGAGATAGTGCGCACGTGGCGGATCTGGGTGTTGCCGGGGCTCCTGCTCGTCTTCGCGCTGACCGGACCTGTGATGGCGAAGTACACGCGCGAGATCGTGGGCGCCGCCGGAGGCAGCCAGATGGCCGCTGTCATCGCCGGGATCCCGATTCCCACCTATCTGGATGCCTACGCACAGTGGATCAAGAACCTCTCGCAGATAGCCCTGTTCGCGATCATCATCATCTACGGGGGGATCGTCTCGTCCGAGAACAAGAGCGGCACGGCGATCCTCGTGTTGACGAAGCCGGTCTCCCGCTCGGCTTTCGTCGTGGCGAAGGCGCTCGTTCACTCCGCGTTCCTGGCTCTGACCGTCCTTCTCGGGACGCTCCTCACGTGGGGCGGAACATCCGTCATGTTCGGGGCAGCGCCGGCCGGGCCACTCTTCGCCGCCGCGGGCGCCTGGCTGGTCTTCGGTGTGCTGTTCGTATCCGTCATGACGCTGCTGTCGGTCCTTGTGGACTCACAGGCGGGAGCCGCGGGCATCGGGCTCGGCGTGTACGCTCTCGTCTCGATCTCGGCGATATGGGAGCCTGTCGGTACGTACTCGCCGGCGGCGCTGGCGGGGCGACCGATGGCGATCGCAGCGGGGCAGTCGGCCGACGTGACGTGGCCGATAGCGAGCGCGCTGATGCTCTCCGTGGCGCTCGTGGCGATGGCGGCATGGGCGTTTCGTCGAAAGGAACTGTGACGTGCTTCAAGGCGCGGCGGATAGTGGCGAGGGCCTCGCGGTCGACGTGCGAGGTCTGACCCGCTCGTTCGGGGCGGTCACCGCTCTGGCAGGGATCGACCTCGAGATCGAGCGGGGAGCGGTGTTCGGGCTTCTCGGTCCGAACGGCGCCGGGAAGACGACGACCGTTCGCATCCTGAACGGGGTGCTCGATCCGACCCGCGTCGAGGTCCTGCGCGTGCTCGGACGCGACCTGCCCGAAGGCGATGCTCTCGTGCGGCCCTTGGTGGGAGTGCAGACCGACACGAATCTCTACGACCGTCTGAGCGCGCGCGAGAACCTCGCGCTCTTCGCGCGGTTCTACGGTCTGGATCGCGTGGCCGCCGCGGCTCGGGCGGACGGCCTTCTCGACATGTTCGGATTGCTCGACCGAGCCCGCGAACGGGTCGAGCGATTCTCCAAAGGCATGAAGCAGAAGATGCTCATCGCTCGCGCGCTCGTAGGATCGCCCCAGCTCGTCTATCTCGATGAGCCGACGGCCGGCCTCGACCCGGAAGCGTCTCATGAGCTGATGTCGTACATCCGGACCGTGAGCCGCGCTGAACACACCACGTTCTTCATCACCTCGCACCGTTTGGACGAGATGGAGACCGTGTGCACGAAGGTCGCGGTTCTGGCCGACGGCGTCATCCGTGCCCAGGGCTCGCCCGCGGCGGTCGCGCGCGCGGCCGTCCCGCGGGTGCGCGCGCGCGTGACGCCTCTCCCCGGGACCGCAGTTCCTATCGACGACCTGCTGGCACTTCCGGGAGCGTTGCGCGCCGAGTTCGGCCCGGACTTCACGCTTGTGGATCTGTGTCGGGTGGACGATGTCCCTGCATTCATCAGGGCCGCGGCGGCACTGCCGGTCCAGCTGCTGGGGGTCGCAGAGGAACCGCCCACGCTGAAGGAAGCGTATCTCGCACTGGTCGGCGCCGCGGGCCGCGCGTCCGGGGATGTGACGTCGTGATCCGGATCGACCGCGTGCGAGCGCTGCTGACCAAGGACCTGCGCGAGACCTTCTCCACTGCCCAGATCATGCTTCCGTTGGTCGTGGTCCCCCTCATGATCATCATCGGATACCCGGTCGCGTTCCTGTGGGCGATCCGCGTGGCACCGGACGCGGTCGACGGCCTCAAGGAGTTCATCTCCGGGTTCCCGGCCTCCGCGATCCCCGCGATCCCGGGGCTCACCGCCGCCGGCCGCGCCGCCTACATCGGCGTCGTCTACCTGTTCGCGGGCTTCTTCCTCATCGTCCCGGTCATGGTCTCCACGGTGATCGCCGCCAACAGTTTCGCGGGGGAGAAGGAGCGCCGCACGCTCGAAGGACTGCTCTACACGCCCCTCTCCGATGCCGAACTTATCGTCGGGAAGATCGCCGCGTCGTTCCTGCCGGCGGTCGCGTTCGCGTGGGTGTGTTTCGCGATCTACACGGTGATCGTCGATGTCATGGGCGCCCCGATCGTGGGCGCGCTGTTCTTCCCGACCGCCAACTGGTGGGCGCTGATGGTGCTGCTCGTGCCCGCCGTGTCGCTGTTCGTGATCTCGATCGTCGTCCTCGTCTCCACGAAGGCGCGCGGCTTCCAGGAGGCCAACGCGATCGGGGGATCCATCGTGCTCCCCATCATCGGCGTGGTCGCCGCCCAGGTGTCGGGGCTGATGGTGCTGTCGGCGGAGGTGATCGCCGCCGTCTCAGTGGTGTTCGTTCTCCTTGACGCGGGGCTGCTCCTGATGATCGTGCGCGCGTTCCGCCGGAGCCGGATCGTGAGCTACCTGCCGTAGGGCGCGGCTCAGATGTAGCTCTTGGCCAGCGCGTCCAGCTCGATGTGGTCCGTTTCCACGGCCGATACCGCCTGCCATACCTCGATGAGGCGGGCGTTGGTAGCCCGGTCGGCGAAGTCCGCGTAGAGAGCACTCGCGCGCCGCTCGCGGCGGGCGGACTCGTCGATGTCCGCGTCCCAGCCTCCGAGTTCGGTCCCGGCCTCTCGGAGATCCGCGGGCTTCGGCACGCCGGCGATCTTGCAGAAGACCGAGCAATGTTCCGTCTCGACCGCGGCCAGCCGCTTGTAGGCGCTCGCGAGGGCCGGGTTGTCGGTGCGCAGCGACATGGCGAGGTAGAAACGCGCGTTCGAAAGCTCGATGTCGATGGCGGTCTCGAGATCGGCACGCTCGACTTCGGTCAGTTGCACGACGTTGATGTCGAGCGGGTAGTCGCCCGTGTCCACCATCAGCTCGCGATGCGCGCCGCAGAAGGGGCACATCGCCGGGGCCTCGGAGCCGAGATACGTCTCGCCGCAGATGCGGCATCGGTAGATCTTCATCGGGAGTCCCTTTCCGGCTTGTGCGTGCGGGAGCACCGCGGCGCGATCATGTGAGCGTCGACACGAGTATAGACCGCCCGGGATGTGCGCATTCCATGCCTGAGCAGGGCGGATGTCATCCCGGTCTGCTACGCTGGCGCGGCGCAGCACGCAATGCGGCGGTCGCGGCGGAAGTGTGTCCAAGGCGTCGTGAGGAGCAGGGTGGTTCCCAGTGTTGACGAGAGCGGGTCCGGCACGCCCGGGACGCCGCTCTTTCGCATGCGCCCATCGACGGTCCGCGTCTTGACATGGATCGTTTTCGCGCTGGCGGTGACCGGCTTCCTTGGTATCTACGCCTTCGTCCAAGACGCACATCTTGTGCGCGTCGCTGAGGAATCGGCCATCTGTGCCGTGTTCGTGCTCGGTGCGGTCTGCTTGTTCGGCGCCTGGGTCCACACGCGTGACATGGAGCGCCGCTTCTGGGGTCTGGTCTTGGCCGGAATCGTTTCTCTGGGCGCCGCGCGGCTCTATGAGATCGCAACCGTCGCCGGCTTCGGCGCCGGCTGGTTCATCCCCGGCGATGTGCTCTCGGGGGCTTTCGAGATGGCGGCGGTCGTGTGCCTGCTCGTGATACTGACGTCCTTCTCCCGGTTCCGACATTCCTCGGCATCAGCGCAGGTGCGCTACATGGTGGATATCCTCGCCGTGTGTGTGGTCGCCGCGGGGGCGCTCGAGATCTGGGTCATCGGCCCGTGGTACGACGGTTTCGGACGCGTCAGCGGCTGGATCCGTCTGATCTACTCCGCCGCGCCTATCGTGGGCGCATTCGCTCTGGTGGGCATGACGGCGGCGGTATTGGGAACGCGTTCCTCGCGGTGGGAGTCGTGGGAGCGCCTTCTCGTGCTCGCGTTGGTGGCTCTTGCAGGCGGACTCGTTCTGGCGCCTGTGTCATACGCGGACGCCACATGGTCGGTGCTGGGCGGGTGGGCACACGGGCTGTCCGAATTGGCTTGGTTGTGCGCCGGGCTGCTCGTGATCGTGAGCGCGGTGTATCGCCATGTTGAGGAGCAGACGGAGTGGCGGGTGCGGCCCCTGGCAGTGCTCGAGCCCGCCTACGGTGTCGCTTCGTCGGTGATCCTCCCGACGATACAGATAGCGGCGCTCTTGCTCTTCGGGTTGTCGGCGGCTGACGCGCAGGATCCTGGGGCGCGAGCGGTGCGGCTCGGTATCGTGGGGCTGGTCGCTACGACGATCGCGACACGGACATTCCTCACGGTCGCAGACACACATGCGCTTGCGTCCGGAGTCGTGACGGACACGCTGACGGGACTACACAATCGCCGGCACATGCTGACGTCGCTTGCGGATCAGATGGCCCTGGCCGTCCGTCATGGCGAGCCGGTCAGCGTCCTTGTTCTGGATGTGGACGACTTCGGGCGCACGAACGCCGTTGCCGGGCATGTCGCCGGAGACGCCGTCCTCTCCGAGGTAGCTCGCGCTATCGACCGTGGGGTCCGGACCCGAGACATCGTGAGCAGGGCGGGTGCCGACGAGTTCGTCGTCATCCTGCCGGGTGCCGATGCTGCGATCGCGGAGCAGGTCGCCCTTCGCGTGCTGGTTGAGATCGGCACCCTCAGCGTACCCGGTGTCGGTTCGCTGAGCGCATCTGCGGGTGTCGCGTCCCTTCCGGCCGATGACGGCGAGGATCTGCTCATCAGGGCACAGGCAGCTCTCAGGTCCGCCCGGGCGGGTGGGGTCGGTGCTCTGGCGATGTACGACCCGGAAATCGCGGAGTCACCGGATCCGGAGAGCCGCCTGCGCGAGTCCAACGAGCGTGCGGAGACTGCGACCGTGCGGGCGCTGGCGTCGGCGGTCGACGCCCGCGACGAGGCGACTCAGGATCACTCGAGGAACGTTGCGCGATACGCCGCGATGCTGGCACGAGCGATCGGCCTGGAGGAGGGCACCGTTCTCCACATCGAGTACGCGGGTTTGCTGCACGACGTTGGAAAGATCGGGATCCCCGACGAGCTTCTGCACAAGGTCGGACGGTTCACGCAGGCCGAACAGGAGCTCATGCAATCACACGCCGTACTCGGGGAGGAGATCCTTCAGTCGATAGCGATGCGGGACATCCTTCCGTGGGTGCGCCATCATCACGAGCGTTGGGATGGCAGCGGCTACCCTGACGGTCTGGCCGGCGACGAGATTCCGCTCGGTGCTCGCATACTGGCCCTCGCCAACGCGTACGACTCGGTGCGTTCCGATCGGGCGCACCGCGGGGGCCTCTCTCGAAGCGCTGCCCTCCAGGAGATCGATCTGGGAATGGGTTCCGCGTTCGATCCGGTGCTCGGCGAACGGTTCCTCGACGTGATCGGGAGGACGTTTCTGTGAAACACCGCGAGGTTGACTCGACTGCGGTATCGCCGCACGTCAGCGACGCCGCTCCCGTACAGACGAACCCCGGCCTCGTTGTTCTTGCGGCAGTCGGTTTCCTTGCGCTGTGCATCCTGTATCTCGAGTCGGCGGCGATCCCCGGTAACTCGGGACTCGTCGTCGCGGACATGGCCTTTCTGGTACCCATCGCGTTGGGTCTGACGCTCTGCTTCGTGGCGTACCGTCGCTCGCACGGTGTGGAGGCTGCATTCTGGCTCACTGCAACGGCTCTCTACATCGTCCTGACCGTGAGTGAGTTGTACTACCTGTGGTGGCTCGTCGTCGAAGGCGGTCCGCCTCCTCCGATCTATGCGCCGTTCCAGATCCTGCACTCGGTGGCCGCTGCCAGCTTCCTGCTCGTTCTGGCGGCGATGACACGGTTGGCGGATGCCCCTGCGCCCGTACGTTTGCGTTGGCTCTTCGACGTGGGCGCGGTCGCGGCGATCGTGTACGTCCTGTGCCTCAAAGTGTTCGTCCAGCCGCTCTTCGCCGGTTTGTCGGGAGACCAGGCGGGCGCGGGTCTCGTCGCCGCCGTCTACCCGACGTGGGGCCTCCTGATGGGCGTCGGCGTGCTCTGGACCCTCATCCGACCCGGCTTCGGCCGTTGGCGAACGTGGGAGCGCCTGATCGCCGTTTCGATGGTGATCTACGCGGCCGGGATCATCATGTGGCCCATGTGGTTCGTCGCGTTCCAACCGGGCGCGCCCGCGGAAGAACGCAGCATCCTTGACCTGATCCTTGTCCTCGGGCACTACCTGTTCGTGCTGGCTGCCGCGTACCGCGTCCTGCGTCCGTCGCAGGCGTGGCCTATGCGTCAGGTGGGACCGGTCCGGCGACTGCCCGGTTCCGGCGCGACCTTCATCGCGATCGGCATCGCGGTCATCGGACTGCCCGCGTTGGTGAGCTTGGCGGTGAGAGCCGAGGCAGGATCGCTCGACCGCACCGTGTTCGGCATCGCCGCGGGCGTCATCGCGGTGTTGGCGGTGGCGCGGACGATCGTATCGGCACTCGAGAACGGCCGGCTGTTCCGGGCCTCGACGATCGACGCACTCACCGGACTCCCCGGACACGGCTACTTCCACGAGCGAATCGCGTCCGAGCTCAAGATGGCCGAGCGCTTCGGGGAGCCGCTGTCCGTCATCTGGATCGACGTCGATGACTTTGGCCGATTCAACCGGCTCGCGGGACATGATGCGGGGGACGAGGTCCTTCAGGGACTCGCGTCCGCGATCAGAGCGACGATCGCCTCGAACGACATCGCGTGCAGGGTCGGAGGCGACGAGTTCGGCATCGTGTCCCGGGGGTCGGACACGGCGGAGTCGGTGGCCATCGCAGAGAGGGTGCGCGGTGCGCTGCGAGCGGCCGTCGATGCCGGTTCGCCCGCTGCAACGGTTTCGGTCGGGATCGCGCGCTACCCGGAAGATGCCCGCAGCGCCGCGGAGCTCGTGAAGCTGGCGCGCGGGACGGCATACTGGGCCCGACTCCGCGGTGCCGATCGTGTTCTGGAGTACGAGGCCGAGACCGTTCTCGGCCTGGACCCGGAGGAGCGTATCCGCGCCATCGAACAACAGTCGCGCACGGGCACCGTACGTGCGCTGGCAACCGCCGCCGACGCGCGTCTCGCGAAGACCGGCAGTCAGTCGACCGCTGTCGCCGAGCTCGCCGTCGGCATCGGTCGTCGTCTTGGGCTCGATGCCGAGCGGATCGAACTGCTCGAGACCGCCGCACTCGTCCACGACGTCGGGATGATCGCGCTCGGCGATGACATCCTGGCCAAACCTGGTCCACTGACGGCCGAGGAGACGGAGCGGGTTCGCAGGCACCCGCAGCTCGGGGAGCGGATCCTCGGGTCAGCGGTTCCGGAGCGTGTGGGGAAGTGGGTGCTGCACCACCACGAGCGATGGGACGGCACCGGCTACCCCGATGGGCTCCGCGCTGCAGGGATCCCGCTCGAGTCACGGATCCTGGCCGTGTGCGACGCGTGGGCGGCGATCACGTCCGAGCGCCCATACCGCTTCGCTCGCACCGCACAGGAGGCAGCTGTCGAGTTGCGGGCATGTGCCGCCACCCAGTTCGACCCGGCCATCGTGGAAGCGCTCTTCGGCGACGCGGAAACGGCCACCGAAGAGTCCGCTCGATGACTCGTCAGGACTGCTGAGCGACGGCTTTCGTGATGTCCCGCGGACCGAGCGCCTGTCTCCAGAGCGGGCCTGTGAGCTGTGGAAGGCCGTCTGCGTACGTGGGACGGCCCTCTTCGCGGTAGATGACCCCGATCGGGACCCTGCACGCCTCGGGCGAACATGACATGTCCGAAAGCGACGACATCGTGAGCGCCATCGCGGCCTGACGGTCGGTCGCGTCCCAGCCGCTCTCCTCGAGCTTGTAGACGCGCTCCCTGAACCAGGCGTGGGTGTTGAGCTTGTTCCACGTCACGCAGGGCTGGAACACGTCGAGCACCGCGAAGCCACGGTGGCTGATCGCTTCCTTCATGAGGCCGGTGAGGTGTTCCACATCGTCGGAGAAGCCGCGCGCGACGAACGTGGCGCCCTCTGCGATCGCGAGGCCGACCGTGTTGACCGGCTGTTCGAGCACGCCGCCGGGCGTCGAGGGCGTGTGCACGCCCTGCGCGGTCGTAGGGGAGGCCTGGCCCGTCGTGAGCCCGTAGACCTGGTTGTCGTGCGTGATGGCGGTCATGTCGAGGTTGCGGCGGCAGCTGTGCGCGAAGTGCCCCAGTCCGATGCCGAATGCGTCGCCGTCGCCCATCTCGACCACAACGGTCAGTTCGGGGTTCGCGAGGTGGAGGCCGGTCGCTACGGGAAGCGCGCGCCCGTGGAGGGCGTGAAAGCCTTGAGTACGGGTGAAGTCGGCGCCGTTGCCGTGACAGCCGATCCCCCAGACGACGGCGAGCGCCTCTGTGGGGATGCCCAGTTCGGCGTAGGCGGTGCGCAGTGCCCGCCACATGCCGAAGTTGCCGCAGCCGGGGCACCAGGTCGGGACGTTCGGGGTCTCGAAGTCACTTGGCGTGGTCATCGGAGACCACCTCCTTCACCGTCTCGAAGACCTGTTCGGGAGAGAACGGTCTGCCGTCGTAGCGGTTGATGCGCCAGTCGAACGTCCGCAGGCACTCCTGGCGGATCAGGCCCTCGAGCTGACCGGTGTAGTTGCCCTCGACCACCATCGTGCGGGTCGACCTGTCCATGAAGGCCGCGACGGCATCGGCGGGGAAGGGCCAGAGCGTCACGATCTGCATGACGCAGGCCCGGATCCCCTCGGTCGCGAGCCACTCGACGGCCTCGAGCACCGGGCCCTTGGTCGAGCCGAAACACACGATCGAGATGTCCGCCCTCTCGGCGTCGCACCCGAAGCGGGCGGGTTGCGGGGCGAGCTTGCGTGCGAGCTCGAGCTTCCGCATGCGCTTCTCGTTCTGTGCGGTGCGGTTCGCGGGCTCTTCTCCCTGTGCACCCCAGCCGTACTCGTCGTGCTCATAGGAGTTGACGAGTTGCGACGCGCCCTTGACGCCGGGGAGGGCGCGTGTGCTGACACCGTCCTCAGTGACCTTATACCTGAGATAGAGGCCTGCATCGTCCAGTGCCTCGGGTCGGCTCGCTACGTCGCCCTCGGTCAGGAGCTTGCCGCGATCGATCGTCACCTTCGACAGATCGAAGGGCGGCAGCGATTCGCGGTTATCCGAGAGGTAGCTGTCGCCGAGCAGTATCACGGGGGTCTGGAGCTGGTCGGCGAGGTTGAACGCCTTCCACGTCAGCTCGAACGCGTCCGCTCGGTCGCCGGGTGCCAGGATGACACGGGGGAACTCGCCCTGAGCGGCGTGGAGTACGAATCGAAGGTCGGACTGCTCGGTCCATGTGGGAAGGCCCGTCGCAGGGCCGGGGCGGGTGAAGACGCCGCACACGATGGCCGACTCGCTCACGCCGGCCAGTCCGAGGCCCTCCACCATCAGTGAGAAGCCGCCGCCTGCCGTGGCGCACATCGCCCGCGCGCCTCCGAAGGCGGCGCCGATCACCATGTTCATGGCGGCGATCTCGTCTTCGGTGTGCTTCACGACGACGCCGTATTCGCGGTCGTGCGACGCCATGAAGTGCAGTAACGACGACGCCGGCGTCATCGGGTATGCGCAGTACATCCCGACGCCCGCAGCCAGGGCACCCAGTCCGATCGCCTCGTTGCCGTCGACCAGGATCTGCGGGGGAGCGTCAGGCGTGGGTGCGAGGCGGACCGGGAAGGGACAACCGGCTGCGGCGCCGTACTCGTGGCCCTTGGCCGCGATGGTGACGTTGAGCTCGGCGACCTCGGGCGCTTTGTGCGCGAACTGAGCACGGAGCGAAGCGGTCAGGAACTCGAGAGGGTATCCGGTCAGGCCGAGTACCGCACCGAGCGCGGCGACGTTGCGCATGATGCGTTGGCCGCCCGCTGCGGCGACGATGTCATCGAGCGGGGCGGCGACGATGCAGAAGCGTGCAGGGTCCGCGAGCGAGGCCACAGAGGTCGTCTTCGGGTCGTAGACGATCGCGCCGCCATCAACGAGTCCTTGGGAGTGTCGCTCCACCGTCTCGGTGTTGAGCGCGACAAGCACGTCGAGCGGCGTGACGTGGCAATGGATCGGAGTTGGCGAGACGCGCACCTGGTAAGAGTTGTGGCCACCCCGGATCAGGGATGGGTACTCGGTCAGGTCGAACGTGTGCAGGCCGCCCTGTGCGAAGCAGCGCGCGAGGGTGCGGCCGGCGGCCTTGATGCCGAAACCGGCCTGCCCCCCGATCATGATCTGCACGTCCGGTCTCGAGCTGCCCCGCGGGTCTGCCGGCATCAGCTTCTCCATCGTCGACGCGACGTCGTGCTTCCTGCTCAGTCTATCTTCCCGGGTCGCGGTCGGCGCACGCGGTATCATGCCGGCATGGAGAACAGCCCTCGCATACCCCTCGTCGTTCTCGGCGTGACCGGCGGCATCGGCGCCTACAAGGCGTGCGAGCTCGCCCGTGAGCTCATGCGTCGCGGCATGCGCGTCAAGACGGTCATGACTGACGCGGCGCAGAAGTTCGTGACCCCGCTCACCTTCCGTACGCTGACCGGCGAGGACGTCGGGGTGTCTCTGTGGGACGATCCGACCAGGCACGTGCACCACATCTCGCTCGCCGCTGAGGCCGACGTGATCGTGATAGCCCCGTGTACGGCCAACGTCATCGCGAAGGTGGCCCACGGGCGCGCCGACGACCTGTTGACCACGACGGTACTGGCCACAGAAGCCCCTGTGGTGCTCGCTCCCGCCATGAACACCCACATGTGGCGTGATGACGCCACCGTGGCCAACGTGGCGGTTCTGCGCGATAGGGGCGTCCTTTTCGTCGAGCCGGGGTCGGGGGAGCTCGCCTGCGGGGATGTGGGAGAGGGCCGCTTGGCGGACGTGATCGCGATCGCGGACACGGTCGAGCGTGAGGTCGCGCGCACGAGGGCGCTGGCGGGCGTGCGCGTGGTCGTGACCGCGGGCCCCACCCGCGAGCCGCTCGACGCGGTCCGCTTCCTCGGGAATCGCTCGAGTGGGCGGCAGGGATACGCGATCGCGGAGGAAGCTACGCGGCGCGGCGCAACGGTCACACTCGTGAGCGGGCCGACGACGCTACCGGACCCCTTCGGCGTGACGACCATCCGTGTCGAGACCGCGGCGCAGATGCTCGCGGCCGTCGACGATGAGTACGGCGAGGCCGACGTCGTCATCGCCGCTGCGGCCGTTGCCGATTTCCGGCCGGCCTCGACGGTCGCCGGCAAGTTGAAGAAGGCGGAAGCGCCGGAGGAGCTCGCACTCGAGCGCACGGTGGATATCCTCGCGTCGCTCGGCGCGCGCAAGGATGGCCGCGTGCTCGTCGGTTTCGCAGCGGAAGCGGGCGACCCGGTCGACAGCGCGCGGGTCAAACTCGCGGCCAAGAACCTCGACCTGATCGTCGCCAACGACGTCACCGAGCCCGGCGCCGGTTTTGAAGTGCGCACCAATCGGGTGACGTTCGTGTCCGCGAACGGCGACGAGGAGCTACCCTGCATGGACAAGCGCGCGGTCGCGCGAGAGCTGCTCGACCGCATCGAGACGATCCTGAAAGGCGGAAGACGATGAGTATCGAAGGATCTGCGAAGAAGTTGTCCGCCTACATCGGCGAGAACGATGAGTACAACGGCAAGCCGCTCTATACCGCGCTCGTCGAGGCCGCCAGGACCGCGGGCTGCGGCGGGGCGACGGTCCTGCGTGGAGTGTCGGGCTTCGGAGCCACGAGCCGCATCCACGCCAGGCACAACCTCCGCATGAGCTCGGATCTGCCCGTCGTCGTTCAGGTCATCGACGTCGAGCACAAGATCATCGCGCTGGGAGAGGTCTTTCGGGCGATGGTGGGGGACGGGCTCATCACCATCGAGGACGTCCAAGTGATCCAGTATCGCGGCGGAGTGACCGGCGGTCCCTCGTAAGGTTGCGGTGGGTCGCGGTTTCGCGCTTGCGGCGGGGTACGCGCACCTTGTAGGATTACGACCTGCCGCCGCCGGGCCACACAGGCCTGGCGAGGGCGACATTTCGGGCTGTGGCGCAGCTTGGTAGCGCACTTGACTGGGGGTCAAGGGGTCGCAGGTTCAAATCCTGTCAGCCCGACCATTAGAACGAACGCGGGGCACCTTCGGGTGTCCCGTTTCGCTTACCTGCGGAAACGGCCAGAAGCTGCGCCCACGGGCAGGCCAGGCTACTTCTCCACAAAGACGACGTTGTCGATGAGCCACTTGCCGCCGGAGTACTTGAATACGACGTCGGTCTTCAGCAGCGCAGTATCTTCGGGGTTGACGATGGTCAACGTGTTCCCGGCGATGCTGGCCTTCCCTCCTGCTTCGCTCTGCAGGAGCTTGAGCGTCGATATCGACATGGGTTCGGCGGGAAGCCCATCGTTCGCCAGCGTCTTCGCGTTGGACTTCACGAAGTTCGCAACGTAGTCCTTGGTTGTGACTATGTTCTCCAGTTTCGCAATCACCTCAGGGGTCACGTCTTCCGCCCCATTCACTGCCTCCAGTTTGGAGGTTGCCAGAGCCATCACGGTATCCGCGTCCTTCCGGGTCAGCACGGCGTCAGGGGTATTCACCGGGTTCTCCGCCGGGGTCTGCACCTGGGTCCGCTCCGACGAAAATTCCTTCACCGGGGAGCACCCCGCCCCGGCGACGGCGACAAGCAGCAGACACACCAGCGGGATCATCCTCTTCATCGGGACATCTTCCCTTCATGGGGCCTGATTGAGATGACGACGATTTCCTGAAGTCCCTCGGTTGGATCATACAGACCCGCATAGCTTCCAAGTATCAACGGAAACGGGGCGGCTCCAACCCCATACTGGTTCATCTCACTTTGCAGCAATTACAAACGCGTCTACCAAGTCCGACCAGACTCTTCGCAGGTGGAGGGCTCGTTCCGGAAAACCGGGGCGGGCCCTCTCCTCGTCTCTGGCCGGCTCCTGCACCGCGTCCGCGCAATCGGGTAGACTCAGCAGCGCCCCGCAAGGGGTGGCGTTGGAGCCGGGATATGCGCTCGCCGTGCAGTTCCGGCTCCGCGTCTCTTCTCATGCAGTTCGCGATCCGCACGGATCCCGGCGAGAGGACGATCGTGGCGCCTGTGCTCCTTTCCGGTAATGAGGCCATCGCCCGCGGGGCTTGGGAAGCCGGCGTGCGCTTCGGCTCGGGCTACCCGGGCACCCCCTCCACCGAGATCCTCATCGCCCTGGCCAAGCTCCCCGGCGTTCGGTGCGAGTGGGCGCCGAATGAGAAGGTGGCGCTCGAAGTCGCTATCGGTGCGGGAATGGCGGGGCACCGTTCCCTCGTGACGATGAAGCACGTGGGGCTGAACGTCGCCGCCGACCCGCTGATGACCCTTGCGTACACAGGCGTCTCGGCCGGCGTTGTCATCCTCGTGGCCGACGATCCCGGCATGCATTCCTCCCAGAACGAGCAGGACTCCCGCAACTGGGGCCCCTTCGGGAAGATCCCGATCCTTGAGCCGTCCGATAGCGCCGAGGCCCTCGCCATGGTCCGCGATGCGTTCGGTCTCTCAGAGCGGCTCGACATGCCGGTTCTGGTCCGCTCAACGACCCGGCTGAGCCATGGCAAGACGCTCGTCGAGGTGGGGGAGCGCGTCGAATCCGACACGCCCGGCTACCGCAAGTCGGCGGCGAAGTGGGTCATGGTGCCCGGGAACGCGCGTGGGCGACGCGTGGACCTCGAGAAGCGTCTCGCTGCGGCGCGCGCGGAGAGCGAATCGTTCGCGTACACGGTCGAGGAGATGCGCGACGCCTCGCTCGGCATCGTGTGCTCCGGCGTCGTGTATCAGTACGTGCGGGAAGCACTTCCCGACGCGTCCACGCTTCGGATCGGGATGTCGTTCCCACTGCCGGAGGACCGCATCCGGGAGTTCGCCGGCAAGGTCGGTCGCCTGGTCGCCATCGAAGAACTCGACCCATACCTGAGGTCGAGCCTTGCAGCGATGGGGCTCGCCGTCCAGGTGGTACCGGTCCCGCACATAGGTGAGCTATCGCCCGGCCGGATCGCCGACGCGTTCGGCATCGCGGCGCCCGATACGCGCGATCCGATGGATGATCTCCCGGCGCGGCCGCCGATGCTGTGTCCGGGCTGCCCACACCGTGGAGTGTTCGCGGCGCTGCGGACAATGGGGGCGGTCGTTCAGGGTGACATCGGGTGCTACGCGCTTGCGGCGCTACCACCGCTCTCCGCGATGGACAGCTGCGTCGACATGGGCGCCTCCATCGGCATGGCGCACGGCATGAGCGTCGTCAACGCGTCCACGGGCGTCTCAGGCGTCCCCGTGGTCGCGGTGATCGGCGACTCGACCTTCGCCCACTCGGGCCTCACAGGGCTTCTGAACGCTGTGTACAACAATACCGACACCACGGTCGTGATACTCGACAACCGCACAACCGCGATGACCGGCCACCAGGACAATCCCTTCACCGGACGCACCCTGATGGGCGTTCCGGCCCCCGAGATCGACATCGAGGCCGTGGTGCGTGCGCTTGGCGTCACCAGCGTGCAGACGGTGAACCCGAACCTTCTCAAGCCGACGGCGAAGGCCCTCGGCGAAGCGGTCGCGTTCCCGGGTGTCTCGGTCGTCATCGCCCGCGCACCCTGCGCGCTGCTCGACAAGGAGCCGCACGACCCGTTCGCCGTGGACGAAGACGAGTGCACCGCCTGCGGGGAGTGCATCCGTCTGGGATGCCCGGCGATCAGTCGTGACGACACGGCCAAGGCCGTCATCGACACCGCGCTGTGCGTGGGGTGCCGTCAGTGCGTGCAGGTGTGCAGGTACGGAGCGATCGTGCGCGCGGGGCGCGCCTGTGACATCGGGAGCGGCCTGTGAGCGTCACATCCGTCATGCTCGTCGGCGTGGGCGGTCAGGGCACGATCCTGGCATCAGACGTCCTTGCCAAGGTCGCCGCGACCTCAGGACTCGACGTGAAGCTCGCCGAGGTCCACGGCATGTCCCAGCGAGGCGGTTCCGTCGACACCGTCGTGCGCTTCGGGGAACAGGTCTTCTCGCCGACGATCGACCCGGGGGTGGCCGACCACCTCGTGAGCTTCGAGCTCATCGAGGCCGCGCGTTGGCTGCACTGGCTCAGGCCCGGCGGCCGGCTCGTCGTCAACAACAACGTCATCGCCTCGCTACCCATGCTCACGGGGTCCTGCGTGATGCCGACAGGACTCGAAGCGGCGCTCGCATACGAAGGCGCGGTATTCCTGGATGCCGAGGAGCTCGCGTGCGAGGCGGGTTCTCCACGCAGCGCCAACATCGTGCTGATGGGTGCGCTCTCGGTGGGGCTGCCGTTTCCGGAGCAAGTCTGGCGCGACGTGATCACGAAGCGCGTCCCGCCGAAGACCGTCGAGGGTAATCTCGCGGCGTTCGAACTCGGCATGCGGGCGTGCGCGCACGGCGTGTGCGAGATCTGAGCGAGGCCGCACTGAGCTAGAAGCCGCCCACCAACGGGCTGCCGTTGGCCAGGTTACCCTTCGCGTGGATATGGCACGCAGCGCAGTTCGTCGGGAACACGGTCGTGTCGACCGTCGTCGCAGTGATGGCGCTCGCGCGCGCATCGTGTGAGGCCGAGTCCCACACGTGGCACGTGTTGCAGAAGAACCGGAAATCCTTGACCCCACCGCCGACCCGCGCCGTCAGCACGCCGTGGATCGTCTTGTCGCCACTCGCCGACACGATCTCGGTCTGGATCGCGTCCCCGTTGGCCGTACCGTGAGGATCGTGGCACACGCGGCACTCGAGCACATCACCGTACTTATAGCCCATATCCGGCCGCAGGTATGCATTGGTGGTCGTCGAGTCGCTTCGCTGGTCGAACCCGTGCACATTCGTCTGGTACAGGGTCTGCACGTCTAACGTGGTTGTCGCGGCGTTACGCGCAAGCACGGCGCCCGCCCACGGAGCGGTCTCCGCGGCCGTCGGCAGCGCCTGCCCGTTGTGGCACCGGAAGCAGAAGCCCTTCTCATCCAGGCGTGGCTGCAACCAGGCCCCCGCAGGGCTGGGGTTGTGGGGATCGACCAGCGGGAGCGTCTTGGTGGTCGCGTGGGTGTTGTGGCAGTTCTGGCACGTCATGCGCGCACCGGTCACCTGGTCCTGAGGCAGCAGGGGATGCTTCGAGTTGGAGGCCTCATTCAGGGTCAGCTTCGTATAGATATCCGTCTCGTCGGGGTTGGATGCTGAGGCGGTGTGGCACTGCATGCAGACCATGTACCCCTCGTACTTGAGCAGCCCCGTGTTCCTGGACGAGTGCGACTCGTGGCAGGTATCGCACACGATGCCGGCCCCCGTCGGGGGAGGCGGGATGTTGCGGTGGCCTGACGCCTCGAATGCGGTCAGGTCGCCCATCGGCAGGGTCGAGCCGGGACCGTGGCACTTGTAGCAGAAGCTGTTGCCGGCGGGCGTGTCGGTGGTCAGGACGCACGGTGACGATCCGTTCGTCCGCATCAGGTTCGCGGCCGGTGTGCCGGTCTTGTGCAGCGGTACGTGGCACGTTATGCACACGAATGGCTGGTCGACTGTCGGCGTAGCGCCCTCTGAGTGCTTCGACTTGAGCAGCGGATCGAGGAACTGCTGGTACGAGGACGCAGGCGCGTGGCAGGTCGGACACATCGTCTGCTTACCGACGTCCGGGAAACGGATCAGCGTATCGACGCCCGCCGCGACGTGCGTGGCGTGGCAGATGCAACCAGACGCGGCGCTGCCGAACTCGTGCGGCTGGGCGTTGGCCCCCGGTATCGCCACGATGGATCGGGCCAGCGCCTCGACCGACGGTGAGCTGAGCGTGCCCGACGCGTCGATTGCGGTCACGGAGTAGAAGTACGGCTCGCCGTCGTTGACCGCCCAGTCGATGTATCCGAGGTTGGTGATGGGGATCACCGTGAGCGTAGTGATCGTCGAGGTGGCCGCCAGGCTGGCCGGGCCGCGCTTGACGATGTAGCCCATGATCGCCGGGTTCGAGGACGCGGCCCACTGCACGAAGACCCCGCCAAGGATCGGCGTAGCCGTGATTCCCAGGGGCCGAGGAGGGCGATAGGTGACGGGTGCGATGTACGGCCAAACGGCGGCCAGCGTGTTGGAGGTCGTCGGACTCTCGCCGCGTGAATCAACGGTGGAGATCGCGTACCAGTATCGGGTCGATGAACGCCGGCCTGTATCGATGTAGGAGCAGTCGAGCACTCCGCCTGTGGTCGTGGCGATGGCGGAGAACGTCGCGCCGTCTTCCGAGCGCCAGATCCGGTAGGAGGCCGTCCCGACGGAGTCAGTCGTCGCCGTCCAGTCGATGTAGACGGAATCGCCTGTCGGCGCCTTCGCATACACGGCATCGGGCGCGGTCGGCAGGGGGGAGTTGTCCGTGGTGACAGTGACGGTGGCCGAAAGCGTAGAAGTGGCACCAGCACTGTTCACGGTCATGACCCTGATCGCATACGGGGTCGCCTTGTGCAGGCCGACGATGTCGACGAGCGGACTCGTGACCGACGCGTAGAGCGCCCCATCGACGAACACGTCGTATCGGGCGATCCCGCTCGGGGTTGCGACCACCGGAGTCCAGCTCGCGTTGATGCTCTGGTAGCTGGTGGCGGCCCCGATGACGGTCGGAGCTGGCGGTGTCTGCGTGTCGACGAGGAAGAGATGGGATCTGACGAGTTCATCGGCGCGACCCGTGCCCGTGTCCTTGGTCCAGTAGTAGAGCGTGCTGACGGGCCCCGGGGGGGTCAGTGCGGTCGCGTAGTCCGTCCAGGGGCCGGAGACGCTGGTCCAGCTGTAGCGAGTCGTCCGCGGCAGTCCCCCGGTGTCCGGAGGAAACGACGCCAGACTGATCGTAGGCGTCGCGTTCACGAACCAACCGCCGAGTCCGTTCGCAGTGAACGGTGCGGTCGTCAACAGTGTCGTGTAGGGCGCTGTCTCGAGCGCGGAGGTCAGAAGCGCCGTCGCCGGAGCGCTGTCACTTGACGAGTTGCCGGCAGTGTCCACGGTCCTGACGGTGATCGAGTACAGGGTGTACGGTGACAAGCCGGCGACCGACAGAGAGCCCGTGATCGAGTTGCCGTAGTAGGCGCCGTCAACGTAGACCTCGTAGCGGGCGACCCCGGACACCGCGTCGGTGCCTGCGGTCCACGTGACCAGGGCGCTCGATGTAGTGACCGCGGAGACGCCGACCGAGGCCGGCGCCGTCGGGTTCGACGCGTCGGTCTTCAGGGAGATGCTGCGAACCGTCTCAGCATCGCTTCCGACGTTCACTGAGTAGTAGTAGAGCGTCTGCGTGCCCTCCATCGCCGAGAAAGGGGCGACGTACGCGCTGAAGGGGCCAGCGGCCGAAGTCCAACCGTAGTAGGTCGTAGCCCCGACCGTCGATGTCGCGGTGATCATCGGCGCGGCACCCTTGTACCAGCCGCTCGCCCCGTTCGGAGAGACCGGGTTGACCGTCATCGTCGTCGTGGGTGGCACCAGGTTGTTGTTTTGCAGGATCGTTCCGTTGACACCGACGATCCAGCCGCGAGACGTGCCGGAAAACGCGATCGAGGACAGTGCCTGGTTGGTTCCTGCGTCGCGCATGGTCCACGTTTCGCCGCCGTCGATCGTGCGAACGGCTATGCCGCCTCCTCCGACGGCCCAGCCGGTATTGGCATCTGCGAAGCGGATCCAGTAAAGAGGCGAGCTCGTGGGCGTGGACTTGCGGGTCCACAACGCTCCGCCGTTGGTCGTCTTGAGGATGACGCCGGAGTCTCCGACCGCGTAGCCGGTGTTCGCGTCGCGGAAGTAGACGTCCCAGAGGTTCGCGTTGGCGGTCGTCGACTGCGACGTCCAGTTGATGCCGTGGTTGGCGGTGACCCAGACCGCGTTGTTGCCTGAGACGCGGGTCGTCACGGCCCAGGCCTTCTCGGCGTCCACCATGTAGAGACCGGTCACGGGCTGGGTAGGCAACGTCGACGCGGTCGTCCACGTCGAGCCGGCGGTGGTGGTGAATTTGAGCGCACCTGTCCCGGCGATGATCGCGCGGCTCGGATCACCGGAACCGATCGCGGCGAGGTTGACGGTGACACCCGAGGTCTGGGCGAGCCAGGTCAGACCACCGTTGACAGTGCGCCGGACCGTGCCGTTATCTCCTGCGGTCCAGCCGTTGAGCGCGTCGCTCATGAGGACTTGGTTGAGAGACACCGTGCTGCCGGTCTTCTGTTGAGTCCACGTCTGACCGCCGTCCGCGGTGCGCATCATCGTTCCGCCGGTGCCGGAGGCCCATCCGTTTGCAGCGTCCGTGAACATCACGGAGTTGAGCGTGCTCAACGTCCCGTATTGTAGGGAGGTCCAGGTCGTTCCGCCGTCGATGGTGCGGCGGACCGTGCCGGAGTCACCAACAAGATACCCGGTGTTCCCGCTGAACCAGGAGCCATAGACGCCGGTGGCCGGATCGAGAGTGGACGTGGGCATTCCGGCAACCTGTGAGACCCATGTCACGCCGCTGTCGGTGGATTTCTGCACGATGCCGAAGCTGCTTCCGAGCCAGCCGGTGGTAGTCGAGATCGGGAATACCGTTCGAACAGGGTTCGTCCCGGCGCCGGTCGTCTGCGTGGTCCAGCTCGTGCCGCCGTTGATGGTCGTGCGCATGGTGCCGTTGTTGCCCGAGACCCACACCACGGATGCGCTGACACCACGGACGGAGAGGAGCGCCTGACCACCGGACGCCGAGGAACTCCACGTCTCGCCGGCGTTGATGCTCTTTCGGATGGTGCCGGTCGCGCCAACGGCGTATCCGGTGTTGGCGTCCGCGAACCACACCGCGTTTAGGTTCTGGACGGTCCCCGACGGCTTGGCAACCCATGTAGTCCCGCCGTCGATGGTCTTCAGGATCGTGCCGGTGTTGCCCACCGCGAAGCCGGTGGTCGCGCTGGTGAACCAGAGGCCGTTCAGCTGGTTCGTCGTCGTGGATGTCTGCGCGACCCAGTCGATACCGTTGCCGTTATTGGTAGCAGGGCGATGTTGTCGGGCACTTTTGGGTGCCGCCGCAGTGCCGGCTTTGGTCGCATTTCTGGCGTT
>JANYLP010000097.1 GCA_025361445.1 Coriobacteriia bacterium
GATGGCTGACCGAGCTCGAGGCTTCGGCGGGAGCGGGGGACTCGCAGGTAAGGCGACGGCAGCCGCGGACAGGGCTGCCCAGCTTCAGCAGGCAGGCAGCTTCCAGCAGGCTACGCAGGGCCTGGGAGCCAACACCCAGGAGAACGATCTCGCGGGTCAGGACTACCAGAATCAGCTGACCCAGATCCGCTCCAACTCGGCTCAGGACACGGCCGATACGCTCCGAACGAATCTGCTCTACGGCCTCAACCCGGACGGCTCGCCCAAGGCAGCTGCCCCGGACGTAGCCGCTACCGGAGCTCCGACCGACACCGCACCAGCAGCCCCGCACTACCCGGCCCCGCCGCTCAGTGCCATGGATCCCGGTGCGGATGTCACGGCCAAGGCCAACGCAGTACGTAGGGCGACGCTTCCCCCGTCGCTCATTGCCGCTCGAGCGGCAGCCCAGAGGAACCAGACCAAGCTGACCAACATCGGCTTCAACGCGAGGAGGTGAGACATGGCTATTCCGACCCCAGTGGCGGCGACCAAGGGTCCCGTCGGTGTTACTCCGACAGGGCAGAAGGCTCCGGTGAATCCGTACGGTCCGCAGCCCGATCCACGCGCTGTGCTCACTCCTCACGGCTGGGTTGATCCCCCGTACACGCCGCAGGAGACTAAGACCTTCAACGCGAAGAACCCGCCGACGAGGACGACGGCCGTACTCCCGAAGACGGGTAAGGGCTCTGCGTTCCAGAAGTGGCTCAACACGTACTCTCCGCACATGGGTAGCGGGCCGGGCGGCTACACGTTCGACCCGCTGGCAGGTCAGCCGGGTCCGACGACGCTGGATGCCTTCCCCACGATGCCCAGCATCACCGACGGCTCGGCGGTTCAGGACGCCCCGTCCACTCCGCTGCAGCTGCAGAAGGCTGCGCTGCTCGATCCCAAGAGCTACGCCGCCATGATGGGTCAGAAGGCTTACCAGCCGATCATCGACCAGCTGGGTCAGCAGCAGGCCTCTCTCAAGGCTGGCATCCCCACCGCCAGCGGGATCATCGATAAGGGCTTCGGAGACGCAGCCGCGCAGGACACGGCCGGTCGCCAGTCGATCTTGGACGCGACCGGAAAGGCCAGCCAGGGGCTTACGGACCTCGCAGCCCGTATGGCCGCTGCAGCAGGAGGTGATCCGACCGCCGCAGCTGCGATCACAGGTCAGACGGGCAACGCGCAGGCCGCGCTCCAGGGCTTCAGCAACATCGCCGCTACGGGTCAAACGGACCAGGCGGCCGCAGCCGCTCGTGACTCGGCCAACGCCAAGCTGGGGTACTCCACGGCGGCCAACTCCAAGGTGGCGGACCTCGGTCAGACGGCCGCGCAGGCCAAGGTGTCTGCCTCCCAGGCGGGAGGCAAGGCCATCATGGATGCCCTCGGATTCAACTCGAATCAGGAGACCGCACAGCAGGGCCGCGACGTAGCAAAGTACGACGCTTACCTTGCAGCCGCTCTTGCTGGTCGGCAGGTCACCGCGGCGGATCTCGCCAATGCGTCCGCCCGTCAGCGTCTCCAGCTGAACGCCTACAACTCGCAGGTCAACAACTGGCAGTCCCTCACTGCGGAGAAGCAGACCCAGTACACGAACTCCGTGAACCGCTGGGCAGGTGCCAATGCAGCCAAGCAGCTGAAGATGCAGCTGCAGAAGGGCCAGCAGCCCGCTGTCCTTCTCGCCCTGGCTGACCCGACCGCACGCGCGGCTGTGGCACAGGACGTGCTCGGACCGCTCATGGGAAAGGGTCCTTACGGGCCTAGCCCGGTGCTCCAGCCCGACAAGCTGTGGGTACACATCCAGACGGCGTTGCGTACGAGTTACGGTGACGCTCCTCCGAGGGCACGCGCAGCACTTGCGAAGATCTTCATGGAGCAGACGCTCAACCAGTGGGTGGGCAACCACCCGAACGCCACTCACAAGTGGATCGTGGACGCCTCTGGCGCTCCACACCTCGTGAAGAAGACCAACTGAAAGGAGGTAGCGCGTGGCTAGCAATGCGAACTCTGTGATGAACGGCCTGGTCAAGCAGCTTCAGGCCACTGAGGCTGCGAACCTCAAGCCACGCGCTGCCTCCAAGACTTGGTACAGCGCTGGCGTAGGCGGGAGTTCAGGCAAGTCCCACAAGGTCGCCTACGTCGGCGGTGCCAACAAGGTCGTCAACCCGACCACCTCGAAGGGCAGCACCAAGGACGGCGGCATCCTGGGTAGCATCACGAAGGTCGCTGGCAACCTCGGCGGCGATGTGGCTGACATGGTGCAGGGTATCCCTGGTGGCATCATGGCCACGATCCACCACCCCATCGCCACGGGCGAGGCAGTCGCGCACGACTACCGCACCCGCTATGGTCCGCTCTTCGGCTACCTCAACGGCGGTGGCGACATTGGCAAGTTCGCCAAGCAGGCAGCGGCCCACCCGCTCGCACCGATCCTCGACCTGGCCTCTGTGGCCACGGCCGGTGGTGCACTCGCAGCGAAGGTTGGCCAGACCGGCCGTGTGGCTGAGCTCGCTTCTCGGGCGGGGGCAGAAGGCACCGGCTCTGATGCCGCGATGGCTGCGCTCCGCAGGGCGGCTCCGAAGCGGATGGCCCTCTACGATGCTACCAAGGGTGGCTACCGTGAGATCGCTGCCACGAAGACTGGTGAGAAGGGCGTCAAGGTCGTCCTCCCCAACAACCCCGTCACGCGTCTCCGGCGCAACCTAGGCATCACGATCCAGGAGAAGGTGCTGCCGACGAACCTCCCGCTCATTGGACTGCACGCTCGAGCGCTCAAGGGCGCGGCCAACGAGCTCCTCGTCCAGAAGGAGCGGACGCGCTACGCACAGCGTGGCGTGGAGAAGGCTGTCACCCACCTCGAGAAGACGGCAGGCGGTGACTCGGCCAAGCTCAACTCCATGGCCACGGCAGCGGACTACCTCGTCTCCGGCGTGGACCCCCTGATGCACGCTGAGACGATCAAGGCAGCGCGCTCGGATCCGGCATTCATCGAGCAGCAGATGACGAAGCACGGCCACACTCCGGAACAGATCCAGGCTGCTACCGATCATGCCCTGCGTCCTGCACTCGACCCGGTAGCCAAGTCCCTGTTCGATGCGGCGCAGCACAAGATGCAGCTGGACTCCATCCAGCGCACGGGTATGCACATCCCGGCCAGCCAGATGAAGAAGGCAGACCTTGGACTCGTGCACTCGCCTGAGGTTGCTGCCATCATCAAGCTCCGCGACGCCCACGACGTGGCCGCCACGGACACCATGCGCCAGCTGGTCAAGGCTGGCAAGATGACGGCCGACCAGGTGAGCAAGCGCCGTGTTCTGCACGTCGCCATCGTTGATGCGGTGCATGACACCTCCCCGCGTACGATCGTCCCGGCTATCATCAGCAAGAGCGGTGTGGGCCACACGATCCAGAAGAACGTGGCGGCAGCGGCTACCTCCAAGGCAGCCCGCGAGGCTGCTGCTCGAGAGGCGCGGCTGACTCCGGAGCAGATCGACAAGGGCTTCCACGATGCAGGCCTCCCGGCCCCTGTGTACAACCCGGACACCATCAGCGTAGGCTCGAAGGGGCTCAAGGCAGGCGGTGACACGGGCAACTACGCCACGGGGGATCGTGTCGTCGCCCCGCTGAACATCCACATGCGCAACGAGTGGGCCTCGAAGATCACGGATGCGCACCACGCGCACTCGCTGCTCGTCTCCCTGGCCACGAAGATGGATCGGCTGCCCAACAACAACTGGGTCTGGATCCGGGACAACATCCCGAAGACGGCGCAGTTCTCGAGGGATCTCGGTGCCTCCCAGGCAGAGCACGGAATGGCTGCCACGAAGGACTTCTACAAGGCCCTGCGCGATGAGACTCGCCCGACGGGTGGACTCGCCGTTCCGCGGCAGATGTTCAACGAGATGACGCTCGGACGCGCTGGCATGACCGCTGCGCGCCACACTGCTGTCACCCATGCGCTGAACATCTGGAAGTGGATGACCCTGGCCACGCGCCCGGGCTTCGCGACCGTGAACATCCTCTCGAACCAGCTGATGTACCACCTCAAGAACGGGTGGAACCTCCTGGTCGGGAAGCATGCCAAGCAGGCGGCTGGTGCGTTCGACGAGCACCACGCGGCAGAGGGCCTCACCTGGGGCGACTCGGAGAAGTTCGGCAAGGAGAAGAGCCCGTCCAAGTTGCAGCGGGCGGCCAACATCCTCTACACCATTGTGGGATCGCATGAGCACCTCCTGCGCAAGTACACCATGTACGAGACGGCTCGCAAGCTGCCTCAGTTCCAGCGTGAGCTCAACGGGCTCAAGGCCACCGCCTACGATCCGGCTGCCCACGGGGGCCGTACCATGTGGCACGAGGCCTACAACCGCATGGTTGCCAAGCACCCGTACACGCGGGACATGGTGACGAAGAACATGGACGACACGCTCGGGAACTACCGCTACTACACGCAGGGCGAGCAGGCTCTCAAGAACCTGTCCCCGTTCTACGGCTGGCAGCGGCACTCGACCCGCAACATGATCCGCATGTTCGAGGACAACCCGGCCACGATGGCCATGCTCAACCAGGAGGGGATCCAGGGCAACGCCAAGTTCAACAAGGACTTCGGTCCTGGCATGCCCGCCTTTGTGAAGAGCTACGTCATGGACTCGTACATCAAGACCGTGGCCAGCGCGCTCGGGCTTGGTCCGGGAGTGAACAGCTACGACTTCGGTCCGATCAACCCGTGGAAGACGGGGACCGACGTGGGGCAGGCCCTCCTCCGCGGCAATCGTGACGCCATCATTGGCAGCCTCGGCCCGGCCATCACAGGCCCGCTCGAGGAGTGGACTGGCAAGAACCCCCTCACCGGAGCTCCTGCTGTCAAGACCCACTTCTCGAACCCCTTCCTCAGCATCGCTGAGCGCGTGCTACACCAGACGCCTCCGGTCACTCTCGGTGAGGACCTGGGCACCAACAAGCTAAGCCACAAGAAGATGCTCCTCGAGACGAAGCCCGCAGCCATCGCACGGTTCGCGGGCGCAGGCTTCAGGGCACCCGTCCTCGACAAGCTCCGCGCGATGGAGAAGCGCAAGCAGACGGCGGCTGCCACAGCGGCAGCGGGCCACAAGGTCAATCCCTTCGCAGGAGCCAAGCGCAAGTCACGGAAGTCCAACGTCCCCAAGTTCCAGTGAAAGAGGTGAGGCATGGCTGAGATTGCTCCGCGCTACAAGACAGACATCCTCACCGCTGCTGCGAAGTATGGTGTGGATCCCGCTCTCCTGGCGGCTCAGATCGGCCGGGAGAGCGGGTTCAACCCCAACGCTGTGAGTCCGGCTGGTGCCAAGGGCATCAGTCAGTTCATGCCGGGGACGGCCAAGGGCTTCGGCATCGACCCGATGAACCCCGATCAGAGCATCAACGCGCAAGGCCTGATGATGTCCCGGCTCCTCAAGAGCTACGGTGGCAACAAGGCGCTCGCACTTGCAGCCTACAATGCTGGTGCTGGCGCGGTGGCTGCTGCGGGGGGCAAGGTCCCGCAGATCGCGGAGACGCAGAACTACGTCAAGAACATCCTCGCGGACATCGCCCAGGGCAAGTACCCGGGCCTCGTGGCCGCTGGGAAGACCGGACAGCTGCCTCTGCCCGACGGTACGCCCTCTACGGTCCCCGCATCTGCACCTGTGCGGCCGCCTCAGGCACCTGTAGCCCTGGCGAAGGTCCCAGGGCCAACTCCGGGAGGTCTGACCGCAGGTAGCTTCCTGACAGCTGCACTCCAGACGCTCGGCCAGCAGCGGAACTCGAGCGTTCAGGGTGTCGAGCAGCAGTCGATGCTCCCGCTCCCGGGCGGTGCCGTATCTACGGTGCCTGTGAATGCTGTGGCCCCTCCGACGGGGGTCGTGAATCCGACCACGGGTGTTCCACCGGGCAACTCGAGCCCCGCCTCGAAGGGCACCCCCGGCTACGTGAGCCCGTTCTCGCAGGCCTCCGGACTGCGCATGGAGCGCACCGATCAGGGCGTAGACGCGGTGGTAACCCCCGGCTCGAAGATCACGGCGATGACCGATGGTGTGGTCGCCGGGATCATTCCGAACTGGTACAAGGGCCAGCCGATGGTCTACACCAAGGTCACGAGCGGCCCGCGCAAGGGCCAGTACATCTACTACTCGGAGGGCATCACCCCGAACGTCAAGGTCGGTGACACCTTCAAGGCAGGGCAGCCCATTGCCACTGCGACCAATCAGCCCACGGGTATGGAGTTCGGGTTCGCCAAGGCGGACGGTTCCGTACTGACCCCGTACGGCAAGAGCCCGGATGGAACTGCCACCCCCGGTGGGAAGGCATTCGCCCAGTTCCTCAATCAACTTAGGACGAAGGGAGGACCGCGTGGCTGACGCAAGCAACATTCTCAAGCTGATGGCGGCGCTCGGCGGTGGAGGTATGGCCTCCCAGGACTACAGTCAGGGCAGCGTCAACGGCGCTGGTCAGGCGATGAAGGGTGGACAGCCGATCCTTCCCAAGCCCGCGATCTCGGCTCCGGACCTGATGAGCCCGTACGCACCAGGCAACACAGGTGGAGGGCACTGGAACAACCCCAATATGGACAAGCGCTCGGGTAGTGACAACAACATGAAGCCCTCCAGGATGGGCAACAGCCCCAACCACCCGGCTGCGCAACTCGCGAAGTACCTGGCGACCGACCAAGGCGTTACCCGCCGTGTGCTCGGGCAGGTCAACTCCGCGGCGTTCCTCCGTGGCGGCGCAAGTGTTCCCCAATGATCAAGCCGCCCCCCGACCGCTTCGAGGTATGGCTGGGAAGGGCGCGACAGATCGTGTGGCTGCTGCTGGGGGCGGGCGTTGGGGCATACGAGACGCTTGCCGTCAAGGAAGCGCAGCCCATCCTTCTGGCATTCTCGGTTGCCTGTCTCGGGCTTCCCATCGCACGGGAACTGGATCGCAGGCTCTCGGGATGAAGCATCATCTCACCACCCACCAGATCACGCTCGGTTGGCTCATGTTCTGCACCCTGCTGGCCGTAGCACTCACGCTCGGAGGTCATCCGTGAACATCGAGAAGGGCAAGACGCCCGGACTCTTCACGCTGCTCCTGCTCGTGCTGGCCCTTGGCATCGTCGCTAGCGGTTACGTGGGGCAGAAGTACGTGCGCCACATGATCCATGTCGAGGCTGTGCACCAGGCTCAGCAGGCGGCAGTTGCTTTCGACAAGCAGCAGGCAGCTGATCGCTACAACCTCAACCACACCGGCTGCGCCTTCCGCAAGATCGTGGCCCCCCAGCTGGCGAGTCTCGACAGGGCTCGCCACGACCTGACCATGTCGGAGTCGGCTCGGGATCGGGCCGCGGTGACGTACGCTAAGACCAAGCGGTTGCTCGCTGTCTGGACTACGATCCCGCCTGACTTCGACTGCAGCACCCTGGCACCCGACCCTCCGCAGGTGAAGTGATGGAGACTCCGCTCGAGGCCAAGGCTGCCTATGAGGCAGACGTACCTGCGTTCATAACAGCATCTGTTATGAACGTACCCACTACCGATATTGTTACCCCACGGGGGGTAACAGAATCCCAGGAGATGCCCATGGACACCAGTCCGTCCAAGTGGACGAAGTTCAAGACCACCGTCACCGCGTGGTTCATACTGCATCCGAAGGTCAAGGCCGCAGCCGTCCTCTCGGCCACGCTCTCGTTCGCCGCGTTCGACAACGCCTACAACGGCGGCGAGTCCTACCGCTCGGCGGCACACGAGGCAGGCGGCGCGTGGCTCGCAACGTTCGGAGCGTACCTCTACCCGTCGAAGAAGGCCTGACATGGCTGGCTTTACGTGGCTGCGTCGGCCCCGCGTCGATACAGTCCTCCCGGTGGACCGTGCACACGGCCACGCCAAGAAGAACCTGATCGTCCTTCACCAGACGATCAGCCCTGATGTCAAGGGCATCGGAGATGTCTCTGGCGTCGGGCACTACCTCGACACCGTAGGCTACGGCATCCACATCATCACCGACGTGGAGGGCAAGTCCGGCGCTGTGCCGGTGGCCTACGAGGACGCCATCTTCTACCACGCCTCGAGCGGTTCGCTCGATGTCAACACCAGGGGCATCGGGATCGAGCAGGTCAGCTACAAGACCGGCGACCCGAAGTACTGGTGGAAGCGTGCGAAGCAGCTGCACAAGACAGCCCGCTGGTGCGCGTACCTCTGCAAGACGTATGGCATCCCGGCCGTCTACGACCCCAGCTGCAAGGCTGGCATCGTCGGCCACGCGGATGTGACCAAGGCAGGGAACGTGATCGGTGGTCACACCGACTGCACGTACCCCAACTACCCGACCAAGTGGGTAGCTGCCGCAGCCAAGACCTACATGAAAGTGGGGTGGGCATGACGCCTGTCAAGGGGATGATGGTCCACAAGGCCCGTCCTACACTCAGTCCGACGCCGAAGCCCGCCGCGACACAACTGGCCAACCAGGTGAGTCCGACGAGCTCGAAGAACGTGGGGGGCATGAGCACGGGATCGAACTTCGACCCGAAGGCCCAGGTCCTCGCAGCCAACGCCAACGAGTACCCCTCCGTGGGTCCGAGTGGAGCTCAGAAGCACACGACCGCGGATCAGTCGCGTCTCCCGCGTAAGAGTCCGACTGCCGTGCCCAAGGGATCGGCTGCCAAGGTCAAGTACAAGGGCCACCTCATGTCGCACCCGGGGAAGATCCCGGCGGAGGTCTACGCCCACGTCATCAAGAACAAGCAGAAGCGCAAGCCTGCCGGTGACAACAAGGCTGACTCCCCGGCCATGGAGGCCATGGAGCGCAAGATGGGCAAGGCCACCTGATGGCAGGCCTCGTTCCGCGTCAGGGGCCGTACGTGCCCCCGAAGCCGAAGGGCGGGCCTGGTCCGGGGCGCACCATCCACAACCCTGAGCCCGGCCCTACGATCCAGAAGGCTCAGCCCGGTCCGGGAGCTCCCACGGGAGGCACCGGCACGGACGCCGACGGCGGCAAGCAGCGCGGTCAGTTCGAGGGCGACCGCCGCAACGGCAACGCGGGTGGTAAGGACCGTCCTCCGGTCTACAAGCCTCAGGACGACGGCCAGCGTGGCGGTTACGTGAACCGCACGATCCCGGTGGCAGCGCACACGCGTACCATCTCGACCAAGGCACCCATCGTCCCGGCCCAGAATCCTCTCATCGATCCTGGGAAGCGCACCCAGGTTCCCGGCACCATGATGCGCAAGCCTGGTGCCTACACTGGAGGCGGTGTCCCCGGACTCGTGGGCTGACAACCGTCCGGCTCATCAAGCACGTCTGAACGACGAACGGCCCGTATCAGAAACCTATCCTTCGGGGTAGGGATCTGATACGGGCCATTTCTGCGTTCTGGTGCCAGGCCCCACGACTGTCCTGGCTTGCCCATCTACGACGCCCCTACAGGAGGACGGATGGGTCACGGTGTGCGGTGCTCTCGGGGCGAACCCCATCAGGCGTCTGAGCTACGGGCCAGTAGGCTACGGGGCCGTACCCGGCGGGACTACAGTCCGCGACCTCCGCACTTCTGTGTGTGGCTCTCCCCCGCCATATCGGCCTCACGGAGCACGAGGGAGCATTACCTGCCGATTCGGCCACACGATCTCAGTCCTCGTCGATCTCCTTGGTGAAGAGCTCCTGGTCGTCGTACTGACCCTCGAGCGCGTAGCGTGCGCGCTGACCCCGGGTTGTGAGGCGCTGGTTGCGCTTCTGGAGCTCTCGATACGACCCGTGGATGTAGACGACCGTTGTGAGCTCCTCTTCCAGCTGCGCGTTCTTGGCCTCCAGCTGAGCGGCCTTGAGACGCCAGGTGGTGGCCTGATCCTGGAGAGAGGCGATCTCCCGCTGTGCTCCCTCGAGCGACGCGGTGACCGACTCCAGGTTGGCCTTCACTGTCTCGAGCTCGTCCACGACGGGAGTATCCTTGAGCCACCGCCAGTATGCGAGGCAATCCGTGCAGGGGCAGCCCTGGGCCATGATGCCGTTGGCCGGGATAGGACCTTCGTACGCGGGATCAGGGGTGCTCCAGGCCACTAGGACCACAGCCTCGCGAAGAAGCCCCGCTTGGGTTCCGGGGGGTAGAGGTCACGCTCGAGCTCCTCAAGCGCTGCCTTCGCACCGCCCTGCTGTGCCGTCGTCTGGATGTCGTGCCAGAGATCGGGGGTCAGCGAGTTGGCGTAGACATCCTGAGGCGTCTTCAAGGGCATGTTGTCGTGGATGTACTTGCGCAGATTCACTTCCTCAGCGATCTGGTAGTCCCGACGGAAGCTGTCGTTGACCACGCGCGCGGGCTTCCCCGACAGCGTAACCGAGAGGATGACACCCGCCTCGTTGCGCTTCTCCGATGTGGAGATGACGCGGGTGTAGGTCATGCTCGGGATGTGCCAGAGCATGGTGCCGGGGATCAGCGTATGCAAAATCTGCAGCGGGTAGTGAACGATTGTCTTCATGTCTCCTGTCAGTGTAGGCGACGATTCTTCGTCGATGTGCACCAGCATGGTCATGTTCTGCAACGTCTGACGGCGACTCATCAGCCGATGGCGATGCAAGGCCACCTGGAAGGTCTGCACACTGATCTTCTCAGGGAAGGCGTGCCACCAGTTGTCCTTGAGGTACACGGTCCCTCGCGGGACGCTGGCGTCGATCCAGACGGGGATGCCGAAGACCTTGACGATCTGTTGCATCATCCCTGCGCGGTTCAGGTCCACGCACCCTTCGTTGTCCACCGCCGGATCCAGCGTGTAGTTGTCAGGCGGGAAGGTGTACCTGCCCACGCCCTTTCTCCGCATCGCGGGTGCCCAGTAGTCTTCCCAGACCTTGCGACCGAACTCAGTGTTAGGGCCGTGTCCACCAACCTGCTTGAAGACGCGGTAGAAGTCATCCACCCAGTCCTGGTAGGTACGCCCAACATCCGTCTCGGGGATGACAGTCATCAGTACAGCTTCCCGCCGTAGACCAGGTGGTTGTCGAAGCGGTACACAGGCTCGATGGCGAAGCTGTCGGTCTTCGTGGAGAAGAGGCCGACGAGACATCCGCTGCGCCAGTTCGGCACGGAGCCCTTCACATAGTCCGGATCGAGGCGGCAGAGGCAGCCGCTCTCCCACCACTCCCGCTGGACGTAGCCGGTTTTCTCGTAGGGTGCCAGCCGGTGCGTGTGCCCCGACCAACCGCTGATCCCAGCCGCGTTGAGCTCGGCCTTGGCAGTGGCCCCCGCCTCACCCCGTACGATGGTGCCGTGCTTCGAGAGGAAGTGCCTGCGCAGGCGGAAACCGTTCCCGCCGTGGGGGTTGATCTCGAGCTCGGTCCAACGGTTCAGGTTGGCAGGCTGGAGTGCGCGGAGGCTGGTCAGCGGGCGGGCGTTGATCTGGACGTAGGTCCGGATGCGCTCGTCGTGGTTTCCTTCCTCCTCGTCGATCACGGAGTTCGGGCAGAGCGCACGGAAGTCCGCGCGGTGCTCGTTGGCCTGGTCGATCTCGTCCTGCAGCGTGTCCAGCCGCTCGAGCCCCTTGTTGAACCGGCTCAGCTGGAAGTAGTCGTTGAGGTCCCCGCCGAAGACGATCCGGTGGGGCTGCAGTGCCTTGGCCAGGGCCTTGGCCGCAGCCATCATGTAGGGATCCTCGTACGGTACGTGCCAGTCCGAGATCCGGAGGACGACCTCTGTCGCCTCCTTCGTCGCGGGCTCGACCAGGAGCGCAGCGCCCAGCCCCCAGCCAATGGTCGGCTCGATGATCTTGCCACGGTTCTGGTACTTGCTGACCGTGCTCTGCGCGATGCCGAGGCTCAGAGCGATGGCCCGCTGTGTGAGCCCCTCGGTCATCATGTTCTCGATGGCCTGGCAGGTGTGCGGGTCGAGCGCAAGGGCACTCACGCGTCGTCCTCGAGCTCGATGGTGTGTTCGTCGAGGTCGTAGCGAGAGAAGGGGTGGATCAGACTGCTGACGAAAGCGTACAGCCTTGCCTGCCAGCGGTGGTTGAAGGTTCGGGTCATGTCGTTCCGTTCAGGTAGTGGCGCATCTTCGCGATGACAGCCGTTGGGACATCTCTTCGCTCAAGCCACACACCCTCGAATAGCGCACGTCGCTCGTGGGGCTCGAGGTGTCCATATGCGCGAGCCACATCGAGCATCCGCACACCTGACACGGTGTCGAGCCCTGAGGAGTACTCACGGACTGACCAGAAAGCCCGGACGGACAGAAGGACTTCGTTCCAGCTGTATTCCGTGGCTCGATCATGCATCGAGGAGCGGGAGGATCTCGTAGTACGCGGCTGGGTTCTGGAGCCGAATGTGACGGATCCAATTCAACATGCGCCCGAAGACGACGGTCATGGACGGGACGATGCCCTTGATGAGGCACTGCCAGATGGCGATGTAGCCCTCCTGCATCAGGTCGTCGTACTCAGCGCCGTCACGACCTACGAGACGGAGCGCCAATGGATGGAGGTCCTTCTCGTAGGCCTTGATCTGGTCGCTGAGCATGGGATCGCTCAGCGCGAACATCACATCACCGTCGGGAGATCGGCCGGGTCCACCGTCGCTGCGGCCGCCGTCGGGGCGCTATCGTCGCGCGGGGGCGGAAGCGTGACCGAGCCGACGAAGAGACGGAAGGCCGACAGGTTGTTGTAGGTGGTGCCGTCGGTGCCGGTGTTCTGCTTCACGTCGCCCGTGACGAACACGAGGTCGCCCTGCTTGACGCGCTGGGCCTCTTCGGGGTGGGAGTTGTCCCAGATGGTGACCGACACGAAGGAGCCAGTGATGAGGCTCTTGAGCGTGACCTTGGTCTTGTCGTTGGCGTCGGGACGGGTGACCTTGACGGCCACGCCGATCACGTCGCGGTAGTTCTTCGCCTCACCGGCCATGTGGATCCTCCAGGAAATCGAGCAGTAGTTGGGTGCCGAACTCGAACTGCATGACCCAGTACTTGCGGCCACTGCCGAACTCCTTCAGCGCAAGCAGGGGGATCCTGCCCTTGGCATTCCGGACCATCTGTTGCAGGTCCGCCTCACGTAGCGCCAGCCTGGTGTAGGCCTTGCACTCAACGCCGAGCACTTCGTGGATGATGTCGGCGTCGTCCATTCCGGTGGGGCCGGTGCGCTTCGTACCGAGCGCCGCTGCGACCTCCCTTTCCCATACCTTACCACGGGTGCGAGCGGCTCTGTGCGCGGGGGTCATAGGATCCCCTTGTCCGTAATGAGCGGGAACTCGAGCCCGCCCGTCGCGGTGTCCTTGACCTGGTAGCCGAAGTCGGCAGCGGTGGCACCCGTGCGGGTCTTGAAGCGCACGACGTGGATGTACTTGCCGCCCTCGCCCTCGTAGGCCTTGTCAATCATGTCCCAGGCCTGATCCACACCGGCTGTGATGTCCGTGGACCCGCGGGTGCGATCACGGGAGTCGCCGGAGTTGGTCTTGTTGACGTGGTGCAGCAGCAGGACCGAGGCCCCCAGCTGTCGGCTGAGCGGGATGATCGCGGAGTTGTACATCTGCGAGATCGCTCCGCTGTTGTTCTCGTCCTGCATGTGGAAGCGGACGAAGGAGTCGAGGCACACGAGGTCGGGGTCGAAGTTCTCCACGTCCTCGTACAGCTTGGCCACGTCGGGGGCCATGTCGAGCCGCACCCCACGCATGGAGATGATGTGCAGCCGCTTCTGCGCGTCGGGCCTGAGCCCCAGCTGGGAGAGCCGGTGCCGGATCACGGCCTCCGGGTTCTCCTCGTCCACGATCAGGACTCTGCCGCCCTTCTGAGGGCTGATCGTCCGTCCCATGAAGAAGGACTCGCCGTTGGCCATTGCGACCGCGAGCGCCTGGTACAGCAGGCTCTTGCCCATGCCCATGGCCCCCTGTAGGAGCACGAACTGGGAGCGGGGGATCACCTCATCCCACAGGTACTCTGGCGGGGGTCCAGGCTGCGAGAGGTCCAGCTTGTTGAAGTGGTAGCGCGCCTCAGCGTTGACGACGAACCCGTCGAACTCCTTGATGGTGAAGACCTTGAGGTAGGCGCAGATGTCCTTGTACTCGTCCGGCAGGTAGATCCGGCGAGCCTTGGGGATCATCGTCTTGATGCGCTGCCAGGATTCGTCAACGGAGCGCGCAGGGTTAGGGCGCGTGGTCTTCGCGTCCTTCCAGGACTCGGGGTCGTAGTCTTCGCTCGATTCCCCGTCCGCCTGGTGCGTGTCGTTGTCGAGCACGAAGTAGATGGTGGCCCTGCCAGCCACAGCCTTCAACTTCTCAGCGGCCTCCTTCGTCAGCGCGTCGCAACCTGGAATGGCAGCGATCATGCCGTACTTGAGGTTAC
>JANYLP010000109.1 GCA_025361445.1 Coriobacteriia bacterium
CCTCTTCGTGCAGCAGCTCATCGATCCGTTCCGCGGGTCGCTCAGCGTGACGACGATGTACTTCGCCTATCTCGTCCCACTCTTCGCGGCGCCGCTGTTCGCATGGTCCTACTACACGAAGCGGGACATCCGCCATGTCGCGATCGGCGTGTTCTGCGTAGCAGCCCTCGTGGGCACGTACCCCCGGACCGATGAGCCTCACTTCATGGCCGCGCTGCCGTTCCTCGCGGTGGCGCTCATCGTCTCGTGGGAGACACTCAGGCCGCAGGTGCCGCGCTTCGCCCGTCTGACCGCGATCGCTGCGCTGGCAGTCCTCATCGTCGCGCGCCTCGGTTGCGTCGCGGCGTTGCCGCTCAGCAACAGCACATCGGGCCTCACCGTGAGCCATCTGCCCCACTTCGAGGGGTCGCTGCTCAGGTGGGAGGACGAGACCTCCGCCAACGAGGCGGTCCGGGTCCTCAACATGGTCCCGCAGCGGAACATCTTCATCCTCAGTCTGCGGGCCGGCCTTCTCTATCTCGGCAGCGGACGCGAAGACCCGACGGCCTACGACTATCCCGATCTCGCCGGGTTCGGTTCCTTCGAGCAGGACGACATCGTCAACGCCGTCGAGGATCACCGGGTCGAGGGGATCTGGTTCGACGAGGGCGTGGGCAACTATCCGGGCTGGAAGGACTCGCGGATCTGGGCGTACATCAGCAACGCCATGGTCCCGACCGGTACCGTCACTCCCTGGGGCCAGCTCTACGTTCCGTCGAGGCCGTAGTCGGGTCGATCGACCGTCCGCACCCTCTGGCACGCGCCGGGCACGTTCGCGCATACTAAGGGCGTTCCAGCCGACCCGGAGGATGCAGTTGCCGGACTCGCCGCTCACACCGTTCGATAAACAGGACCGTCGCCACGGCGACGACCTCGGGAATCTGCGCATGCTCGAGAATGAAGCGGAGCAGGTCGCGGGGCTGGGCAGCTGGCGCCTCGATCTCGCCGACGGAAGCCTCATCTGGTCACCCGAGATGTACCGGATCTTCGGGGTCGACCCCTCCGATCGACTCGACCTCGCACAGGTAGTCGCGACGGCCGTCCACCCCGACGACCGAGCGATTCTGGACGAGATCAACGCCGCAGTGTTCGCCGACGGGGTGCCGCGTCCCGCGCGATATCGGATTCTGCTGCCCGACGGACAAGAGAAGTGGGTGTTCGCCCAGGGGCGCCAGGTCACCGACGAGTCGGGTCATCCGGTGGCACTCGTCGGCTTCGTCCAGGACATCACCGAGCGCGTGGCAACCGAGGAAGCGCTCCGCGCGAGCGAGGCGCGCTACCGGTCGATCATCGACGGGATGCAGGACGCCTACACCCGCTCGGATATGGACGGACTCCTGACGTTCGCGAACCAGGCGGCTGCCACCATGTACGGCTTCGCCTCACCGGCGGAGATGTACGGGATCCAGGTGCAGTCGCTCTACGCGGATGCAGCGGAGCGTGGTGACGTCATCGCCCAGCTGCGGCGCGACGGCTTCGTGGCCGACCGCGTCGGCCAGGGACGGCGGAGGGACGGCACGACGTTCTGGCTGTCCCTGAACGTGGGACTCGCGTGGGACGCGAACGGTGCGGCCACGGGGACCGAGGGATTCTCACGCGACATCAACGACCGCGTTCTTGCCGAACAGGCGCAGAGCGAGTCGTTCTCGCTGCTGCGGGCCACGCTCGAGTCGACGGCGGACGGCATACTCGTCGTCGACCGCGGGGGGAAGATCGCCAGCTACAACCAGCGTTTCACGGAGATGTGGGGGATCCCGAACCGCCTGCTGATCGCCGGAGACGATGCGGCCCTGCTCGACTTCGTCGCGTCGCAGTTGGCCGAGTCGCGCAACTTCGTCGCCGGCGTCGAGTACCTCTACGAGCATCCGGAGGAGGAGTCGTCCGACGTCCTCGAGTTCGCTGATGGCCGCGTCTTCGAACGCTACTCGCGGCCCCAGCTGATCGATGATCGCGTCGTGGGCCGGGTGTGGAGCTTCCGGGACGTCACCTCCCGAGCGCTCGCCGAGAAGGCGTTGCGGACGAGCGAGGAGGACCTGAGCGATGCGCAGGCGATCGCCCGGATCGGCTCCTACGTCTACGACATCGCCAGCGACAGCTGGACGAGCTCCGAGACGATGGACGACATCTTCGGGATCGACTCGTCGTACGAGAGGGACCTCGAGACGTGGTCCGCGCTCGTGCACGAGGACGACCGGGAGATGATGTCTCGCTATTTCGCCGACGACGTCGTCGGGCGCGGCATCTCCTACGACAAGGAGTACCGGGTCACACGCCACTGCGACAGCTCGACGGTCAGGGTCCACGGACACGGCAGGCTCGAGTTCGACGATGAGGGGCGGCCCTGCCGGATGATCGGCACCATCCAGGACGTGACGGCGCGCTTCGATAGCCAGGAGGCGCTGCGCCGGTCGAATGAGAGCCTGGAGCGGATGGTGTACGAGGTCGCCGAGGCGATGGGGCGCGTCATCGAGATCCGCGACCAGTACACGAAGGGCCACCAGGAACGGACCGCGCGCCTCGCCAAGGCCATCGCCATCGAGATGTGCCTGCCCGCGCACGATGTCAAGGCCGTCGAGATGGCGGCGGTCGTGCACGACATCGGGAAGCTGAGCGTTCCCGCGGAGATCCTCAGCCGCCCCATGAAGCTCTCCGACATCGAGATGTCGCTCGTACAGGAGCACCCGCACAACGGCTACGAGATCCTCAAGGACATCCCGTTCCCGTGGCCGGTGGCCGATATCGTGCTGCAGCATCACGAGCGCATGGACGGTTCGGGATACCCGGTCGGGCTGGCGGGGGACGCGGTCATACCTCTCGCACGTGTTCTCATGGTTGCGGATGTCGTGGAGGCGATGGCCACGCATCGTCCGTATCGGCCGGCGCTCGGCATCGACGCCGCGATCGCGGAACTTCGCGAGTGTCCCGAGAAGTACGACTCCGCAGTGGTGGCGGCCTGCGTCGGCCTCTACGAGCGCGGAGAGATAGCGCTGTAGCGCGGTCCGCGGGGAGTGCTGGAGCGGATACGGCGCTGCTAGAGGGTCGGGCCCCTCATCCAGCCGATACCGTGTGGCCAGCCGTAGCCGCCGTGGCTGTGGCAGCGTGAGCAGTCGCTTCCCGCGAAGTTCAGCGGAGCGCCGCTCCCATGGCCGCCGGAGTGACAGTCGAAGCAGCCCGCATGCCACTGGTTCAGCGTCCCACCGTGGCAGGCCACGCACAGGTTCCCGTACTGCGTGCCGGTGGTGACGCTGACCTGCGTGCCGTTGACCACGGACGGGAAGTTGTACAGGTTGGGTGTGCCGGCGAGGTCGTGGCACGCGGAACAGGGCATCGACTGGCCGCGCGCGTTCGGGGCGATGAGCCAGCCCGTCGAGTCCCAACCCCAGTCGACCCAGCCAACGCCGACCCGCGAGGCGTGGTAGTCGGTCAGACCCTCGCCGCTCGCGTGATACTTCGCCCAGTCGTAGTTGTGGCAGTCGTTGCAGTCGTTGGTCGTTGCGGCGCCGTTGGCGTGGCACGCGGAGCAGTTGGATGCCGAGCCCTGGTGGATCTTCAGCGCGTTGTTGCCGTGGCAGTTCGATGCGGTGCACGGATGCTGGTTCGCGGTGTGTCCCAAGGTGCCGGTCGGATGTCCGTTGGCCACCGTCGTACGGTTGTGGCAATCCGGACAGTTCGCTGAGGGGCTGGTGCCGGTGGTGTGGCAGGCCGCGCAGCTCGGTCCGCCTGTGGCGCCGTGAAGGGTCGCGACGTTGCCGGCGTGGCAGCCTGAACACGGCCCGCCGACCGGAGCTGCGTGCGCCGCCTCGGGGACCGGGTGGCTCGCGGTGAACGCACCGTGGCAGGTGCCGCAATCCAGCGTCAGGGTCTTCCCGATCGCATGACACGCCGCGCAGCCGGGGCCGCCGGTGACTCCGTGCAGAGTGGCGACGTCGGCACCGTGACAGCCGCTCGTGGCGCAGGCGCCGGCCGGAGCGATGTGCTTCGTGCCGATCGAAGTCGCGTGCACCGAGACCGTGTTGCCGGCATGGCAGTTCGCGCAGGTGGCACTCGGAGTGACACCGGGTGCGTGGCAGGGTGCGCACCCCGGCCCGAAGATGTGCAGCGTCACGACGCTCGGGACGTGGCAGCCGGGGACGATGCACGACCCGGCGGGTGCGGTGTGCGGAACCGTACCCGCGGCATGGAGCACCGTGTACGTTCCGACGTGGCAGTCGCGGCAGTTCACGCTCGGCGTCTTCCCGCTCGCGTGGCACGCCGGGCAGCCCGGTCCGCCCGCGACCGTGTGCAGCGTCGCCGCGTCGCCCGTGTGGCATCCGGACTGGACGCACGTTCCGCTCTGGGCGGTGTGCGCTACGGCGGCCTTGGGATGGAGCAGTGCGGGATCGCCCGTGTGGCACGAAATGCAGGCGATCGTCGGCGTCGTGCCGGGTGCGTGGCACGCCGCGCAACCGGGGCCGCCCGTGACCGTATGGAGGCCGGCAGCATCGGCGAGGTGGCAGCCGTCGCGGACGCACCCGTCGGTGGGTGCCGCGTGTGCGGCCGCGGCGCCCGGGTGTACGACCGCGAGATCGCCGGAGTGGCACGACGAGCACGCGGACACCGGCGACCTGCCCGTGGCATGGCAGGCAACGCAGCCCGGACCGCCGGTGGAGCCGTGCAGTACCGCGACGTCGCCGGCGTGACAGCCGGTACGCACGCACGACGTGGGCGGCGCGACGTGCTTGGCGACGGCGCCAGGGTGTACGGCCGCGACGTTGGTCGCGTGACACGCGGAGCAGGATAGCGTCGGAGTCGTCCCCTTGAGGTGACACGGGTTGCAGCCCGGCCCGGTCGGACCGGTGTGCAGTGTGGCGGCAGCGGCGACGTGGCATCCGCCGGCCACACACGCGCCCGCGGGGGCCGTGTGCAAGTTGGCCGGAGCCGGATGCGAGGTCGTGAATCCGCTCGGGTGACAGGTCGCGCAGGTGAGCACCGGGGTCTTTCCGGCCGCATGGCACGCGGCGCACCCGGGGCCGTCTGCGGCTCCGTGGATGGTGGCCCCGTCGACCACGTGGCAGCCGGACTGAACGCACAGTGTGACCGGCGCGACGTGATGCGGCGCGGCCTGAGGATGCAGGGCCGCGCGATCGGAGCCGTGGCAGATCGTGCAGGTGGCGATGGGGGTCATGCCCGGGCGGTGGCAGTCGACGCAGCCGAGCCCGGCCGCGTGGATGGTCGCGATGTTGCTGACGTGGCAGGCGCTGCTGACGCACAGGCCAGCAGGCGCGTTGTGGGCGTCGGCCGCAGGCGCGGCGTGCTCCGCGGTCAGGTCACCGAGGTGGCAGTCCGTACACACGATCGAGGCGTCCAAGCCGGGCGCGTGGCATGCGGCGCATCCGGGTCCGCCGAGCTTGGTGTGGAGCGCCGCGGTGTCGGACACGTGGCACAGCAGCTGCACGCAGGTCGATGACGGTGCGGCATGCGCCGGGGCTGCCACTGCGTGCAGGGTGGCGATGCTGCCGGGATGGCATGTCGCACACGCCAGGGTCGCGGTCCTTCCGGCTGTGTGGCAGGCGCCGCATCCCGGCCCGCCCACGACTCCGTGCACAGAGGCCGCGTTCGCCGCGTGGCAACCCGCGATCGCGCACGATGATGCGGCGGCCGAGTGGCGCGGGTCTGCGGCGGTGTGTCGCGGCGTCAGGTCCCCGGGGTGGCAGTCCGCGCACGCGGTAGTGGCCGTGACACCGACCGCGTGGCACGCCGCACACCCGGGGCCGCCGACTGCTCCATGCAGCGTTGCGACATCCGAAGGGTGGCAGCGGGTCTGGGTGCAGGTGGATACGGGCGGCGTGTGGGCGGCGGCGGCCGTCGCGTGAAGGATCGCGATGCTTCCGACGTGGCACTTCACGCAGTCGGTCGACGGCGACTTCCCGGGCGCGTGGCACGCCGCGCATCCCGGTCCACCCGTGAGGCCGTGTGCGGAGGAGACGTTGACCGCGTGACACCCTGCGACGACACATGAGGAGGCGGGCGCTGCGTGCCTGGCGTTCGCGAAGTCGTGGCGCGACGTCAGGTCGCCGGTGTGGCAGGAAACGCATGCCAGGGTCGGCTTCTTCCCTGGCCCGTGACAGGTGGAGCAGCCGGAGCCGGGAAGCGCGCGGTGGATCGCCGCGGCGTTCGACACGTGGCAGGCACCCTGGACGCACGTGCCTGTGGGCGCGCCGTGCTTGACGTCCGCTGCGGGGTGGAGTGTGACGAGGTCGGCGATGTGGCACGTCGTGCAGGCGACCGTCGGGTTCTTGCCGGCCGCGTGGCACGCGGTGCAGCCGGAGTTCGGCAGCGCCGCATGGATCGTGGTGACGCCGGCAAGGTGGCAGCCGGAGGAGACGCAGGTGCCGGCCGGCGCCGTGTGCGGGGTCACCGCGAGCGGGTGGAGCGCGGTCAGATCGGTCACGTGGCAGGGCGTGCACACCGTCGAGGCGATCTTTCCCGGTCCGTGGCACGCCGCGCAGCGGGGACCGCCCGCATGCAGCGTGGCGACGTCGGCGGCGTGACAGACAGCGCTGACGCAGCGGTTCGTGGTGAGCGCCGTGTGTGCAACTGTCGCCGCGCTGTGCCGGGCGGTCAGGTCGCCGGAGTGACAGCGCACGCACGAGATCGTGGGCGCCACGCCCGCCTCGTGGCAGGCCGCGCAGCCGGGCCCGCCGGTCTTGCCGTGCGCCACGGTGACGTCGCGGACGTGGCAGACCGCGCTCACGCAGCCGTCGACGGGAGCGGTGTGCACCGTTCCGATCCGCGGATGGATGACGTCGAGTGCGCCGGTGTGGCACGTCACGCAATCGGCAGACGGGGTCTTGCCGGCGGCATGACACGCCGCGCAGCCCGGTCCACCGGGCGCGCCGTGGACCGCGGTCACGTCGGCGAGGTGGCAGATGGCTGTGACGCAGGTGCCCGAGGTCGCCGTGTGGGCGACGGCGGCCATCGCGTGGACTTCGTTCACGCTTCCCGCGTGGCACGAGCCGCACGCGAGCGACGGGTTCTTGCCGGCGGCGTGGCACGCGTCGCAGCCCGGGCCGGTCGCCGTGCTGTGCACCAGTATCACGCTGGCGGCATGGCATCCGGCCAGAGCGCATCCGCCCGAGATCGTGTGCGAGCCCGTCGCTACGGCGTGCATCGCGGTCAGCGTGTGGCAGCTCTCACAGGCGGTCGAGCCGGCCTTGATCGAGGCGATGACGCGCGTGGATGTCGAGGAATGGCACGTGGCGCACGAGAGGCGGACGCCTCCGTGTGGGCGTCGGTAGTGCTCGACGGTCAGCGACTTCACGTGGCATCCCGAGACGGTACACCGGGCGCTGCCGGAGGCGTGCGCGGGCTCGGCGTCGACCGCGTGGCCGGCCGCGATACCGGAGTAGCCGCCCGAGTGGCACCGCGCGCAGTCGGCTCCAAGCACGTGCGGGAACGAACCGCCGCCGCCGTGGCAGGGGTCTTCCAGCGCGCAGCCCAGCGTGTGGGCGGAATCGTCGCTTGCCGAATACGCCGGTTCTCCCGCAGGCCGTCCGTCGCCGTGGCACAGCTCGCAGCGGGCCGTTGGGTGCGCCGCGGGGTAGCCCACGTGGCACGAGCCACAATCGGTCGCGGCGATGGTGACGGGCATAGGGTCGGGTCCGGCGGGAGGGGGAGGTGGCGGGGGCGGCGGAGGGGGAGGCGACGTGACGGTGAACTTCCACGTCGTGCTCGACGTCGTCTTGCGGATGTTCTTGATCCTGACGTAGGCCGTGTGCGACCCGACGCTGAGAGCCGTCGCGACCTGGAACGAGAGCGTGACCCGCTTGTAGTCCCCGGTCTTCTTGTACGTGATCTTCGGCTTGATGACCTTGCCATCGAGCGTCATGTAGAACGACACCGCGGCTTTGATCCCGTAGGTGTCATAGATGTATACGGAGATGTTCGGCTTGGTGGCGGCGCTGGAGGAGTTCGGCGCCGGCGTCTTCAGGGTGAACGTCGCGGCCGAGGCCACCGCGGGGATCGCGCACGCGGCCACGAACGCGGCCATGACCAGAGTGGTCGTGACCGCGCGAAGCCCGGCAGAACGGATCCTCACCGAAAGTCCCCCTACGCACCGAACGCCCCTGCACCGTCGCATCCCGAACCCCCAAAGGGAATGGTTCCCCGGACGCGGTGCGCTCAGTATGCCGCAGAGCAGCGGCGTTCGCGAGATTGTGGCGGCCGAACGGCACAGGGCGCTGCGACGACTCCTCTCCCTCGGGTACGATGGCGCCGCGAGGGTGCGCGCGGGCGGACGCGGGCGGGTGAGAAGGGGGCGCCGTGTACGAGCAGGACTACCTCCTTCGGATCATTCAGCAGATGGGCGCGTTCCTACGCGCGATGATCGCGGCGCTGCGCGAGCACCGGCCGGATGACGTTCGCGAGACTTCCCGCGAGGCGCTCACGTTGCTTCTGGGCGTGCCTCCCACGGTCACCGATTCGCTCACGCCCGACGGGCTCGTGACGTTGCTGTCCGTCGGCGATCGCTTCGAGATCGGGCGCGGCCTTCTCGCCGGTGAGGTGTTCATACGGCGGGCCCAGGCAGACCGGATGTCAGGGCTCGCGGAGTCCGCTGCTGCCGACGAGGCCCGCGCGCGCAGGCTGCTGGGAGAGGTCATCGCGAAGGGCGGCGACGAGAACGTCGCGGCCGCCGGAGCTCTGCTCGAGGAACTGGACGGTTCCGCCGCCCACGAGGAGGTCACCGAATGACCGCTCCCACCGGACTGACTGCGGCCGAGGTCGCCGAGCGTGTCCGCCTCGGCCAGACGAACGCCGAGGGCGCGCCCTCAAGCCGTTCGGTGGGCGAGATCGTCCGCCGCAACGTCTTCACGTTCTTCAACGGGCTGCTGTTCGTACTGCTGGTGGCGATCCTCGTCTTCGGGAAGCCGCAGGACGGGCTCTTCGGGTTCGTACTGTTCCTGAACATGGCGATCGGCATCGTGCAGGAGCTCCGGGCGAAACGGACGCTCGACAAGCTGTCGCTCATCGCCGCGCCGAAGGTGCGGGCGGTTCGGGACGGAGTCGTCGTCGACGTGCCCGTTGCAGGCGTCGTGCTCGGTGACGTCATCGAGCTGCGTGCGGGCGACCAGATCGTCGCCGACGGTTCGATCATCTCCGCCTCTGCGTTGGAGGTGGACGAGTCGCTTCTGACAGGCGAATCAAGGCCGGTGTTCAAGGCGCCCGAGGACGGCGTGATGTCGGGTTCCTTCTGCGTCGCGGGCACAGGGCGCATGGTCGTCGACGGCGTGGGCGCGGAGTCGTACGCCCAGCGCCTGGCGGCCGAGGCGAAGCGGTTCCGGAAGGTCCCATCGGAACTCCGCCGGGGCACTGACCGCATCCTGAAGACGATCGCGCTGCTGCTGGTCCCCACGGCCGTGCTGCTCGTCGCCACGCGATGGAACGTGGCGCACGGCGACCTGCGCGAGATAGTCCCGCAGACGGTGGCCGCACTCGTCGGAATGGTGCCGAACGGGCTCGTGCTGCTGACGTCGATCGCGTTCGCGGTGAGTGTGATCCGGCTCGCGTCGAGGAAGGCGCTGATCCAGGAACTGCCCGCGGTCGAGATACTGGCCCGCGTGGACGTCGTGTGCCTCGACAAGACCGGAACCATCACCGAACCGGACCTCATGGTCACGGGACTCGAGACCTTCGGCGGGGCCGACGAGAAGGCCGCTAAGGCTGCGCTCGCCAATCTCGCCGCGATCGAGCCGCCGGACTCACGCAACGCGACCGCGCGGGCTATGGCGGCCGCGTACGGCGCTCCGGCGTGCCCCGCGACCGAGCAGGCGCCGTTCTCGTCCGCGCGCAAGTGGAGCGGAGTGCGTCTTGCAGATGGCGGCGCGTGGATCGTGGGCGCGCCCGATGTGCTGCTTCCGAACGGCGATTCGCGTCGCACGCGCGCGACCGAGCGCGCGAATGCGGGCGCGCGGGTGCTCCTGGTGGCGCAGGTCGCGGAGCTCCCCGGTCAGGGCGAGGCGCTCGGGCCGATCGAGCCGCAGGCTCTCGTCATCCTCGAGGAACGAGTGCGCGACGACGCAGCCGCGACTTTGGCGTACTTCCGGGAGCAGGGTGTCGCGCTCAAAGTCATCTCCGGCGACTCGCCCGCCACGGTGGCGTCAGTGGCCGCGCGGGCCGGCCTTGAGATCGTGGGCGCGCCCGTGGATGCCGCGGATCTGCCGAAGGACCGGGACGCGCTCGCCGATTTCATGGAGGCGCATACGGTGTTCGGCCGCGTGAAGCCGGAGGACAAGCGCGACATGGTGGCGGCGCTGCAGTCGCGTGGGCACGTGGTCGCGATGACCGGCGACGGCGTGAACGACGTGCTGGCGCTGAAGTCGGCCGACCTCGGCATCGCGATGGGCGGCGGAGCGCCCGCGGCCCGCGCCGTGGCGGACCTCGTGCTCATGGACGGGAAGTTCTCGTCGCTTCCGGGCGTGGTCGGCGAGGGGCGCCGCGTCATGGCGAACGTGGAGCGCGTGGCGAACCTGTTCGTGACGAAGTCGGTGTATGCGGCGCTGCTCGCGGTCGGCACGGTCATCTTCGCGGTCAACTACCCCCTGATGCCGCGCCACTTCACTCTTATAGATGCGCTGACGATCGGGATCCCCGGGTTCTTCCTCGCTCTCGCGCCGGCGGCTCCGCGGTACCGATCGGGGTTCCTGAAGCGGGTGATGCGGTTCACGTTCGTGTGCGGCGGCGTGATGACCGGGGCGGGAGCCGCCGCGTACTTCTGGGGGCTCTCTCATCCGGAGGCCATGTTCGGCGGCGGCGTCGCCGAGGCGCGCACCGTGACGGTGTGGACGCTCATGTTCGTGGGCTTGTGGGTGCTCGTTGAACTGTCGCGGCCGCTGACGCGCGGGCGGATGGCGCTCGTCGCGGGGATGATCGCGGCAGCCGCGATCGTGTGGTGGGTGCCGTTCGCGCGCGAGTTCTTCGCGCTGCCGGCGTCGCCCGCGGGAGCGACGATGGCGGTGGTCTTCATCGTGGAAGCGTCGGTCATCGCGATCGAGCTCGGACTGGCCGCGGTTGGCTGGAAGCCGGTGCGGCAGGAGGCCGACGGGTAGGCGTCGGAGGGGCGTTCGCGGCCGCTCGCGCTTGACCCTGCGCGCCGCGGGCGGCTAGGATAGCGTGCACTTCACGGCCAGGTAGCTCAGTTGGTAGAGCAGGGGACTGAAAATCCCCGTGTCGGCGGTTCAAGTCCGTCTCTGGCCACCACAGATAACTAGCAGGGCCGTCCCATCCGGGGCGGCCCTGCTCATTGGGTGAGCGCCGGTGGCTTCCGGACATGGTGGACAACCTTACACGAAGTGTGTATAACCTTACACGAAGTGTGGAAGCGTGTGATTCCCATGGAGAGGGTGACCGCGATGTCGCCGGTGTTGGAGGCGCTGTTCGGCAGCCGCTCGGCTGCTCAGGTCCTGCTGTTCATAGAGGCCTACGGGAGCGGCCACGCCAACCGGATGGCCAAGATATACGAGACCCCGGTGAACGGGATGTATCGGCAGCTGCGACGCCTCGAGGACGCCGGCGTCCTGGTCAGCCGGATGGTCGGATCGAGTCGCGTCTTCGAGTTCAACCCGCGCAACCCCACCGTGCGGCACCTTCGTGAGTTCCTCGCGGAGGAGCTCACGGCTCTGCCAGAGGATGAAGTGAAGGCGTTCTATCGGCAGCGGCAGCGTCCGCGCCGGACCGGGAAGGTGCTGTGAGATGGCCGACCTTGATCGTTCATCGACGATCGAGCACGTGGCCGCATACGTGAGTCAGACGCTTGAAGCCGCCGGGATCAGGGCCCCACTGTCCGGAGGAGCCGCCGTCTCGATCTACAGCGAGAACGAGTACGCGAGCGCCGATCTGGACTTCATCACATCGGAGCGCAACCAGGTGATCGCGAAAGCACTCGCGCCGCTCGGCTTCTGCTTCCAGACTGGTGCGAAGGACTTCACGCATCCGGCGCTGCGCTTCACCGTGGAGTTCCCTCCCGGGCCGCTGGCGTTCGGCGCCGAGATCGAGCCGAGCCAAGACGGGGTTGAGCTCAGCACCGAGTACGGGCCGATCCGGATCGTGTCGCCGACGCAGAGCGTCAAGGATCGCCTGTCGCACTTCATCCATTGGGGAGACCGCCAAGCGCTTGATCAGGCCGCCATGGTCGCTCGTCGCCAAGAGGTCGATTGGTCTGCGATCGAAGCGTGGGCGCGCGGCGAGGGCATGCGCGAGGCCGAACTGCTGCGACTCAAGCGGACTGTTGCCGCGGACCGGTAGCTCACATATCGGCGGTTCAAGTCCGTCTCTGGCCGCCACAGACCTCAGGAGGAGCCGTCCCACTGCACCAGGGAGCGTGCGGCTCGTGCTTGTTGTAGGAAGATGCGCACACGAGTGTGTTCGATAGCCTAATAGTTGACCACTTGGGGGCATTTCGATAATCGAAAAGTTGACCACCCCACCGACGCCTGTACCGTCAAGAGGAGCGTGCCGGATCCAGGGC
>JANYLP010000019.1 GCA_025361445.1 Coriobacteriia bacterium
GGTTGGTCGTGTTCGCCTTGGCACAGTCCGCCTGCAATCCCTCCAGATCGTCAGCCCCGGGATGCGCATTGATCATCACGCCCGAGGCGTAGTAGACAGCCACCTCGGTAACGCCCACACCCGGGCCGCCGTCATTGACCAGAGCGTACTTGGGGCTCGCCGCGATCCCGGCCGACGGAAGTCTCACCCCTGGCAAGGACGAGACAGCCGCCTCGACGGTGACCGTGGCCACCTTCCCGGTGGCGACCATCGCGGGTACCGAGACGGGAACACCGTGGGCTGTCCCCGTCTCCACTTGCGCGAGAGGGGACGCCGTCGGAGCCGACGCGTTCGGCCCCTGAGCGCATCCGCCCGCAATGGTCGCAAGAAGCAGCGCAGCGCACAAAGCGCCGGCGCCTCGGGGCAGGTCTCGGTTCGTGAGCATTGCTCGCCCTCCAATCGGCTGATGGCTACTGCTCGGCATCGTCCACGTACAGGCAGTGGTTCGATTGCCCGATCTTGTTCGCCCAGAAGAAGAAGACGGGATCCTGCAGACCTACAACTGAACCCGTCGCCGCAGAGGTCAAGTAGTGCCATTGGTGGGTGCCGCCAACGAGATCCGAGTACCCGCAGTATGTCCAAGACGCGGTGTTGTTGTCATCCGGGCTATATCGCTCAGCCCCGTAGAATCCGTTGGCTGGCGGATACACCCCGGTGTTCGCCCAGGTCGCAATACGCACATTGTCGAGGAAGTACTCGAAATCGTCCCGCGATGGCTCCTGCGAATCCGGGTTGAGACGCAGGTGAATCCGTGGGCGTGTCCCCGGGGAGATGGAATCTGTCAAGCGAACCTCCGTGTACACGGGGTACGTCTTCACGACGAACAGTGTTAGGGACTGCGTGTTGGTGGTGTACGGTCCGCCGATGGGGCACAACCAACCCCATCCATACTCGACCGAGTTGCCGTTCACGGTGTCCTGCAGGTACAGGGAGTTCACCCGTTCGCCATCCTGAACTGCCGCTCGGGCGTAGATGTAGGTATCCGCCTTGATCCCATCGGCGGCGCGCCACCAGCCGGCAGTCGTCCCCCCACCCAGCGAACCCCAGTGCACAGTGTTGTCGGCGTACGCGACGCCAGTGCTCAGCGCACAGGTCAACCCCGCGCAGACTGCGACCAGTGCGGGGCGTACCCCGACGGCAAGCGTCCTTCTCACAAGGTTCCCCTCCTTTGTGCCTCTGGCACGCACACGCCTGTGACGGCGACCACTGGGTGGCGTCCATTTCGGCTCGAGTACACGCCCAAGCCGCCAAGATCCCCCGCTCACAGCTCGCCCCCCGAGCCAAGTAGTCGCCTGTTGAACGCGATTATGGACGCGCTCCGGCGAGTTGTCCATGACGCAGGACTCCGCCGCCCGCCGTCATTGCCGAGGCTTCTCCTGCAGCCGTCACAGAGTGCCATGTTTGTGTCGCGGAACACGCACGGGAGCGCGCCCACCCGCTGCGGCAGGACCGCTCTTGGGGCCACGATAGGGATGAAGTGGCTGCCATCGCCGGGCCCGTCTCGCCGGCCTGGTAGTGGTGGTCGCCGTCGCGTGCTACGAGCTCAGGACAGAACTCGGCGCCCCGCATTCCGGATCCCCGTCGCCGGCTGGTGATGCCCCGGCCCGTCCGGCAGACGCGAACTACGGTATCGGGACGGTGCTCGCTGGTCACCCGGCGTCACGGATGCGAGCGTCGCATCAACGTTCGCCTCGGCAGTGGCGAGAGTACGGGCCCCGGTGCGCACCGCATCGGGGCCCGTTCGGGTATCGCGCGTGGTCGAGCTGCCGGCCTAGTCGTCAGCGCCCCGCCTGGAAGGGGTCGCGGCCTGCGTCTTCGAGATCGCGGCGAGGAACTCGCGGTTGCTCTTGGTCTTCTTGAGGCGGTCGATCAGAAGCTCGACCGCGGGGCCGGAGTCGAGCGAGTGCAGGACGCGGCGGAGCTTCCAGATGTAGGGGGCTTCCACCGGGTCGAGCAGCAGCTCCTCCTTGCGGGTGCCGGATGCTACGACGTCGATGGCCGGGAAGATGCGCTTGTCCGCGAGACGGCGGTCGAGGCGCAGCTCCATGTTGCCGGTACCCTTGAACTCCTCGAAGATGACCTCGTCCATCTTGGAACCGGTGTCCACGAGCGCGGTCGCCATGATCGTGAGCGAGCCACCGAACTCGATGTTGCGCGCCGCACCGAAGAACTTCTTCGGCGGATAGAGCGCGGTCGAGTCGACACCACCGGACAGGATGCGGCCGGACGCCGGCGACGCCAGGTTGTACGCGCGGCCGAGGCGAGTGATCGAGTCGAGCAGGATCACGACGTCGTAGCCGCTCTCCACGAGGCGCTTCGCGCGCTCGATGCACAGCTCGGCGACGAGGATGTGGTTGTCCGAGGGCATGTCGAACGTCGAGGACAGCACTTCCCCGTGAATGGAGCGCTCCATGTCCGTGACTTCCTCAGGCCGCTCGTCCACGAGCAGACACATGAGGTAGACCTCGGGGTTGTTCGCATGGATAGCGGCGGCGATGTCTTTCAGGATCGTCGTCTTGCCGGCCTTCGGCGGGGAAACGATCAGACCGCGCTGACCCTTGCCGATCGGCGCCACGAGATCGATGATGCGCGTCGTGATGGCGTCCGGCTTCCACTCCATCTTGAACTTCTCGTCCGGGTAGATGGGAGTGAGGTCCTTGAACTCCTTGCGGCCGCGGTTCTCCTCAGGGTCCTTGCCGTTGATCCCGGTGACCTTCTGGAGCGCGGCGTACTTCTCGGTCTCTTTCGGGGGCCGCACCTGGCCGCGGACCATGTCGCCTTTGCGCAGCTCGTGCCTGCGGACGGCGGACATCGAGACGTAGACGTCGTTGTCGCCGGGCAAGTAGCCGCTGGTGCGCAGGAAGCCGTAGCCCTCCGGCAGGATGTCGAGGATGCCGACCACGTCGACGAACCCCTCGGCCTTGATGCGGGCCTCGAGCACGGCGTCGATGATCTCGTCCTTCTTCTTCAGCGGTTTGGTGTCGATCCCGAGCTCGGCGCCCATGGCGCGGAGCTCGACCACCGTCTTCGGCTCGAGGTCGGCTCGGGTGACCGACGGCTGCGGGGCGGACTCGCCGCCGGGCTGTCCGCCGCCGCCTCTGCGGCCACGCTTACGGGGGCGTGCGCTCATGAGTTCTTGACCTTCTCCCAGTCGGCGAGGAACGACTCGAGCCCGCGGTCGGTCAGCGGGTGCTTCACGAGGTTCTTCAGCACTTTGAACGGTACGGTTGCTATGTCGCAGCCCATCAGGGCGGCCTGCGTCACGTGGTTGGCCGAGCGGACCGAAGCGGCGATGACCTCGATGTCGTGGCCGAAGTCGTAGTTGGAAAGCGCGGTCACGGTGTTGGCGAGGTGCTCGATGCCGTCTTCCGAGATGTCATCGAAGCGACCCACGAACGGGCTCACGTACGCGGCGCCAGCGCGGGCGGCCAGAAGCGCCTGCGGCACCGTGAAGCACAGCGTCATGTTGACCTTGATACCCCGCTCGAACAGCGTCTTGGTGGCGGCGAGGCCTTCCGGCATGACCGGGATCTTCACGATGATGTTCGGCGCCAGCGCGGCCAGCTCGATGCCCTCCCGGACGATCTCATCACGCACGAGGCCCACGGTCTCGCCGCTGACAGGGCCATCCGTCAGCGCGCAGATGCGCTGCAAGTGGCTGTGGAAGTCGGCCAGCTTGCCGCCCTCACGCGCGTACAGCGTGGGGTTGGTGGTGACGCCGGCGAGCACGCCCCACGACGCCGCCTCCTCGATCTCGGCGAGATTCGCCGTGTCCAGGAAGAACTTCATGTCTCGATCGCCCCTTCTGTCTGTGTGGCCTTGGTCACGATAAGTTCAAGCGTCTCGGCGACGCTGGTATCCAACTGGTTGCTGTGAACGATGGGGGTGCCGTGCTCCCGCGCGAGGTCCTCTATGTAGAGCCCGAGCAGGCGGATGTTGTCGAAGTTCGCCCGGTACTTCTCCAGCGGCCGGCTGCCGTCGGTCTGCACTTCGCGGATGTAAAAGTGGCTGCGGTGAGCGTCCTCGTCGTCGACCGCCACGATCAGCTGCACGACCGACGCCCCTGTGAATTCCGCCGCGTCGATGTAGCCGGGGACGAGGTGGATCCCCTCGATGACCATGCTCACACCCTCGAGCACAGCACGCTTGATGAGGGATTTGATCCCCGTCGTGACGACGGCGGTCTGCTCGCGGAACCCCACGATGACCGGATCGGCCCCTGAGGGTACCGGGACCCGAAGACTGCGCCAGGCGTTGAACGACGATTCGTAGATCGCCGGCATGAGCTCCTTGGAGAAGATACCACGCATCACCTCCCGGATGGAATCCGTCGAGATGATCCGGGTGAGCCCGAGCCGGTGAGCAACCTCGGTGGCGATGGTGGACTTGCCGACGCCGGTGGTGCCGCCGATCAGCACTACGAGCGGCGTGTCGCTGCCCGCGACCTCCGTGATCCGGACGTAGCGGTCGGCGTACCCGTCGCCCGCCGTTGCCCGAAGCGTGGCGATCGCCATCGCGTGGAGCGCCTCGGTGGAGATGCGATCCTTGCCGCTCGCACGGATCTCCTTCTCGATCTCGGCGGCCACCGCGTACGCGCGGCTCGGGACCATGCCGGTCGCCATGAACGACTGCGCCATGAGGCCCTTGCTGAAGGGCAGACCGTGACGAGCCTCTGAGATCAGTATCGGACGACGGTCCGTCTCGTCAGCAGGCATCGTTCCTGACCTCCGATCGGTTGGCGGCGAGCCGGGCGAGGAGCGTCGCCGTCTCGTCCAGGTCGTCACCCGCGGTGGTGACCGGAACGTTATCGAGAAGGATGGTCGGGACGCCGGCCGCCTCTCCCGCTTGCGCTACGACGTCGATCGCCGCGGCCTTGAGTTCGGTGAGCAGCACGTCGTAGGTGCCGGCGGCCGCTTCGAGGTCGGCACGGAGCGCCGCGCGGTCGGAAAGGTTCGCACTGACCGCGACCACCTCGCATCCGTGCTCGCGCTCGAGGTGCTCCTTGAGGAGGGGAAGCAACCCCGCCGGTGCGGTGGTTGCGAAGAACGCGCGCCTTCCGGCGACCGGCTCCAGTGGGCGCGGGCGGAACGTGACCGCGCTCACGCGTGCACCCGGGCGTGCGGCGCGCGCGAGCGCGAGCATCGCTTCAACGCCGGCGGCGTCCGCCAGCAGTGGCTCCGCGCCGGCGATCACGATCGCGTCGGCGGTCGCCATGCGCAGCGGGCCGAAGTAGGCGGTGAGCGCGCGCATGCCCTGGGCCGCTCCCGCGATGAGCATCGTGGCATCGGCGCGAACGGGCGGCACCGCGGCCCCTGAGCCCTCGAGCATCATGATCCCGCCGCCGAGAGAGTCCGCGAGGCGCGCACCGTCGGCGACGTTGCTCGAGAACACGGACCCGGCCATCCCTCCCCCGCACCTGCGGCAGCCGACGGTCGGCACGCGTGCCATCAGCGCATCCTCGTAGCAGTCGGAGGCGGCATGGATGCCACGGCGCGCGAAGGCGAGCAGGTCCGCCGTGGTCAGCGAGATCTCGTCCCCCCGCAGCAGCTCGGGCTCGGCAGGCCCGCCGCGGCCCATGGCGAGCACCACGGGGCGGAGTCCACGCGCCAGCAGCGTGCGCGCCACGTGGGCTGAGATCGCCGTCTTGCCCACGCGCTTACCCGTCCCGACGATCGCGAGCGACGGCGTGCGGGGTTCGTACTCGATAAGCGGCGGATCGAACTGGAAGTCGGCTCCGAGGTAGCTGATGCCGTACTCCAGCGCGATGCCTGCCAGCCGGAAACGGTCGTCTGCCGTCACGACCGGCTCGTCTGAAAGGTCGATCACCGCTTCGGGCGAGTACCGGGTGATCGCGATGCGCAGTGCTTCGGCAGGACTCGTGTCGCGGACGACGGGAATTCCGTAGTCCGCGGCCGGGGTCCCGACCTTCTCGGTCCCGCCGAGGAAGACCGCCGCCGCGACCTCATGTATCGCGGAGAGCTCCTCGATGGCCGCGCGAACGACCGGCGGATAGTGTTCGCCGTCAACGAGGACGAGAACCCTGCTCACCGCTCGTCCTCTTCAGCGTGCTCGACAGTGGGACGCCAACGGCACAGGTGCCCGTGCGCCTTGTGGAAATCCGCCACGACCTCACGCTCCGCGCCCGTGTAGCAGCGGGTGACGCGCACGCGGTCCGGGAACACCTCCAGCAGGTTGTAGCAGGGACGCTCCCGGCCACGGAGCCGCAAGCTGCAGGCCGTGCCGGCGTTGACCACGAACATGTCCTCGATACGCCACACGTTCGGCACGTGCTTGTGTCCGCACAGCACGAGGTCGACGCCGTTGCTCGTGAGCACGCGCAGCAGGTCGCCCGCGTCCGAGACGATGTTCCGCTCGCGTCCGGTCCCGGGAACCGGCACCAGGTGATGGTGGATGGCGACGATCTTGAACTCGGAGGGATCCCCGAAGCGCTCCTCGATGCGGTGGTATCCGTCCCGCCCGACGCGCCCGCTGTCCAGATCCGGCTCCGAAGAGTCGATGCCGACGAGGTGGACGCCCGGAAGCTCCATCTCGTGATCGCGAGCGCCGAACAGCGCCTCGAAGTGGACCTCTCCCACGTTGCGTGCGTCGTGGTTCCCCGGGATGACGAGCATCCGCGAGCATTCGATGCCGTCCAGCAGCGTGCGCGCGGTGACGTACTCGTCGTGGAAGCCCATGTCCGTGAGGTCGCCCGTCACGACGACGGCATCGGGAGCGAGTTCGTTGATCTCCTCCACGACGGTGCGCGCCAGCGCCGCGCGGTAGTAGATCGAACCGCAGTGCAGGTCCGATATCTGTGCGATGACGACCGGTTCGGGTCCGCTCACGTGAACACGCACCTCCTTGCCCGTTCGCGCGCCTTCGCAGCGCCGGCTGGCGATTGGTCGCGCTCTAGCCTTGGATGACGACCGCTCCGGAGCGGTCGAGGGAGTAGACCTCGGGAGCGCGACGGCCAGCGTGGCCGCTCAGAAGAACGCCCGCGCGCTCGGCGACGAGCGCGGCGCGCGTTTCGGCCTCCGCGTCATCTCCGCCGACCACGAGTCCGATCACACTCGGCCCCGCACCGGAGAGCGCTGCGCCGTCCGCTCCCGCGGCAAGAAGCGCCTCGCGGACTGCGACGAGGTCGGTGACCGCGACCGCGCGATACGGTTCGTGCAGCCGGTCGTTCATGCCGGGGCCGATGAGGTCCCGGCGGCCGAGCGCGATGCCTGTTGCGAGCAGACCGGCGCGGCCGGCATCGAACGCCGCATCCACGTGGGGCACATCGAGCGGGAGCAGCGCGCGGGCCTGCTTCGTGGACAGTCCCTCGTCGCTGACGACGACCACCGCGGCGATCCCGCCGGGTGGGTCAACACGGGCGACGCGTGAGTCGCCATCCCACCAGCACATGGTGAATCCGCCGAAGAGCGCGGCCGCGACGTTGTCAGGGTGTCCTTCGATCTCCGCCGCAAGGCGGAAGAGCGCCTCGTCGCCGAGCGGGCGGCCGATGAGCTCGTTGCCGGCCACCAGTCCGCCGACGATCGCAGCCGAACTCGAGCCAAGGCCCCGGCCGAACGGGATGCCGTTGACGCACGAGATGGTCGCTCCGCGCGCGGTGCTCGTCTCGGCGAAGAGCCGAGCCATCGCGACACAGACGAGGTTGCGGGAATCGGTGCGCGCACGGCCGGCACCCTCGCCGGCGACCCGGACGCTCCACTCACCGGCCGGAGCCAGCTCGGCAGACACGGTGTTGTGGCGCGCGAGCGCGAGACCGAAAGCGTCGTAGCCCGACCCCAGATTGGCGGTCGTGGCGGGGACTCGGACGGTGACCGGCGGCACGCGCGCCTCCCCTACAGGTTCTCGACCCGGATGACCGCGGAGACCTCGGTCACGACGTCGAGAGCGGCGATCTCCGCGAGTGCGGCGCGCACGGCGCCTTCTGCGGCGAGATGGGTCACGTACACGATCTCAGCGTCACCCGACTCGCAGACGCGCTTCTGGATGACCGATGCGATGGACACGCCGTGCTCGCCGAACTTGGAGGCCACGGCGGCCAGGACGCCCGGGCGGTCGGCGACCGCGAAACGGATGAAGTAGCCGGTCTCGAGCTGCGCGATGTCGCGGACCTCGAGCTGCTCGTTGCAGGTGCAGCCGACGAGGTTCAGGCACCCGGAGCGGATGTGGCGAGCGACCTCGATGACGTCGCCGACGACCGCCGACGCCGCAGGCAGGGAGCCGGCGCCCTCGCCGAAGAACATCGTCTCGCCGACGGCATCGCCGGTGACATAGATGGCGTTGTAGACACCGCTCACGCTCGCGAGCGGATGCGAGCGCGGGATCATCGTCGGGTGCACGCGAACGTCGATGGCGCCATCGGCTCGGCGTGCGATGGCCATCAGCTTGATGGCGTAGCCCATCTCCTGCGCGTACGCGATGTCCACGGGCGTGATGCCGCGGATGCCTTCGACCGGGACACGATCGACGGTGACACGGGAGTTGAAGGCGATGGATGCGAGGATGGCGATCTTCGCCGCCGCGTCATGCCCATCGACGTCGGCCGTGGGATCTGCCTCTGCGAAGCCCTTGGCCTGTGCCTCGGCGAGCGCGGAAGCGTAGTCGAGGCCATCGTCGGCCATCCGCGTGAGCATGTAGTTGGTGGTGCCGTTAACGATGCCGGCCACCGCGACGATCTCGTTGCTGACGAGTGAGTGCTTGAGCGGCCCGATGATCGGGATGCCACCACCGACGGAGGCCTCGAACATGATATCGACGCCCGATGCGGAGGCGGCGTCCATGACCTCTTGGCCACTGCTCGCCATGAGGGCCTTGTTCGCGGTGACGACCGACTTGCCGGCGCGCAGCGCCTCGAGGACGACTTGCTTGGCCACGCCGGTGCCGCCGATGAGCTCGATGACGATATCGACGCGCGGATCCGCGATCAGCTCGGACGCATCGGTCGTGAAAGCAGCAGGGTCGATCCCGAGATCGGTCGCACGCTCGGCGTTGCGGTCTGCGAACCTGACGAGTTCGATCTCCACGCCCGCACGCCGCGCGAAGTCCGCGCTGTGGCGACGCACGATCTCGAGCACGCCGGATCCGACGGTCCCGAGTCCGATCAGTCCGACGCCGATGGTCCGCATCTTGGGAAGCCGTCCTCTCGAGTGCGCCGATAGAGACTGAAGGCGCGGGCGTGGTGTGCGTACGGTGGGAGTGCGGAGGCGAGCGCCTCGCGCAGGGCAGAGTATACCCCACGCCGCGAGAGCCGCTGCGTGAGAAAGCCCTCATCGTGGTCTCATCAGGATCACACATCGCTGATCCACGATGGTTCACGGCGGGACCGCCCGTCCCGCCTTACCGGACACTCACGCAAGGAGTCCCGCATGAAGAGAGCCCTGACGATCGGCATGGCGAGTCTCGCGCTCGCCGGACTGCTTCTGGCCGCTGCCACGACCGCCGGAGCCACCCCCGGGAGGACCGCTGCCTGCTCGAAGTGCCACCGAGCGAGCACGGCCGTGAAGCTCGCTGTCACGAAGGTCTCGAGCACCGCGACCACGGTCACGTACAGGGTCTCTGTCACCGGGGGCAAGGGTGTCGCCGCGTGGGCTGTGCTCGCCGGCGGCAAGAACCTCAAGCACCGCACGGCATCTACCGGGACGTTCACGGTGGCAAAGGGCAAGGCCATAAGGGTCTTCGGCGTGAAGAAGGGTACCGGGTCAGCTGCCAGGTCGTTCACGGTGAATTAGCGCTGCCGGGCGCGGACTTCACCAGACAAGAAGGGCCGTCACCTTCGGGTGGCGGCTCTTCTCACGTTCACATCGCAGGACGCAGGTCGCCTACCCCACGTCGCAGCGCAGCAGGTCGTCGTAGGTCTCGCGCCGAACGACCACGCGCGCCTGTCCGTCTTTGACGAAGACCACGCCGGGGCGCACCTGCTTGTTGTAGTTGGACGACATCGACTGGCAGTACGCGCCCGTCGCGCACACCGCGAGGATGTCCCCGGTCTCGACTTCCTGGATGGGTACATCGCGAGCGATCAGGTCGCCCGTCTCGCAATGCTTCCCGGCCACCGTGACGATCTCAGTGCGCGGCCGGTCGGCCTTGTTGGCCACCAGACACTCGTAGCGCGCGCCGTAGAGCGCGGGGCGGATGTTGTCCGTCATGCCGCCGTCGATGGCGACGTAGGTGCGGATGCCCGGCAGTTCCTTGATCGTGCCCACGGTGTACAGCGTGATGCCGGCGTTGGCGACCACCGCGCGACCCGGCTCGATGAGGATGCGTGGCACCGGAAGGCCCTGGCGCTCGCACTCCTCTTTGATGCCGTCGACGACCACCTTGCCGAACTCCTCGATCGTGCTCGGCTCGTCCGCGAGGCCGTACTTGATGCCGATGCCGCCACCGACGTCGAGGTCCCTCACGGTACGTCCGGTCTCGACCCGCACCGCCTCCATGAACTCGACCATGACCTCGATCGCCTTGCTGTAGCTCTGCAGCGCGAAGATCTGGCTCCCGATGTGCATGTGGAAGCCTGCGAAGTCGATCCCGGGGAGGGCGCACGCGTGGCGCGCACCCTCCATCGCGAGGCCGTGGTTCAGGCCGAACCCGAACTTGCTGTCTTCCTGCCCCGTTTGGATGTAGCCGTGGGTGTCGGGCTTGACGCCGGGAGTGACGCGCAGAAGGACGGCCTGAGTCATGCCGCGATCGACCGCCGCCGCGCTGATCCGCTCGAGTTCGTACAGCGAGTCGACGATGACGCGGTCCACTCCGGCGTCGAGAGCCTCCTCGATCTCGGCGATCGTCTTGTTGTTGCCGTGCATCTGGATGCGCGATGCGGGCACACCCGCGGCCAGCGCGATCGCGAGCTCCCCGCCTGAGGCGCACAGCACCATGCAGCCCTCTTCGTGCACCACGCGGCACATGGCCTTGCACATGAACGCCTTGGCGGCGTACACCGTCTCGACGTTGCTGGCGTGGAAGGACGTCCAGCGCCGGAACTCGCGGAGCTGGTGGCGGATGTGCGCCTCGTCCATGACGTAGAGCGCGGTGCCCTGCTCGCGCGCGAGCCCGACCATGTCCACGCCGCCGACGCGGAGGTGGCCTTCGCGGATCTCGGCCGTCAACGGCAGGACCGAGGACAGGTCCGCGTGCGGATCCACCGGTTCGGCCGGAACGGGCTCGGCGAGGTTCGGATTGCTGGGCATAAGACGCTCCTTGGAGCGGCGGGAGGCCCATTGTAGCGAATGGGGTCTTGCGCCGGAAACACCGCGTGCGTACTTTATGTACATCTCGTACAGGAGGTACACCATGACCAGAGTGAGCGTAGCCGACGCGCGCAAGGACTTCGCCGAGATCATCAACCGGGCGACCTATGCCCACGAGCGCACCATCATCGCCCGCCACGGTACCGACGTCGCCGCCGTGATCTCCATCGACGAGTTGCGGCTTCTCGATGCGCTCATCGAGAAGTGGGAGGACGAGGCCGACATCGCTGACGCGAACGCCGCACTGCTCGAGGCGCGCGAGGATCTGATCCCCTGGGAGACCATCAAACGGGATCTCGGACTGTGAGCGACCGCAAGGAGTATGAGGTCAGATTCACGTCCGGAGCGGACCGGCAGCTGCGCAAGCTCGAACCCGTGTTCCAGCGCCGCATCGCTGCGGCCATCGATGCTCTGCGAGCGGATCCCCGCCCGCACGACGCGCGGCGGATCGTCGGCGTCGAGGACGCCTGGCGCATACGCGTCGGCGCATACCGGGTGGTCTACGTGGTCCGAGACGACCTGATCATGATCGTCGTCGTGCGGATTGGTCCCCGGCGCGACGTGTATCGGGGGTTGTAGCCCGCTCCCCTACATCCGCTCCGGAGCGCTCACTCCGAGCAGTCCCAGAGCGCGCGCGAGCGTGAGGCGGGTGGCGTCGACGAGCGCGATGCGCGCGTGGGTCAGCTCGACGTCGTCGGTGACCACGCGGCACAGCGTGTAGAACTGGTGGAAGGTCGCCGCGAGGT
>JANYLP010000051.1 GCA_025361445.1 Coriobacteriia bacterium
GGGCGAGGGAGCCGCGGCGCTCGAGGACGCGCGGACCTCCGGGGTCGCATGGGCTATCACCGCGTCAGGCCTTCATCTCGGCATCCTCATCCTTCTCGCCGAGCGGGCTGCCGGCGCAGCAGGTGCGGGGCGGCGCAGTCGGGCGACGGCCGCGCTCGTGACGCTCGTTGTCGTCTCGGCCGCCGCGGGGCTGCGGCTGTCCCTCTTACGTGCGGCGCTGGCGGGAGCAGCGGCGGTGCTTGCGCGCCTTGTCGGCAGACGCCGGGATGCGACGGCAGCACTCGGCGGTGCCCTGACGATCCTGGTGATCGCGGATCCGTCCGCCGCCTATGACGCCGGCCTCTTGCTGGGAGCCGCCGCGGTGAGCGGTATCGCGCTGCTCTCGGTCCTGGCAAAGGCCTGGCTTGCCCCGGTCATCGGAAGACGCGCGTCATGGGCACTCGGCGGATCGGTGGCCGCGCAGGTGGCCGTGGCGCCGCTTGCCGCCGCGATGTTCGGTGCGGTGTCGTTGCTGGGCCCGGTCACGCTGGCGGTCAGCGCGGCTCCCGTGCAGGTGGCCGTCGCGCTTGGGGCCGCGGGGGCGCTCATCACGCCGCTCAGCTCGGTCGCCGGGTCCGCTCTGACGCGGCCGGGGGTTCTCGCCGCTGAGGTGGCGACGAGGCTGTGGGAGATGATGGCGCGGGTCCCGGGAGCGCTGGCGGCGATGGCGGCGCCTCCATGGTGGTTCGCGGGGGCGTGGATCGGCCTGGGTGCGCTTCTGTGGCTGCGCTGGCCGATGCCGCGGCGGGTGGCGCGGGTCCGCCTCGGTGTCGTGTTCGGGATAGCGGCCTTCCTGTGCCTTTCCCTGCTCCGCGGTCCGACGGTCGGGTGCATCGAGGTGCTGGACGTGGGGCAGGGTGACGCCATCCTGATCCGTGACGGCACGCACGCGGTGCTTGTCGATACAGGGCCGGACCCCGTCGTGCTGCGCCAGGCGCTCGCACGCGCCGGCGTGCGGGACCTCGACGGGCTCGTCCTCACGCACGCCCACGATGACCACATCGGAGGCGTCGACGGACTGACGGGCGTCGCCCGTCCGGACTGGATCGCCGTGCCGGACGTAGAGGACGCGGCCGTTGCAGCCCTGGCCGCGCGTCTTGAGGGGAGCACCGACAGAGTCGTGCGCCTCCGGCGGGGGATGGAGTTCGTCGTCGGGAGCGTGAAAGTGCGCGTGTTATGGCCACGGGGCGGCGATGTACGACTGGCCGCCAACGACACGAGCGTGATCCTTCTGCTTGAGCGCAACGGGCACTTCGCCCTTCTGCTCGGGGATGCCGAGGAGCAGGCGCAGCGGGGCGCGCTCGATGCATGGAGCAGTCCCGTCGAGATGCTGAAGGTCGCTCACCATGGCAGCGTGAACGGCAACGTCCCTGAGGCGCTGGAACTCTGGCGGCCGCGTATCGCGCTCATCAGCGTGGGGCAGGGCAACCGCTTCGGGCACCCGGTTCCCGCTGTCGTGGCCGGGCTCGGGCAGATCGGCGCGCAAGTGCGCAGAACGGACCTGGAGGGCGATCTGGTGTGGGAACCTGCCGCCGCGGCCGCGCTCGACGCGGCAAGCCCGGGTGCCACCCTGTGCGACAATCTCGCGCGAGGGTGGCCGTCGGTCGCTCTCCCGATGCCAAGAGGACGGGTCGACCTGTGGCTTCCGCCAGTCTTGCCGATCTCAAGCCCGTCTACCTCATCTACGGCTCCGAGGAGTTGCTCCTGGAGCGCGCGGAGAAGCGCCTCCACGATCGGCTCGCGGCCGTGGCGGATCTCGATTTCAACTACGAGACCTTCGATGGCGCCACGGCCACCGCCAACGCCGTCATCAACGCCGCCAACACCATGCCGTTTCTCAGTGAACGGCGTCTCGTGATAGTGCGCAACGTCGACAAGCTCGACGCCGCCGCGCTGGAGTCGCTCGCCGCGTACGCGAAGGACCCTGCCCCGTTCACGTGCCTGGTCCTCGTGGCGACCAAGATCGCGAAGAACTCCAAGCTGTACCGGGCCGCGGCGTCGACGGGAGTGGCGTACGAGTACGCCGCCCCGAAGCGCAACGAGTACGCCGGCGAGGTCGTCAAGCTCCTGAAGGAGCGTGGCAAGGCGATAGCGATCCCCGTCGCGCAGCTGCTGGTCGACATCGTCGGGCGGGACCTGCGGCGCCTGGATGTCGAGGCCGGGAAGCTTGCGACCTTTGCGAAGGACTCGACCGGCGTCACCGCGGACGACGTGCGTGCCGTGGCGGCCGCGAGTGCGGAAGGCTCGATCTTCGAGCTGACCGATGCTGTAGGGGAGCGCGACGTTACGAGGGCGCTCCGTGTCTTGAGAACGCTTCTTGACGCGGGGGATACGCCGCTCGGGATCGAGGCGATGCTCGCGCGCCACGTCCGAGCACTGATCGGCGCCCATGCGCTCTCCGCTCGAGGGGTCCCAGCCGAGGCGATGGCGCCGGAGATCGGCATGGCTCCGTGGCAGGCCCGCAACGCCGCCCGGCAGGCCGCCCGCTATACCGCCGCGGAGCTCGTCGTGGCGCTGGCCGGCCTGGCTGACGCTGACGAGGAAATGAAAACGAGCCCAACGGATGCCGGGCTCGCTATCGAACGCTGGATCGTGCAGACCGCTGGAGCGGCCGGTTCGCGCAAGAAGGACTAGTCGGCCATCTTCGCGACGGCAGACGCGATGCCGCTCTTGCGGTTCGCTGCCTGATTCTTGTGGATGACACCCTTGCTTGCGGCACGGTCGAGCTCGCGGTTCGCGGCCTGCAGGTTCGCGAGGGCGGTCGCCTTGTCGCCTGCGGCAATGGCCTCGTTGACCTTCTTGACCGCGGTCTTGACGCCGCTGCGGACCGACTTGTTCGCCGCTGCCGACTTGGCGTTGGTGAGGACGCGCTTCTTCTGGCTCTTGATGTTGGCCAACTGGGGTCGTTCCTTCCAAGTGTCTACGAATGGTGTCCGTTCAGCGCCGTGGGGTGCCGACGAACCGTCAGATGGTAGCACGGCTGTGCTCGCACGGACAAGCGCTACAACGCCGCCGGGCGTATCGCGGCAAGCCGTGGAGGGGTCGCCCGCCTGCGACGCTCGGGGCTGGTATCATTCCCACCCATGACCGACCCCACCCTCATCCGCAACTTCTCGATCATCGCGCACATCGACCACGGCAAGTCCACGCTCGCAGATCGCGTGTTGCAGCTCACGCACACGATCGAGGACCGCGACATGGTCGAACAGGTGCTTGACTCGATGGACATCGAGCGGGAGCGCGGCATCACCATCAAGGCGCAGGCCGTCCGGGTTCTCTACACCGCGGACGACGGCGTCGAGTACACCCTTAACCTGATCGACACGCCGGGTCACGTCGACTTCACCTATGAGGTCTCACGCTCGCTACAGGCGTGCGAGGGTGCGGTGCTCGTGGTCGACGCCACCCAGGGTGTCGAAGCCCAGACGGTCGCCAACGCGATCATGGCCATGAACGCCCACCTCGAGATCATCCCGCTCATCAACAAGATCGACCTGCCGTCCGCCGACCCCGATCGCGTGCGCCACGAGATCGAGGAGGCGCTGGCCATCCCTGCGGACGAGGCAGTCCTCGCGTCGGGCAAGACGGGCGAGGGCGTTCGCGAAGCGCTCGAAGCGGTCGTCCGCCACGTTCCGCATCCGGTGGGGGATGCGCACGGCCCGCTCAAGGCGCTCATCTTCGACTCGTACTTCGATGCGTACCGGGGCGTGGTGGCGCTGATCCGCGTCATCGACGGCCACATCGCAGCCGGGATGAAGGTGCGGCTCATGGCCGCCGACACGGTCACCGACGTGGAAGAGGTCGGCGTCCGTCGCCCCATCCACGTCCCCGTGCAGCAACTGGGCGTCGGCGAGGTCGGCTACCTGGTCACCGGGCTGAAGGACACGTCGCTCGTCAAGGTCGGCGACACCGTCACACTGGCCAAGCACGGCGCGACGGAGCCGCTTCCCGGCTACCGCGAGGTCAAGCCGATGGTGTACACGGGCCTGTTTCCCATCGATGGTGACCAG
>JANYLP010000065.1 GCA_025361445.1 Coriobacteriia bacterium
TGCAGCCGAAGAGGTTCTTCACGGCGCCGGTCATCATCATGAATCCATGGGTCTTGAGGCGCGGCATGTTGATGAGTACGTCCGCTTCGACGACCTCGCGGCCCAGATCGAAGTGCTGATAGAGGAAACCTCCGGGTGCCGGAGCGCGAACGACCGCGTCATCGAGGAGCACGACGTCGACACCCTCATCGCGCGCGACGGCGGCCATGCCGCTCGTTTCGAAGATGGCGCGCGCGGCCTGGGCGCTCGTGCGCCCGGCCGGGCTGTCGCCGATCGCGATGCGGCGGGCACCGGCCGACTTCACAAGGCGGACGACGGCGCGTACGAGCTCGGGATGGGTCGTGACCGCGCGGCTCGGTTCGGCCTTGATGAGCAGGTTCACCTTGATGAGAACGCTCTGGTTGGGACCCACGAACGCGGACATGCCGCCGAGTGGGGCGAGTGCGGCATCGAGCGCCTTTTGCACGGCTCCGCAGTCGTACGAGGCGCACGGCTGGATGGCGACGGATCCGCGCTGCGGGCTCACCCTGTCGCGCCGATCCTGGTCTCCACCTGGCGCAGTATCGCCGGGTAAGAGACGGCACCGTCGTAGACGGCCTCTCCGTCGATGATGGTGACCGGGAAGAGCAGCCCGGCTTCGCGCACCTCGTCGAGGAGTGCGGCGTGCGCATCAGCCGTCACGGCGTCCTCGACGTTGATGTAGTCGATCGTGGCAGCGTCACCGAAGCGGCGGCGCATCTCTTCGCGGATCAGGGATGTGATCTCCTCCGGAGACCACGACGGGCCTCAACCGCCGCTGAAGCACGCGGTCGCGGCGGGGCGGTCAAGCACCTGGACGTTGATCATGTCGGATCAGCTCTCCTTACGGGCTGTCATGGACACGGCACCGGTCGGGCAAACGCGGACACAGGCGCCGCACCCCGAGCATGCACTAGATTCTACTCGCCACGGCGCGCTGTGGCTTGCCCGGAATACGGCTCCCGCGGGACAGACGCGTCGGGCGGGGCAGCCCTGAGCCCTGTCGCAGCGGGCGGGGTCGATCTGAGCTACGTTCATTGTTCCCTCGCAGTTCGGTGTCGTCCGGGACGGGTGTGCGAAATATACCCCAATGGGTATGCAAAGCCCATGCCCGGTGCGGATGAAGTCGGGGTTGCGGTGCTATATTCAGCCCCGCCACTACTCCGAGAGGGATACGGATGGCCGAGCAGGGCAACGTCGCATCCGAGGCTGCAGCCGATTCCGGCGCTCGGCATGACGACGGGGCATCCTCCGGCCGGGCGCGGCTCGACCGGGTGCCACGCAACGTGGTGGTCCTCGGTCTGGTGAGCCTTCTCACCGATGCGTCCTCCGAGATGGTCTATCCGATCCTTCCGCTCTTCCTCGTTAACGTCCTGCATGCGCCGGTGAGCGCTATCGGCCTGATCGAGTCGCTCGCCGAGGCGACCGCCTCCTTCGTGAAGGTCGCATCGGGGAGGCTGTCCGACCGGCTGCGGCGTCGTCGGCCAATGGTCGCGCTCGGGTACTCGCTATCGAACGTGGTGAAGCCGCTTCTGGCGATCGCTCCCGGATGGCCGGCCGTGTTGGGGCTGCGCGTGGCGGACCGGTTCGGCAAGGGCGTGCGGACGGCACCGCGGGACGCCCTGATCGCGGATTCCGGCACCCCTGAGCGCCGCGGTCGTGACTTCGGCCTTCACAGGGCGCTTGACACGGTGGGTGCCGCAATCGGCCCGCTCACCGCTTGGGCCGTGCTGACGTTCGTGCCTGACGGATACCGGCTGATCTTCTGGCTCTCGGCGATTCCGGGTTCCTTGGCGATCGTCTTGGTACTCGTGGGGGTGCGCGAGGTCCGGCACCCCTCGGAGGGCCGCGAACACGGCCCACGCCTGCCGCTCATGCCGCTGCGCCGACTCGGAAGTGGCTTCACGGCGTTCACGCTGATCAGCGTCGTGTTCGCTCTCGGCAACTCGAGCGACGCGATGCTCGTCCTTCGGGCGCAGAACGTCGGGAGCCCGCCCGCCCTGATCCCGCTCATGTACTTCGTGTTCAACGTCGTCGCAGCAGCGCTGTCGTTGCCCCTGGGGCATCTCTCGGACCGCATCGGACGAAAGCGCGTCATCGCATTCGGGTTCGCGGGCTACGCGGCGGTGTACGCCGGCTTCGCGCTCGCTGGCGGCCCCTCGGCTGCCTGGCTGCTGTTCGCGATATACGGGTTGCCCTACGCAGCAACCGAAGGGATGTCGAGGGCCTTCGTTGTCGACCTCGTTCCCTCCCAGCTGCGTGCGACGGCCCTCGGAAGCTATACCTTCGCGATCGGGCTCGCGACCCTGCCGGCGAGCCTTGTCGCGGGCCTGCTGTGGGACCAGGTGTCGCCGGCCGCCCCGTTTGCAGTGAGCGCCGTGCTGATGGCCGCCGCGGCAGCCGCCATGGTGCTGCACCGTCCCGTGAAAGCATCCGCCCCCGTGCTCACGCAGGAATCGCCCGTATAACGGCGAATGTATCCCTCGAAGCCGCCGGCGCGGTTCAGCCTCATCCGCAGGCGGGTCTTGAAGGAGCCGATGGACATGAAGAGGTTCTCTTTGTCGGGGTTCAAGGACCCGGTCCGTAGACCGCGGCTCATCATGGTGACCTTCGCTATCGCGTTCGGGCTTGCGGCGTTCGTCATCGTCGCCCTTGGAGCGACCTCCACGTTCTTCTTCTGCGACGCCGGCATCTGCCACAAGGTCCAGGACGACACGATCCGGGCGTACAAGGCGTCGCCGCACGCGAACATCTCGTGCATGGCGTGCCATGAGCCGGTCAATGCCGACACCGTCACTTTCCTGTTCGCGAAGGTGAAATCCGCGCTCGAACTCGTGCCGACGTTCGCGAACACATACGAGCTGCCGCTGAACCCGGGCTCTGCACTTGCGCTCAATGCCAAGGAGATGGGCAGCAAGCAGTGCACGCAGTGCCACTCGGAGAACCGTGTGATCACGCCCTCGGAAGGCATGATCGTCAACCATAAGGCGCACGCCGCCGCCGGTATCTGGTGCACCGTCTGCCACAACCGGGTCGCGCACAACGACACCGCGGAGACGCCGGAGCTCGTGGCGCCGAACGGTGCGCACAACGTGAAGCACCCCGACTTCATGAAGATGACCGCTTGCTATCGCTGTCACGACCTCGAAGGCGCGGTCAAGATGACGGGCGAGGGCGCCAAGGCAGCTCCGGGCACGTGCACGACGTGCCATCCGGCGGGCTTCGAGCTCGTCCCCGAGAGTCACAAGGCCGCCGACTGGACCAACAAGGTCCACGGCGAGAAGTCCAAGGAGATCATCAAAGAGATGGGCGCTCTGGAGGTCGAAGCGAAGAAGCTGGAAGAGGAGGGAGTCCCCGCCTACCTCGCGGCTCCGGTCGACGAATGCTTCACCTGCCACGTCGAGTCGAAGTTCTGCAAGCCATGTCACGACGGTCTGAAGGTGGTCTCCGAGTAGGGCGTCCGCTCCCGATCGGTCGGCGTGGAAGGGTTCACGCTCGCTTGCGTCGTCGGGAGTGTTCACATAAGGTTGGCAACGGCGGGAGGGGCGCTCTTTGAGTTGTGCCCGCCGCGTGCGGTCCGGTTACTTCTACGGGTGGGCTCGAAGGAGCGATGGGAATGGCGAAGATCTCCCTGGCGGGGTTCAAGGATCCTGTCCGCAGGCCGCGCATGATCATGTGGACTTTCGCGGTCGTTTTCGGTCTGGCTGCGTTCGTCATCGTCGCGCTCGGCGCGACGTCGACGAAGTTCTTCTGCGCCCAGGTCTGTCATAAGGTGCAGGACGATACGATCGAGGCGTACGAGAAGTCGCCGCATTCCCAAGTGTCCTGCATGGCGTGCCACGAGCCCGTCAACGCGGACACCATCACCTTCCTGTTCGCGAAGGTGAAGTCCGGCCTCGAGGTCATCCCCACTGTGGGCAACACCTTCTCACTGCCTCTGAACCCGGGCTCGGCGCTCGCGCTCAATGCCAAGGAGATGGGTAGCAAGCAGTGCACGCAGTGCCACTCGGTGAACCGGGTTATCACGCCGTCCGAGGGCATCAAGATCGACCACAAGAAGCACGAGGACGCCGGTATCTGGTGCACCGTGTGCCACAACCGCATCGCGCACGATGATGTTGCGGCGCCCCCGACACTGACGGCGCCGAACGGGTCGCAGAACGTCGTGCATCCGAGCTTCACGAAGATGACCGCGTGCTATCGCTGCCACGATCTCGAGGGCAAGGTCAAGATGACCGGCATCGGCGCCAAGGCAGCATCCGGCACGTGCTCTACCTGCCATCCCGCCGATTTCGAACTCGTCCCCGAGTCTCACAAGGCCGCCGATTGGTCGGTCAAGCTCCACGGTGAGAAGTCCAAGGAGATCATCAAGGAGATGGGCGCTCTGGAGGTCGAAGCGAAGAAGCTGGAAGAGGAGGGAGTCCCCGCCTACCTCGCGGCTCCGGTCGACGAATGCTTCACCTGCCACGTCGAGTCGAAGTTCTGTGAGCCTTGCCACGACAGGCTGAAAGTTACTCCGACGACGGCACCGTAGCTCCTCCGTTGTCCGAAGGGCCCGGCCTGTTCGCAGGCCGGGCCCTTTCGCGTCCGTATCCGTCCTTTACGCGCCGTGACGCGACCGTGTAGGATACGACCTCGTCGGGATGTGGCTCAGCTTGGTAGAGCGCTCGGTTCGGGACCGAGAGGTCGTGGGTTCGAATCCCGCCATCCCGACCAGCTGACGACTGACGGCGGGCCCGGCATTCGCCGGGCCCGCCGTTGTCGCATATGGGACGTCTTGAGACGGGACGGCGCGAAATGCTGGACGTGGTGATGCACTGGCTGGGGTTCGGGCTGTGCCACCAGCTCGCGGACCGCTCGTTCATCGCGGGCGGCGTCCAGCTTCCGGTCTGCGCCCGCGACACCGGCATCTACATCGGATTCGTCGCGTCCCTCTTGCTCATCGCGCTTCTCGACCGCGGGAAGCACTCCTCCCGAATGCCACCGGCATGGATACTGGGCGTCGGGGCCGCCGCGGTCATTGCAATGGCGTGGGATGGCGCTACCTCGTACCTGGGGCTTCGCGAGACCACGAACCTGATTCGTCTCGCGACGGGACTCGGCGTCGGGTTCGCGCTACCGCTCATCGTGGTACCAGTCGTCAACGCGGAGCTCTGGGAGCATCCGGGCGGCGGGGGTGTGCTCGGCAGTGCGTGGCAGGCTGTCCTGTGGCTCGCCTCGATGCCGATCGCGTTCGCGGTCCTTGTGTGGGGAGCGCCGTTGCTGGGTGCCGGGTACGCGGTGCTGACGGCCGCGTGCATCGTGCTAACGTTCACCACGGTGAACCTCATCGTGGTCTCCCTGGTCCCGCGCCTCTCGCGCGCGGCGCAGGGCCTTCGCGATGCCTGGCCGGCGCTCGTCGTCGCATTCGCCGTCACGGCCGTTGAGCTCACGGTGGCGGCGTCGTTGCGGCTCGTGCTTCTCAGCACGGCTTCGCAAAGGTAGAATCGCGGCGGAACCCCACGGGTTTCGGGGTGGGGACACAAGGCGAGGGGACGTCATGTATTCACAGAAGGACCGGCTGCACGTCGTTATACTCATCAGGGGGCTCGAGATCGTGGGCGACCTGCATGTGCTCGCGGGGAGTCGCTTGACGGATGCGCTCAACTCCAAGGGCAAGGATTTCTTTCCGGTGACCGATGCGACGATCTCCACCGTGGGCGCCGCGGAGCCGACGCACCGCGTGAAGTACATCGCGGTCAATCGTGACAGCATCGACTGCATCATGGAGGAAGATCCCTCCTAGCTTGGTTGCGGCGATGTCAGAGGCGTTTCGTAATCTCCTATCGAACCCACGTTCGATAGGAGATTTCCATGCAACGACACAACGAGGCCGCCCTCGACACTGCGCTCGGGCGGCTCGTCGCACACGCAAGATCCGCGGGTGCCCCTGAGCGGGTTGCCGACGAAGCACGGCGCGCCACGGCTGCACGATTCACAGCGGATGGGCGCTCGCAGCGGGTAGCGGAACCGCGGATGGAGTCGTACTTCTGGGGAGTGGTGCGGCGCAGCGCGCTGGCCGGAAGAGCGCCGGCGATCGCGCGCCTGATGGTCGCATCGTCTTTGGCGGCGGAGCTCCGCGAAGCGGGGCACCCCGCCGACGTCGTGGCCCGCGCCACTATCTGAAGGACGCAGCCCTCGTCATCGCGCCGGACGCGCGATCGAACACCCACAGGCGTCGATGCGTCAGCGGCCCACCGTCACTGCCGAAGGCCTCGACGACGATGATGGAGTCGACTCCGTCGACCGTGCTGCCGCGAACCAGGACCGGGACCGATGCGGTGCGCTCCGGGAAGCCGATCGTGAGCAGATCAGCCGCGCGCTGACCGAGAGCGCCACGGGTCCGCAGGTCGCTCAGTACCTGCATGCGCATCGCCACCGCATCCGTCGCGGTCACGCTCGCGAGCGTGCTGATGTCGGTGCCGGCTGCGAGACGCTCAGCCTCAAGGCCGCTCAGGGCCGGCCCACTCTCCTCGAAACGAAGTGCGAAGCGAGCGGCGCATCCGGACGCGATGGTGGCGATCCCAAGGGCGATCACGATCGTGGCGAGCGCGCGGCGTGACACGGGACCTCCTCGGCAGTGTGCTCAGCGTGTGAGAACTACCGCGCATGGTATCCCAGCGCCGCACGTCGCTCCGATGTCAGAGCTGCTTCCTACGATGCAGGTGTCAGTACGAACCCTGCCTATGGAGGCGCGTGATGAAGGAGCAGTACGTCCGGGATCTCAGCGAGGGCTCGCGCGTCGAGTCCCTCTTTGCGTTGCGCTCCCGTGACATCCGGTCGGCCCGGACGGGCGAGCCGTATCTCTCCCTCGAGGTCGCCGACTGCACTGGCAGCATGTCCGCGGTGATGTTCCGGCCCGGCATCCTGGACGAGTCATTCCCGATCGGATCGGTCGTGCGCGTACACGGTCTTGTGACGACCTTCCGGGGAGTGCGACGCATCACCATCGATGCCCTGAAGCCGGTCGACGGGTTCGAACCGCGCGACTTCCTTGCGGCCGGCACCCGAGACCGGGATGAACTGGTCGCCGAGCTGCGAGGCCTGGTCCGCAAGATCCGCGACCAGCGCATCCGCTCGGTCGTTCGAGCGGTCTTCGGGGCGCCGGGGTTCATCGATCGCTTCGCCGGCAGCCCGGCATCTATCGGCCGGCATCATGCTTACGTCGGCGGACTTCTCGAGCACACGGTGAGCGTGGCGAACCTATGCACGACTCTCGCGATCTCGTACCCACAGGTCGACGCGGATCTGCTTCTCGCGGCTGCGCTGCTGCACGATGTCGGCAAGGTCGAGGAGCTGTCCACGGACACCTCGATCGGACTGAGCGATGCCGGCCATCTCATCGGTCACGTCGTCCTTGGGGAGCGCATGGTCGCCGGGGCGATCGGCAGTCTGGCCCGTCCGCTACCGGAAGCGACGGCTCTGCGACTGACCCACGCCGTGCTCGCCCATCATGGTGAGCGGGAGTGGGGAGCGCCGCGATGCCCGTGCACGCTCGAAGCGCTGCTGCTCCACCACGCAGACCACACCGATGCCCAGGCAGCCGCCTTCGTCGAGGCGGTCGCGGGTGCGGCCGTTCTCGAGCAGCCATGGAGCGATAGATCCAACGGATTCGGTCGCGCGCTGCTCGTTCCGGTGCCTTCGCCGCCATCGACAGCTGCAGTCCCGCACCCGACGCCTGGCCGAGCCTGCGCGTGAGCGGCCGGCCTGCCGGTGACCTCGGCGTGCGCTACAATCCGCACCGTCGCGCCACCATACGGCGCGCGCCGTAGCGAGACACCGTCCGACAGGAGCAGGCATCATGGCACTTCCGAAGGCAGAGATCGGCGTGTTCGGTGGCAGCGGATTCACGTCGCTTCTCGACGGAGCCGAGGAGTACCTCATCGACACGCCTTACGGCGCTCCGTCGTCCCCGGTCACGATCGGCGAGATCTCCGGACGCACCGTCGCCTTCCTGCCGCGCCACGGCCAGAAGCACGAGCTGCCGCCGCACATGATCGATTACCGCGCGAATGTGTGGGCGATGAAGGAGCTCGGCGTGTCCCGGATCATCGGCCCGAACGCCTGCGGCTCGCTCCAGCCGAACGTCAAGCCCGGTGATTTCGTGATCTGCGACCAGTTCGTCGACCGGACGTCCGGCCGCAAGGACACGTTCTACGACGGGCCTGTGACGACCCACATCTCATCTGCCGACCCGTACTGCCCGACCATGCGGCAGGTCGCGATCGAGCAGGCCCGCGCACTCGGGATCACCGTTCACGAGACGGGGACGGTCGTCGTAATCCAGGGCCCCCGCTTCTCCACTCGGGCGGAATCGCGCTGGTTCGCGTCGCAGGGCTGGGAAGTCATCAACATGACTCAGTATCCTGAGTGCTACCTCGCCCGCGAACTCGAGATCTGCTACTGCAACATCTCCCTGATCACGGATCACGACGCAGGCGCGGAGGGCATCGAACCGGTCTCCAACGACGAGGTAGTGCGCGTGTTCGCGGAGAACAACGAGAATGTGCGGGCGCTGCTGCACGCGATGATCCCGGCGCTTCCCGAGGCCCGTCCATGCTCGTGCGCACACGCCCTCGAGGGTGCCTCGTTCTGATTGAGCCACGGCTGCGGCGCGGGCCTCGCCCGGCGAGCTGCGAGGTTGCACCGACTTTGTAACAACAGTTACTATTTGGGCGTCCGCGGCCTCCGCTGCGGGCCGTCCCGCCGCCCGGTGGGTCGAAGCGACTCATCTGGAGTTGCCTCCGTCATGGCCGAGGTACAGGTGCACATCCCAGAGGGCGTCATCGAGCGACTCCCGGCGTACCTCAACGTGCTCCTGCAACTGCGCGCGAACGGGGATCCGACAGTCTCCTCCGCCCGACTGGGCGAGCTCGCACGGGTGAATCCGGCGCAGATCAGGCGGGACCTCACCCACTTCGGGTCCTTCGGACGCCGGGGGATCGGTTACGACGTCCAGACGCTCATCGAGCGCATCCAGCACATCCTCGGCTCCGACCACGTCCATCGCCTCGCGCTCGTCGGTGCGGGCAACCTCGGGTCTGCGATAGCGAGCTACGCCGGTCTGAGCAAGCATGGGTTCATCGTGTCCGCGGTATTCGACACCGACCCGAGCAAGATCGGCGGGTTGATCGGCGATCTGCCGGTACTCGGCATGAACGACCTCGAGCGCGTGATCCACAAGCAGGGGATCGCGATCGGCGTCATCGCCGTCCCGCCCGAGGCGGCCCAGTCGGTGGCCGACCGGCTGTCGGCCGCAGGCGTGCACGTCCTGCTCAACTACACGCCGGTCATGGTCCAGGTCCCCGAGGGCGTCACGCTGCACAACACCGATCCGGTCCAGGAGTTGCTGCATACGCTGTACTACCTTTCACGCCGCGAGGTCGTGGCGTCCGAAGCGCGCTAGGTGTACGCTTCACGATGGTGAACAACCGACCCTTCGGGGTCGTTGAACGTTTCCACAGACCCGTTGGAGGAATCATGGCTGCGTTCGGTCTCCCCGGTGGACCCGAGATCTGGATCATCCTCGTTGTGGCGCTCGTGATCTTCGGCCCGACCCAGCTCCCCAAGCTTGCCAAGATGTTCGGGAAGTCGGCAAAGGCGATGAAGGACGGCATCGACGGGAAGCTCGCCGATGAGGACGAGAAGGCCGCGGAGGCCGACAAGCCCAAGGCCGCCCTGAAGGACGACGACTCCGAGACGTCCGACAAGGGCTGATCGGCACCACCTAAGTTCGCCACGCGCTCCGGCCCGCCTATTGCACATGCGGACCGGGGCGCTATACTCTGGCGAAACTCACGCGAGGGCCGCCCCGAACCGGGCGGCCCACGCATTGCGTAAGGGTCCGGCAACGTGGTTCCACCTGTAGGGGACAGGGGCCGCGCCGATGGGAGCAGAAACAGCACATGAACAAAGAGATCGCACTCACTCCTGAAGGCCAGCAGAAGCTCGAAGAGGAGCTTCACTTCCTTGAGACCGTCAAGCGCCGCGAGGTTGGCGAGCGCATCAAGGAGGCCAAGGAGTTCGGGGACATCTCGGAGAACTCCGAGTACGACGACGCCAAGAACGAGCAGGCGATGGTCGAGACGCGCATCATCGAGGTCAATCAGATACTTGCACACGCGACGATCATCGTCAGCCCCAAGAAGAACGACAAGGTCATGCTCGGCAGCAAAGTCGAGCTGCAGGACGCCGACGGCGAGGTCCACATGTACCGGGTCGTCGGCTCCGCTGAGGCGGATCCCGCTGCCGACAAGATCAGCAACGAATCCCCGGTGGGACAGGCCATAATGGGCTGCAAGAAGGGCGACAGCGTGACCGTGGGTCTGCCCAACGGTAAGACCCTCGCCTATGCAGTCGTATCCATCCACCACTAGGCACCGCTAGGCGGGAACACATGGCCGCTGAGGACCGCGATCCGAACGTTCTGGACAGCGACGATCCCATCGCGGTCCGCCGAGCCAAACTCGACGCGCTCCGTGCGAACGGGGAGGAGCCCTACCGGCTCCGCTACGATGTCGACGCCCGAGCCGCCGGACTCTTCGAACGTTACTCTGCCCTCGCCGACGGCGAAGAGACGGCCGACACCGTCCACGTTGCCGGCCGCGTCGTCGCCCTTCGCGACCAAGGCAAGGCGCTGTTCATCGTCCTGCGCGACGCCACGGGCGACCTCCAGCTCTTCTGCCGCGTGAACGTGCTCGGCGAGGACGCGTTCGCCAAGGTCAAGGATCTCGACCTCGGCGACTGGATCGGCGCCGAGGGCACCGTCCTGCGCACGCGCCGGGGTGAGCTCTCCGTTGCACCGGTGTCCGTAGACCTGCTCTCCAAGTCGCTGCGGCCGCTTCCGGAGAAGTTCCACGGGCTCTCCGACACGGAGACCCGGTATCGCCAGCGCTACGTCGACCTCGTCGCGAACCCGGACGTTCGCGAGACCTTCGCGAAGCGCTTCGCGATCATCGCCGCGATCCGTCGGTTCATGGAGGGGGAGGGCTACCTCGAAGTCGAGACGCCGATGCTTCACCCGATCCCGGGCGGCGCCACGGCCAGGCCGTTCACCACTCACCACAACGCGCTCGACATGCAGTTCTACCTGCGCATCGCGCCGGAGCTGTACCAGAAGCGGTTGCTTGTCGGCGGCTTCGAGCGGGTCTATGAGATCAACCGCAGCTTCCGCAACGAGGGCATCTCGGTCAGGCACAACCCCGAGTTCACGATGCTCGAGTGCTACATGGCTTTCGGGGACCTGCGATCGATGATGGATCTGCTCGAGGGGCTCGTGCGCACGGTGGCAACCGAGGTTCTTGGTTCGACCACCGTCACGTATCAGGGTGTAGAAGTCGACCTCGGCTCTCCCTGGCGTCGCGCGACGATGACCGAGCTGACCTCGGAAGCTGCGGGTGAGGACGTTTCGTTCGCCCGCGAGCTCGACGAGCTGCAGGCGCTGTGCCGAAAGTACGAGGTTCCGTTCGAGAAGCCGTGGGGCAAAGGCAAGCTGATCACCGAGCTGTTCGAGAAGCTGGTGGAGCGCTTCCTGATCCAGCCGACGTTCGTCACCGACTACCCTCTCGAGACATCGCCTCTGGCTCGCAAGAAGCCCGAAGCGCCGGAGCTCACGGACCGCTTCGAACTCATCGTCACCGGCCGCGAGATCGCCAACGCGTTCTCAGAACTGGTCGATCCCGTCGACCAGCGCGAGCGCTTCGCCGCGCAGATGGACGCGAAGGCGCACGGCGACGATGAAGCGATGGGCTACGACGAGGACTACCTCCGCGCCATGGAGTACGGCATGCCGCCTGCGGGCGGGATGGGCATCGGCATCGACCGGCTCGTCATGCTGCTCACCGACAGCGCGTCCATCCGCGACGTGCTGCTCTTCCCGCACCTGCGCCCCGAGGCCTGAAGGGCCGTTCCGCCGGACGATGCGATCCCGCCTCCGGCGCCATCGACCCTTGAATCGTGCCACATCTGAGCGACAGACACTCAGATGTGGCATCTCTTTCGCTCCGTTCGCCCCATGGGGGGCGCCGAGTGTCACCCCCCGCGGGTATACTGAGTGTCAGGAACCGCAACCCTCCGCGCCCGCACAGGCGCGTTCGCGACAGGAGTTCAACATGTTCGAGAGGTTCACAGAGAAGGCCCGCCGGGTGGTCATCTACGCGCAAGAGGAAGCGCGGATGCTCAACCAGAACTACATCGGCACCGAGCACCTGCTGCTGGGACTCATCCGGGAACAGGATGGCATCGCCGCCAAAGCACTGGAGTCTCTCAGCATCTCGCTCGACGACGTCCATGCGCAGGTCGAGGAACTTATCGGGCGTGGTACCTACGTCCCGAACGGCCACATCCCGTTCACGCCCCGCGCGAAGAAGGTCCTCGAGCTGTCTCTGCGCGAGGCGCTGCAGCTCGGCCACAACTACATCGGCACCGAGCACGTCCTGCTCGGGCTCATCCGCGAAGGCGAGGGTGTCGCCGCCCAGGTCCTCCTGAACCTCGGAGCGGACCTCGAGAAGGTGCGTTCCGCCGTCATCCAGCTGCTTTCGGGCTACAACGGCAGGACGGGCGAGCAGGGCGAAGAGAGCTCGGGCGGCACGAGCCAGATGCTCGACGAATTCGGTCGCAACCTCACCCGTCAGGCGCGCGACGGCAAGCTCGACCCGGTCGTCGGTCGCGAGCAGGAGATCGAGCGCGTTATGCAGATCCTGTCGCGCCGCACAAAGAACAACCCCGTTCTCATCGGGGAGCCGGGCGTCGGCAAGACCGCTGTTGTCGAGGGCCTCGCGCAGAAGATCGCTTCCGACGAGGTCCCCGAGACACTGCGCAACAAGCAGCTCTACACCCTCGATCTTGCCGCGCTCGTTGCCGGCTCCAAGTACCGCGGTGAGTTCGAGGAGCGCCTGAAGAAGGTCATGAAGGAGATTCACGAGCGTGGCGACATCATCCTGTTCGTTGACGAGATGCACACGCTCGTCGGCGCGGGTGCCGCTGAAGGCGCCATCGACGCCGCGTCGATCATCAAGCCGGCGCTTGCTCGCGGGGAGCTCCAGACGATCGGTGCGACCACGCTGGACGAGTACCGCAAGTACGTCGAGAAGGACTCCGCCCTCGAGCGCCGCTTCCAGCCGATCCAGGTCGGCGAGCCCAGTGTGGAGGAGACGATCGAGATCCTACGCGGTCTGCGCGATCGCTACGAAGCCCACCACCGCGTATCCATCACCGACGGGGCCCTAGAG
>JANYLP010000026.1 GCA_025361445.1 Coriobacteriia bacterium
GATCGCCGCGGTGGCGAAGCACTTCGGGATCTCCGAGGACACGTCCTGGAACGACCTCACGAAGAAGGTGCGTGACGCGTTCCTCTACGGGCTGGGCGACGAGCGCATCCGCATCGACTACCACACGCGCGACGGCCGCGAGACCCACTGGTTCTCGAAGTGGGAGGGCGCCGTCAACGCCGTGTCGCGGCGCTACGCGGAGACGGAGTCCGAGGGCAGCAAGGAGAAGCTCGAGGAGTACATGTCCGTGATCCCGTGCGCGACGTGCCACGGTGCGCGCCTGAAGCCGGAGGTCCTCGCGGTCACGTTCGGCGGCAAGAACATCGCCGAGGTGACGAAGCTCTCCGCCAAGGACTCGCTCACGTTCTTCGACGGCGTGGAGCTATCGGACCGCGACGAGCAGATCGGGCGCCGCGTCATCAAGGAGATCGCGGAGCGGCTGCGCTTCCTCGTGGACGTCGGGCTCGACTACCTGACGCTCGAGCGAGGCACCGCCACGCTGTCGGGCGGCGAGGCCCAGCGCATCCGGCTCGCCACCCAGATCGGCAGCGGACTCATGGGCGTGCTCTACATCCTCGACGAGCCGTCGATCGGGCTGCACCAGCGCGACAACGCCCGCCTCATCGGCACGATGGAGCGACTGCGCGACCTCGGAAACACCGTCATCGTCGTGGAGCACGACGAGGAGACGATCCGCGCGGCGGATTTCGTCGTAGACATGGGCCCGGGCGCGGGCGAGCACGGCGGCGAGATCGTATGCCTCGGGACGACCGAGGACCTCCTCGCGTGCCCCGAGTCGCTCACCGGCGCCTACTTGTCGGGCGCCCGCTCGATCCCGGTGCCGGCCACGCGGCGCACCGCCGATCGCGGCGTTATCCGCATCCAGGGCGCTGCCGAGCATAACCTCAAGGCGATCGACGTCGAGATACCGATCGGCAACCTCGTGGTGGTCACCGGCGTGTCCGGCTCCGGCAAGTCCTCGCTCGTGGCCGACACGCTGGCACCGGCGCTCACGAACTCGGTGTACCGGACCCGTCGCCGCACCGGCCGCTACGAGCGCATCGAGGGCCTGAAGGAGATCGACAAGGCGATCGTCATCGACCAGTCGCCGATCGGGCGCACCCCACGCTCGAACCCCGCCACCTATGTGGGCCTGTGGGACGACGTGCGCAACCTGTTCTCGTCGACGCAGGACGCGCGGGCACGCGGCTACTCGCCGGGGCGCTTCTCGTTCAACGTCGCTGGCGGCCGCTGCGAAGCGTGCAAGGGCGACGGCCAGATCAAGATAGAGATGCACTTCCTTCCGGATGTCTACGTCCCGTGCGAGGTCTGCAAGGGCAAGCGGTACAACCGCGAGACGCTGCAGGTGACCTACAAGGGCAAGACCGTCGCCGACATCCTCGACATGTCCGTGGAAGAGGCGGTCCACTTCTTCGAGAACATCCCGCCGATCAAGCGGAAGCTGCAGACGCTGTACGACGTAGGCCTCGGCTACATCAAGCTCGGCCAGCCGGCGACGACGCTGTCCGGTGGCGAGGCGCAGCGCGTGAAGCTCTCGAGCGAGCTGCAGCGCCGCAGTACCGGCCGTACCTTCTACATCTTGGACGAGCCGACGACCGGCCTGCACTTCGACGACGTCCGCCAACTGCTGATCGTCCTGCAGCGCCTCGTGGACGCCGGGAACACGGTCCTGGTGATCGAACACAACCTCGACGTCATCAAGAGCGCGGACATGATCATCGACCTGGGGCCAGAGGGCGGCGACCGCGGCGGAGAGATCGTGGCGGTCGGTACGCCTGAGCAGATCGCGGCGCATCCGACATCGCACACAGGGCGCTTCCTGAAGCCGGTCCTCGAGGGCAGGGGAGCGACCGTGGAGCCGGAACTCGGCGACCGCACACCGAAGAAGCGTGCCGCTGGCCGGGGGTAGAACGCCCGGAGCGGTCCCATTCGTGGCAGAGTATGGCGTGGCGCACCAGTTTGGCGCGATTCATGCTCCCGCTGTACGCTGACGAAGAACGATCGACCGGTAGGGTGTTGCTTCACTGCGCGCGGGCGATCCCCGGCAGGATCCGGCGCAGCAACCGTTGCAGGAGACAGATGGATCCGTTCGACGCTGAAGAGCTCGACAACCCATCACACGAACCAGCTTCCGTCACCGCGAAAAGCTCCGCACGCTCGGTCAGTCTCGACACCTGGCTGACCGTGGCGCTGTGGCTTGCGGTCGTCTCCGTCATCGCATTCGGGGCCTTCTTCGCGTACAGCGTGTACGCGCAGCAGCAGGCCGCGCGCCTGTCGAACCCGGCGTTCCAGGTCGTCGATGCTCTTCGGGAGCAGCTCAAGACGAAGCCCGGTGACGCCGAGATCCATTCCCGGCTCGCCGAGGCGCTCGCAGCCGCGGGTCAGCTCGACGAGGCCAAGCAGGAGCTGCTAACCGCCATCAAGCTCGATGAGAAGTATGTGGGCGCCTATCAGAACCTCGCGGCGCTCGAGCTTCTGCAGAAGGACTACACGGCCTCCACGGCTCACTGGCTCAAGGTCCTGGAGTTGACGGCGGACAGCCAGATGCAGGACGTCAACTCGCGCCGCGATCTGGCGTACTTCAATCTCGGGCAGATCTCGCTCATCCAGAAGGACTACGTGGGCGCGGTAGGGTACTTCAACGCCGCGATCCGCATCCGCAAGGACGCAGCCGATTCGTATCTGCTGCTCGCAAAGGCGTACATGGGCCTGGGGCAGAACGATCAGGCCATGGACAAGATCACCGCCGCGCTTGCTTTCGATCCCAAGTACGCTGAGGCGCACTTCGTTCGCGGCAAGCTGTACCTTGCGGCGGGTGACCCGGTCAGCGCCGCGTGGGACTTCCGAGCGGCCCTGGACGGCGCGCCCGACAACCCCGAGGCGCAGGCGGCGATCGAATCCCTCGGCAGCTACGAGTCTTGGTATGGCAAAGCCGCCACGGCGGCGGCGAGCCGCGATACGTCGGCCGCCCTTGTCGCGGTGCAGGTCGCGCGTTCCATCCAGCCGGGCAGTTATGATGCTGCGATGTTGCACGGCCAGATCCTGGAGACCATCGGTGACGCCAAGGCCGCCGTCGATGCCTACACGATCGCGCTGAAGATCAAGCCCAACGACCCGGCCGCGACCGCAGCGCTCAAGCGCGCGCAAGCTGCGATGAAGGGGTAGCCGGAACCGTGAAGAGACGTCAGAAGCGCAAGATCGTCCTGCTCGTCATCCTCGCAGTCATACTGGCGACGCTCGGGCTGTGGTACTGGAACTTCACGCAGACCAGAAGCCTGTCGGTGGACCTCAGGGTGCAGCCGGCCACGACCCTCACGCCGCCTCAGTACCTGTACTCGTTCTCCGGCACCAAGACGGACCGACTCACCGCCCCCGTCGGCGTTCTGGCCGACGGAGGCAGCGTCTACGTGTGTGACTCCACGGGCGGCCAGATCTTCGTGTTCCTGCAGGACGGCACGTTCGTCAGGACCTTCGGCAAGGATCAGGTCCAAGACCCGATCTACATCGCCAAGAGCCCAACGGACGGCCTGCTCTACGTCACAGACCGTGGCAAGGAATCGATCCTCAAGTTCAAGACGACCGGTGAGTACGTCGGCGTGTTCGAGCCGAACCTGCCGAAGTCCGAGCAGCCCACGTTCAAGTCGAAGACGCAGTGGATCCCGATCGCCCTCGCATTCGCGCCGGACGGGCGCCTCTACGTCACCGACATCCTGAAAGACCAGCGCATGCTGATCTTCGCCGCCGACGGCACCTTCACGCGCTCCGTCGGCAAGATGGGCGTCGCCGCGACGGCCAACGATCTCCCGGGTCAGTTCCAGTTCCCGAACTCGCTCAAGGTATTCAACGACCAGGTGTGGGTCGTGGACAGCAACAACCGCCGCATGGAGATCTTCGACCTCGATGGCGCCTACCAGCGTCTCATTCCTCTGCAAGGGCTGCCCCGCGGGATGGTGTTCCTGCCGCGCGGCTCGGGCGCCACCGGCGCGGACACGGACGCCTACGTGGTCGTCGACGTGCTCGCGTCCATGTGCACCCTGTACACGACCTCGGGAGTTGCTCCGGTCACCTTCGGGGAGCAGGGGACGGGCGATGGTCAGTTCTCGCTTCCGAACGACGTCACGGCAGGCGATCGCTCCATCGTCTTCGTGAGCGACAACAGGAACTTCCGCGTGCAGGCGTGGGGCTGGCAGGCCAATGTCAGCCCGCTGCCCAAGATCCTGCCCGAGCAGCCGCTGTGGTGCTTGTTCGGTCTTCCGCTGCTGCTTCTGCCGCTGCTGTTCCGCAAGAGGAAGTTCTACGCGACAGCGGACTTCGTAGACGCGATGGCGACGGCCGGGGCGATCGCACTCATGAAGGACAGCCGGCGTGCATGGCTCGTGTCGGAGTCCGACTACGAGACGCTCAGCGGCCGTACCGAGGGTGACATAAAGCTCTCCGAGCTATTGCGCCCGACCGAGTACTCCGACACCGATGCCCGCGCACTTGCGGCTCGATACGCGACCGACCTGGATCAGGCCGCCACCCTCGTCGCGGCGCGGCGGACCAGGCTGTTGTGCACCGAAGACGCCGAGCTGCGCAAGCTGGCTCGTCTGTTCGAGCTCGACGTGGTCAACGCGGAGGAATTCCGCACGCGGTTCGCCGCGAAGAAGAGGTGATAGGGGCCAAGCGGAACAGCATATTGCGCGTGGATTCGCATAGGAGTAGCGTCTGCTAATCAGGTGCGCTCGAGAGCGAGACGGCACCATGACAACCACATAGTCCTTGCGGGTCCGAGCCGGCACTCGGGACCTGCGCTCAGTCGGATGATCCGGGTACTTGGCCCGGGCTCCATCTCCGCGCATCTCCTTCACGAAACAAGCGCCATCTCCACCCGCTGTCCGGGAAGACCAGACCAGCAAACGGAGGTGGCGCGACTTTTGTCTTCCTGGTTTGAACAGTTTTGTGCAGGTATTCGGGAGCAGAACGAGGGAGGTTTGAAAAGCATGGCAGTAACCAGAAGGGAATTTGTCACGACCCTTGGGCTACTTGCGTCAGCCGTCGGCATGGGCCAGACGGATATGGCGAAAGTGGTCGAGGCGTTCGGGCATGCGAGCCCCGGCATCGCGCCCACGTTGTGGGCAGGCGCATGGACGAACAAGCCGAAGGTGGTCTGGGTTCACGGTGCGGAGTGCACGGGGTGCTCGACGTCGCTTCTCGGCTTGTTCGAGGATGCGACGGGCGTTGCGGTTCCCGGCGCGACGTCGGCAACCGACATCAGCACGGCGCATGCGCTTGCGATCCTTACCGGCTCGAGCGCAACGGGCGACGTCGCGAAGTTGCAGGATTACGCTCAGACGGGTCACCCGAACGGGCATCGTACTCTGGACCACGCTAAGCTCAACGTCGATGGCAGCGCGTACGCAGTCAACATCGCCGATGTCCTGATCGACTTCATCGACCTTCAGTATCATGAGACGGTCATGGGTATGGGCGGGGACAGCGCGTACACGTACCTCGAGCACGAGATGAACCACGGCGACGGCACTCCGTTCGTGCTCGTCGTCGAAGGCGCCGTGCAGGACTTTGCGGGCGGCGGCTACTGGGACAAGGCCGGCACGGCCAATCTGAGCGCTCCGTGGTGCTCCATCGCCAAGGATGGCAAGGCCGGTCTGAACGTCGACCTCAGCTTCGACGAGGTCGTCGAGAAGCTCGCCGCTCGCGCCGCATGCAAGGCAGTCGTCGCGATCGGGCAGTGCGCCACCTTCGGTGGCTACCCTGGCTGCATCGGCCCCGATCTCCCCTCGAGGGGTGCGGGTCACACCAAGAGCCAGACGGGTGCCAAGGGCGTCTTCGACTTCCTTGTCGATCGCGGCTACGTCGCCGGCGGTTCGAACTCTGCGAATCCGGCGTCTGAGAAGGTCATCAACGTTCCCGGTTGTCCCGCGAACCCTTGGTGGTTCACGCTGACCGTCGTTGCATGGCTCGTTGACGCTGTCACCGCGACCGGAACCACCGGCCCGGCCCCCACCGG
>JANYLP010000086.1 GCA_025361445.1 Coriobacteriia bacterium
TGGTCGGGCCGGCCGGATTCGAACCGGCGACATCCTGCTCCCAAAGCAGGCACGCTACCTGACTGCGCCACGGCCCGAACCGACCGTAAGCAACCGGCCACCGCCTCCCTCGCGGGAAGGCAGCGTGGAACAGTATAGGGAGGCGGCCACGGCGCGGCAAACGCGCACCTCCCGCACACGGGCACGTACGCGCTGATGCTAGGATTGGCTCGGCCGGGATAGTCGCTTTGAGGGGGCGCACGTGGCGGACGTGCTCGTCGTCGATCGGCTCGTGAAGCGCTACGGGCACGTGGAGGCGGTCAAGGGGATCTCCTTCACCGTCGCGCCGGGTGAGGTCTTCGCGCTCATCGGTCCCAACGGAGCCGGCAAGACCACCACGCTGCGCACTGTAGCCACGATCCTGCGCCCCACCTCCGGTTCGGTCACGATGGCGGGGATCGACGCGCTGGCGCGCCCCGCCGCAGTCCGAGAACTCATCTCGTACCTCCCGGAAGAAGCCGGCGCCTATAAGCACATGACCGGCGAGAGCTACCTGCGTTTCTTCGCGGAGGTATTCTTCGCCGATCCGGAACTGGCCCGGGCCGCTCTCGTGACGGGGCGCAGGATAGCCAGCCTCGGCGACAGGCTCGGCGACCGCCTCGGCTCGTACTCCAAGGGCATGACGCGCAAGATCGTGCTCGCCCGCGCGCTCATGACCCGCCCGCGCCTTGCGATACTCGACGAGCCCACCAGTGGGCTCGACGTGCTCAACGCCATCGAGGTTCGCGATCAGGTGCGCAAGTTCGCCGCGGAGGGAATGTCCGTCCTGCTCTCCAGCCACAACATGCTCGAAGTCGAATACGTCTCGGACCGCGTCGGCCTCATCTCCCGCGGCGAGCTGCGCGCGGTGGGCACGCCGGCCGAAGTCAAGGAGCGTTTCGGCGCCGCGAACCTGGAGCAGGCTTTCGTGGCGGTGGCCCGATGAGACGTTTCGGGGTGCTGCTTCGCAAGGAACTGCGCGAGCTCATGACGCTGCAGATGCTGCTCCCGCTCGTCGTGACGGTGATCATGTTCGCGCTCATCGGAAGCCTGGTCGGAGGCCAGACCACCGAGGGTGCGGGTGCGACCATCCACGTAGTCGACACCGACAGGACCCGCGCTTCGGAGCGCATCGTCGGCTCGCTCGCCGATGCGGGCTTCATCGTCGTCACCGTGCCCGGGACCGACCCGGCCACGGCCGCGGCGACCGACGAGGGCCCGGGTACGGGCATCTACATCGGAATCCCGGCCGGGTTCGAGTCCGGACTCGGCGCCGGGCACGCCCAGAGGCTCACCACGTACACCGTGATGCGCAACTTCAACTTCTTCGCGTCGCGGGACGCAGCCGCGATGAAGGCCGCACTCGAGACAGTGAACCGCACGATCAGCCTCTCGGTGATCGCGTCGGCAACGGCGTCCGCCGCTCCGGCCGCGCTGCGCGACCCGATCAGCCTCACTGAGAACGTCATCATCGGGAAGCGGACGGCAGCGGTGACCATCCAGGAGGTCACCGATTTCATCTCAGCACAGACGACCTTCATCCCCGTCGTGCTGTTCATCGTGATCATGTTCGCGGCGTCGATGATCGCCTCGACCGTCGCCTCCGAGAAGGAGAACAAGACGCTCGAGACACTCCTCGCCACCCCGGTCGGGCGCGCTCCGCTCGTGCTGGCGAAGATGTCGGCGGCGTCTCTGGTGGCGCTCGTCTCGTCCGCCGCGTACCTGCTCGGCATGCAGTACTACATGGACAAGCTGGGCTCCGCCGTCGGCCGCGGCGGGGTCGCCGCCGCGGGAACGGCCGCGATGGACCAACTCGGACTCACGCTCGGCGCAGGCGACTGGGCCCTGCTCTTCGCTTCGCTGTTCACCGGGATCCTCGTGGCACTCGCCGTCGCGGTCATCCTCGGCGCGTTCGCCGAGAACGTGCGGGCGGTCCAGGCGCTGCTGACACCACTGACCATCTCGGTGATGATCCCGTACTTCCTGACGATCTTCATCGACCTGGACACGACGTCGCCTGCTATCAGGACGCTCGTGATGGCGATCCCGTTCACCCACCCGTTCCGCGCGGCGCCGGCGCTGTTCCTGCGCGACTACACAACGGTATGGATCGGCATCGCCTACCAGGCGGTGTGGTTCGCGGTGGCGGTGTTCGCGGCAACGCGGATCTTCGCGTCGGACCGAATACTCACACTGCGACTGGGACGCAAGCGGACTGCCGCGAAGGAACGCGCCTAGTCCTTGCTGAGCAACTGCTCCCGAAGCACGGCGAGCGCCTTGCCGCGATGGCTGATGGCGTTCTTCTCGGCGAGCGTGAGCTCGGCCATCGAGTAGCCGGACTTCTCGTCCGGCATGAAGACCGGGTCGTAGCCGAAACCGCCGCTGCCCTTGGGTACGAAACCGATCTGGCCCTCGCACGTACCGCAGGCCCACGTCGCATCGCCGGCCTCATCCAGCAGCACGATCGCGCACTGGAAGCGCGCCGCGCGCATCTCGGAACCGAAGCCGTCGAGCTCCTCGAGAAGCTTCCGCGTGTTGTCCAGATCGGTAGCGTTCTCGCTCGCGTAGCGCGACGAGCGCACGCCGGGACGGCCGCCGAGAGCGTCCACCACGAGGCCGGAATCGTCGGCCAGCGCGGCCATACCGAACTTCTTGCGATAGGCGGCCGCCTTCAGGTACGCGTTGTCGGTGAAGCTCTCCCCGGTCTCCGCGACCTCGAGTGGCGCGGCGCCCAGGTCGGCGGCGCTCAGGAACTCGAAGTCGAACCCCTCGAGCGCGTGGCGGATCTCGGCCAGCTTGCCCGCGTTGCCCGTCGCGACAACGACGGTGCGCTTCTCATCGGCCATAGGTGAGCGACCCCTCTGCGATCAGTTTGCGTTGGATGTCTATGAGAGATGCGGCTCCGGCCGACGCGAGCGAGAGCATCGCGTCGAGGCGGTCACGGTCGAACGGCGTGCGCTCTCCGGTACCCTGGATCTCCACGAACCGGCCCTTCGAGTCCAGCACCACGTTCATGTCGACCTCGGCGCGCGAGTCCTCGGAGTAGTCGAGGTCGAGCAGCAGCTCGCCGTCGACCATACCCACAGACGTGGCAGCGATGTGATCGAGCATCGGCGAGACCTTCATGCGGCCCGCCTCCTGCCACGTCGCGAACGCGTCGTTCAGCGCGATCCAGGCCCCGGTGATGGCCGCGGTGCGCGTACCGCCGTCCGCCTGGATCACGTCGCAGTCGACGGCGACCGTTGCCTCGCCGAGCGCCCCGAGGTCGGTGACGGTTCGCAGGCTGCGACCGATGAGCCGCTGGATCTCGTGCGTGCGCCCGCCCACGCCGCCCGCACCGGTTTCGCGGCGCTTCCGATCGTGCGTGGAGGACGGAAGCATCGCGTACTCGGCGGTGACCCAGCCGTGGCCCTTGCCGCGCATCCATGCCGACACGCCGTCGCTGACGTTGGCGGCGCACAGCACGACGGTGTCCCCGACCTCGATGAGGCAGGAGCCGTGCGCGTGCTTCAGGTAGCCGCGCGTGATCTTCACGTCGCGCAGCTGGTCGGCCGCTCTCAGATTCGTGCGTACCGTCATCGGTCCGCCCTCTCGTTGGCCCCGCCGGGGAGCGTCATGTCGATGGTGAGGAGTTCCTCGGCCAGCACCGTCTCGCCGCCGAACACGTTGCCCGCCTCGCGGAGCATGCGGTCGTGATCCGCGGTCGGCCACAGGTGCGTCAGCACGAGCAGTTCGGCGCCCGAGCCCTTTGCCAGCGCGCCGACCTCCGCAGCTGTCATGTGCGGCCCGCGGCCGGCGTAGTCCTCCGGAAGCGTGCACTCCGCCAGCAGCACGTCACAGCCCGCGACCGCGGCCCGGATCGCGTCCCCGTCACGCGTGTCGCCGGTGTAGGCGAGCCGCGCGTCCGGCGCCTCGATCACGAAGGCGAACGACGGGCCGTCGTGGTCGACCGCATGCGGCGTCACCGTGAGCTCGTCGAACGAGAGCGCATCGCCGGCGACGAGCACGTGCGGCTCGAACGCCTCGGCAAGGTGCGCGGCCCCCGCGGCCGGCAGCAGCGCACACATGCGCTCCCACAGTCCCTCCGGCAGGTAGACCGGCAGACTCCCCATCGGGCCCTCGGGCGCGAAGCGAAGCGCGGCCTCGAGCGCGAAGAGGTCGACGAAGTGGTCGGTGTGACCGTGGCTCACGATGACCCCATCGAGCGACGTCACGTCGGTGATGCTCGCGGCGTTTGCCAGCGACCCGTTGCCGCAGTCGATCATGATCGTAGTGCCGTCGTGCTCGATCAGGTAGCCGGAACACGCCTGGTCGGCGCCCGCGTACGAAGCCGCGGATCCGAGTACGGTCAGCTGCATGTCGTTCCCTCCGTTCCGTCCGTGCCGGCCTTATCGCCGTGCATCGGAGGGATCTCCATTGTCTCCAGTTCCGACAGGTCCAGATGGTGCGCCACGGAGATCTTCGATGTGAGCACTCGCGACCCGAGCCGCGCGAACTCCTCCGCATCCCCCGTAGTCATGAATCGATGCCGCGCCACGTTGCTCGCGGGAGCGAGCGTTCGCCGTGTCTTCAGCGTGGCGGCCACGTCACACGCGGTCTCCTCCGCCGACGAGATGATGCGGACCTTGCTGCCCATCACCTGCTTGATCGCGGGGGCGAGCAGCGGGAAGTGCGTGCATCCGAGCACCAGAGTGTCGATGCCGGTGCGCTTGAGCGGGTCGAGGTAGTCGCGCGCGATCTCGTAGAAGCTCGGCCGGACGAACACGTCGGAGGAATCCGCGAACACGTCCTCCAGCGAACCCGGACCCATGTGCAGGCCCTGCTCCACGATCTCGACGAACTTCGGCGTCGCCACCGAGAACACCGTGACTCCGGCGTCGAGTGCGCGCACCGCATCCGAGTACGCGCCCGACTGGACCGTGCCGACCGTGGCGATGACGCCGACCTTGCGGTTGCGCGTCGACTTGACCGCCGCCCTCGCGCCGGGCTCCACCACCCCGATGACCGGGATGTCGAACGTGCGCTGCGCCGCCGCGAGGCCGGCCGCGGTGCCGGTGTTGCACGCCACTACGAGCATCTTGACGTGCCGCTGCGCGAGCCATGCGCCGATCTGCAGCACGAACTCACGCACTTCAAGCTGGGGGCGCGGTCCGTAAGGGCAGCGGGCGGTGTCTCCGACGTAGATGACCGACTCGTGCGGCAGGGTACGCATGATCTCCCCGGCGACCGTGAGGCCGCCGAGTCCGGAGTCGAACACGCCGATGGGAAGGTCGTTCATGCGGGAGAGTATAGCGGTCATGCGCACTCGGGCGGCCTCGCCGTCGGCGGAGCGTCACCCGAAGGACTCCCGGACCCCGGCCAGGACGCCGAAGAGCGCGTCTGCTTCGGCGGAGGTGGTGATGCCGCCGTCGTCCGCGAACAGGAGCCCGCCGGCGAACGCGTGCGCGAGCGCGCGGGCACGAGCGAGGGCGGGCGCGGGTGCGTCCGCGCCGGACAGCTCGACCGTCGGCACACCGCCGATGAACGCGAGTCCGGCCGCCCGGGCCGCCGCTATGCTCCGCTCGATCCCTGCCGCACCCCCCGCGTCGCCGTGGATCGCGACGAAGCCGGCAGCAGCGGCGGCGGCCATGAGAGACCTCGCGTCACCGTCGCAGTGCAGGATCGCCGGGATCCCCGCCTCACTGGCGAGTTCCACGATCCTTGCCATCCGCGGAAAGACGGCCTCGTTCAGGAACGCGGGATCCACGAGGGGGCCCGCCGCACCCGCCATGTCGTCGGCGACGACGAGCGCGGGCGCACCAGCCCCTATCCCCCGGCGCGCCACCATCAACGCGCTGACGAGTGCGGCATCGAGCGCGGGCGCGAGCGCTCCGGGGCTCGATGCCACGATGCGCAGCCCCTCGGCGATGCCCCCCGACTGCAGGGCAGTCCACAGTATTCCGTCGACGACCCAAGCGCCCGCCACCCCGGCATCGCGCAACGCGGCGACCGCCCTGAGGCTCCACGGCGCCCGTGCCTCGACGAAGGCGAAGTCGAGCCCTTCGTCGTGACTAAGCTCGGCCACGTACTCGGCCGGCCCACTCGGCCCTTCGCCCGGGAGCAGCGACAGATCGAGGAATGTCACACCGGTCACCGGCGGCTCCACGCGTACGCCGGCCAGCGCACGCCGAAAGCGCCCGACTCCGGACTCGCCTGTCGACCGACCTGTCATCCGCCGCTCCCCCTTGTTCGGGTACGAAGTGAGAATACGACGCGGACCACACTGCCGGGAGGGCGCGCTCATGTCCGACGCTCTGCCAACGTTCTGGGCTTCAGACACCGATGAGGCCCTCGCGGCGCTCGAATCCCTGCCGAGCGGGCTCACCACCGCCCAAGCCGCCGACCGGCTGCGCCGATTCGGACCAAACGCGCTCGCGACCACGCGACGGCTGTCCTCGCTCGCGTTGCTGCTGTCGCAGTTCCGCAGCCCGATCATCCTCATCCTGATCGCGGCGGCGGCGCTCTCCGCATTCTTGGGGGACCGCTCCGATGCGACGATCATCGTGGCCATCGTGCTCGCGAGCGGACTGCTCACGTTCTGGCAGGAGCGCGGCGCCCGTGACGCGCTGTCGAAGCTCCTCGCGGTGGTCGAGGTCCGGGCGCAGGTTCTGCGCGACGGCACCGAGACCGCCGTCCCCCACGTCCGGGTGGTCCCGGGCGATGTCGTCGTCCTGTCCGCCGGTGCCACCGTGCCGGCGGACTGCCTGCTACTCGAGTCCACCGACCTGTTCGTCGACGAGGCGGCCCTCACCGGCGAGTCCTATCCGACGGAGAAGTCGCTCGGGGTCCTTGACGCGGACACCCCACTGTCTCGGCGCACGAACTCCGTCTTCATGGGCACACACGTGATCTCGGGTTCGGCGCACGCGCTCGTCTTTCACACCGGCCTCTCGACCGAATTCGGTGCGGTGTCCGGCCGCATGGCGGAGCCGCCCCGGCCCACCGACTTCGAGCAGGGGGTTCGACGGTTCGGATACTTCCTGATGGAGATCACGCTCATGCTCGTCATCGCGATCTTCGCGGCGAACGTGCTGCTGAACAAGCCGCCCATCGACTCCTTCCTCTTCTCGCTCGCTCTCGCGGTGGGGCTCACGCCCCAGCTGCTGCCGGCGATCATCTCGATCAACCTGGCTCACGGCGCCCGGCGCATGGCGCAGCGGCACGTGATCGTGAAGCGCCTCGACTCGATCGAGGACTTCGGCTCGATGGACACCTTGTGCTCCGACAAGACCGGGACGCTCACACAGGGCGTGGTCACGCTCTCAGGCGCGTACGACGTCCGGGGCGGCGACTCGGAGGACGTCGTCCTCTACGCGTATCTGAACTCGTACTTTGAGACCGGTTTCGCCAACCCTATCGACGACGCGGTCCGAGCCGCTCGGACATTCGACACGAGCGGCGTCAAGAAGCTTGACGAGGTGCCCTATGACTTCCTGCGACGACGCCTCACGGTCCTTGTGGACCGTGCCGGACAGACGCTCATGGTCACGAAGGGCGCGCTCACAAACGTCCTCGAAGTCTGCTCCGACGCCCGGACGCCGACCGGCGCCACGGTGCGGATCGATGAGGTGCGCGCGGACGTCGATAAGCTGTTCCGCGACCTGTCCGCGCGCGGCTTCCGCACATTGGGAGTCGCCGTGCGCACGGGCGTGCCCCGCGAGATCGATGCACGGGCCGAGAAGGAGATGACCTTCGTCGGCGTCCTGGCCTTCTTCGACCCGCCGAAGGAAGGCGCGGCTGCCGCCGTGGGGAGCCTGCGCGCGAAGGGCGTGCGTCTCAGGGTCGTGACAGGGGACAACGCGCTGGTGGCGTTGACCGCCTGGGAGCAGCTCGGGCTTGCCGCGCCGGTCGTGATGACCGGCGGCGACCTGCACGCGAGCCTCGGGCCGGCGGCCATCCGGCGTGTCGAGGATGTCGACATCTTCGCCGAGATCGAGCCCAACCAGAAGGAGCACCTCGTCCGGCTCCTGCAGAAGGCGGGACACGTCGTCGGCTACTTGGGTGACGGCATCAACGATGCGAGCGCGCTGCACGCGGCCGACGTCGGCATCTCGGTGGACCAGGCCGTTGACGTCGCACGCGAGAGCGCAGACATCGTCCTTCTGAAACGCGACCTCGACGTCCTGCGAACCGGCGTCCAGGACGGGCGGCGCACGTTCGCGAACACGCTCAAGTACATCTCGATCACCACGAGCGCGAACTTCGGGAACATGGTCAGCATGGCGCTCGCCACGCCGCTGCTGCCTTTCCTGCCGCTCATCGCCAAGCAGATCCTGCTCAACAACTTCCTCTCCGGCGTGCCGTCGATGGCCATCTCGACCGACCGGGTCGACCCCGAGCGCGTGGCGCACCCGCAGCGCTGGGACGTCACCGATGTCCGGCGTTACATGATCGTG
>JANYLP010000096.1 GCA_025361445.1 Coriobacteriia bacterium
CGAGCGAGGAGTCCGTGACGATGCTGTCCGACCGCAGGCGGATCGTTCTGCAGGCGCTGGTGAACGAATACGTTCGCAGCGCGCAGCCCGTCGCGTCCAAGGCCCTGGTCGACCGCTACGACCTTCGCGTGAGCCCTGCGACGGTGCGCAACGAGCTTTCCTACCTCGAAGAGACCGGTCACGTGTTCCAGCCGCACATCTCGGCCGGTCGCGTGCCGACGGATGTCGGGTACCGGGCGTTCGTCGATGCCATGCTCGAGGCCGGATCGGAAGACGGGCTCACGCCCGCAGAGGTCGAGTCGGTGCGCAACCAGTATCACGCGCTCGAGCATGAGGTCGCCGACGCCATGCGGGAGACGAGTGCCCTCCTCTCGCGGCTGACGAGCTACGTCGCTGTCGTCATCGCCCCCACGCTTCGTCGCTCTCGGATCCGTCGTATCAACCTCGTCTGGATCGGTGAGGCTCGAGCCGTGCTCGTGGTCGTGACGGATTCCGGTCAGGTGGCCGACAGGACCATCGACCTCGTTGATACAGTCACACCGGATGCGCTCGGACGAGTCGAGCGCGTTCTGAACGCCTCGCTCGACGGCAAGGTGGGCGAAGAGGTGCGGGAGTCCCGCGGCGGCTTCGAGTCCTCGTCCGTGCTGCCGGCGCGCGTGACCGCTCAGATACTCGACGAGGTCATCGACTGTCTACTCGAGGCGGACGCGGATGCGGTCGTGTCCGGCGGCGTGTCGTCGCTTCTTGCCCAGCCCGAGTTCGCCGATCCGCGGCTCGTCGGACCGCTCGTGCACCTGCTCGAGGACGGTCTCGAGACTTTGCACGTCCTCACCTCGCTCATGCAGACGGGGGCTGTGGTCGTGCGTATCGGTGCCGAGAACCCGGCGGGGCTCGAGCGCATGTCGGTCGTCGCGGCGAGTTACGAGGCCGGCGGCACCGAAGGAGTGGTCGGAGTGATCGGCCCCACGCGCATGGACTACGCCCGCACCGTGAGCGCGGTACGAACCGTCGCCGACGGCCTGAGCGAGGCGCTCGGCTGACGCGCAGGCGCCGCACGCCGCGTGCGCTCGCGTGATCCGCACGACCCGAAGAGACAGCACACGCCCGACCGACGGATCCAGGAGCCAGATGCCCGCCACACGCGACTACTACGAGGTTCTCGGCGTTTCCCGCGACGCGTCGGAAGCGGAAGTGAAGAAGGCGTTTCGCAGCCGCGCGCGCGATGTCCATCCCGACACGAGCGACCACGACAACGCGGAAGACCTCTTCAAGGAGCTCAACGAAGCGTACGAGACCCTCTCCGACCCCCAGAAGCGCGCGAACTACGACCGCTTCGGTGCGGCGGGCCAGCCCTCCGGCTTCCCGGGCGGCGGCTATGGCTATAGCGATCCGTTCGGCGGCGCGGGGATGGGCGACCTGTTCTCGGTGATCTTCGACGGGGTGATGGGCGGCAACGCCCGCCAGCAGGCCCGCACGGAGGGCCGCGATATGGCCGCGCAGGTCGTTGTCACACTCGAGGAGGCCGCGACCGGCGTCACCAAACAGGTCGCTTACCAGCGCGTCGCGCCGTGCGCCACGTGTTCGGGTACCGGCGCCGCTGAAGGCGGTACCGCTACGACCTGCCCGGACTGCAACGGCGCCGGTCAGGTCACGACCTCGCGGCGGACCTTCCTTGGCACCTTCCAGTCGGCCGCGCCGTGCAACCGGTGCGCAGCGACCGGGACCGTCGTGGAGCCGCCGTGCCCCGCCTGCGCCGGTCACGGGCGACTGCAAGCCCGGGAGAACGTCGCAGTCGACGTGCCCGCGGGCGTCCGTGACGGTCAGGTACTGAGCGTTTCCGGTAAGGGGGAGGCGGGCCTGCGGGGATCCTCCGCCGGTGACCTGGTCGTGACGGTGCGCGTCCGCCAGCACGAGTTCCTGCATCGCGAAGGCGACGACCTGCACGGCCGGGCGTCCGTACCGATGACCACGGCCGCGCTCGGCGGGGAGATCGAGGTCCCCGGGCTGTTCGGACCCGTTCCGGTCAAAGTGGCGGCGGGGACGCAGAACGACGAGACACTCACCGCCAAGGGTGCCGGCATGCCGCGGGCGCGGGGCGGCAACGGGGACCTCGTCGTCCACGTGAACGTCGTGGTGCCGACGAAGCTCAGCAAGGCCGAGCGCGCTTTGCTCGAGCAGCTCTCAGAGTCGATGGGAGACAAGCGTTCGCACTCTCCGCTTCATCGGGTCCGCGACTGGTTGGGGATGTGACCTTGTGACGCTCCACCGGTTCTTCCTTCTGGAGACGCTCCCCGCAGCACCGGTCCCGGGCATGGAGCTGCCTCTCAGCGACGGTGACCTGCACCATCTTTCCCGAGTGCTGCGCCTGGCTGCGGGTGACCGCATCATGGTCGTCGACCCCGAGGGCGCCGAGGCCGAGGCGACGCTGGTGGAGGTCTCCGCGACGATCGCTCGCGCGGATATGGATGAGCCCTCGAGCCGACCGGAAAGCCCACGCGTCGTGCTCGTGCTCTCCGTCTCGCGCAGGGAGCGGATGGAGCTTGCCATCCAGAAGACGACCGAGCTCGGCGTGAGCGAGATCTGGCCGCTGATGACCGAACGCTGCGTCGTGCGCCTCGACGAGGAGCGGACGGGCCGTCGCGCGGAGAGGTGGCGTCGGATCGCGGAAGAGGCGGCGAAGCAGTCGCAGCGCAACGACGTGCCCGTCGTGCGCGAGCCCCTCACGATCGGTGAGTTCGCCGTCGAGGCCGGGCGGTTCGATCTGATCCTCGTCCCGTGGGAAGAGGCGTCGGCTGACGGTCTCGGCATCGGCGCGGCGCTGGAACAGCGTGGCGCCTCGTCGCAGACGTCGGTCGCGATAGTCGTGGGACCCGAGGGTGGCCTCACGCAGGCCGAGGTCACCGCCCTCGAGGCTGCCGGAGGCGTCGTTGTCACGCTCGGCCAGACGGTACTCCGCACCGAGACCGCCGCGATCGTGGTGGTGGCCCTTGTGGAGTACGAACTCGGGGCGCTCGGTGGTCGTGCGCGCTGACGCGCCGCGAGTGGCGCTCCGCACGCTGGGCTGCAAGGTCAACCGCGCCGACACCGAGGCGCTGGCGGAGGCGCTCGCACTGCTCGGTGCAACGGTCGTCGATGCCGAGAGCCCCGCTGAGGCCGTCGTCGTCAACACGTGCACGGTAACCGCCGAGGCCGATGCCAAGGCCCGCAAGGAGGTGCGACGCGCCCTCGGCGACACGGAAGGTCCGGTGATCGTCACGGGCTGCCTCGCCGCCATCGACGCCGAGGGCCTGCGGACTCTCGGCGAGAGGGTCGTCGTGCAGGCCGACCGGCGTGCATTGCCGGCCGCGATCGCGGCTCTTCTGGGCGTGGAGAGCGGAGCGGGGCGCGACGTACCCGTGGCGGGGGAGATTCTCTCTCCCGGCCCAACACCCGGATTCCGCACGCGCGCACTCGTGAAGGTGCAGGAGGGCTGCGACAACCGGTGCGCCTTCTGCATCGTCCCGGATGCGCGCGGTCTGCCTTCGAGCGTCCCGGCGCGTGAGATCCTTGAGCGCGTCGCGTCACGGCGAGCCGCAGGCACTTCCGAGATCGTCCTGACCGGCGTCAACCTCGGTCGGTACGCGGATGCGCCGGACGCTCCGGACCTCGCCACGCTCGTCACGCTTCTTGCGGAGACCGGAATCCCACGCATCCGGCTCTCCTCGATCGAGCCGCCGGACCTCACCGGGCGGCTCTTGGGCGTGTTGGCGATCACCCCGGCCGTCGCTCCGCACCTGCACGTTCCACTGCAGTCGGGAAGTGACAGGACCCTCCAAGCCATGGGTCGACGCTATGACGTCGATGCGTACGCGGAAGCTCTCGTGCGTGCTCGAGCGGCTATCCCTGGGCTTGCCGTCACAACGGACGTGATCGTCGGATTCCCCGGTGAGACAGATGCCGACTTCGAGGCCTCTCTCGAGTTCGTCCGCTCCTGCGCCTTCACGAAGCTTCACGTCTTCCGCTACTCGCCGCGGTCCGGGACGCCGGCCGCAGCGCTTCCAGACCAAGTGCCGCCCGAGCGCAAAGCCTCACGTGCCGGTGTGCTTCGCGAGTTGAGTGATGCGCTCGAGCGCGCACACGCGGGCAGGCGCGCCGGCGAGCAGGCCGATCTGCTGGTGGAGCGGATCAGCGAAGGCGTGGCCTTCGGCACGACCGGCGATCACCTGCACGTCTCCGCCGAGCTGCCCGGGGCGCGTCGAGGCGAGCTCGTTCCGATCACGCTCGCCGTGTCGGACGACGGCACCCTGCGCGGGTACTATGTAGGGTAGACGCGCCGGAAGGCCTGAGCGCGCGCAACGGACGCGAAGGAGCGACCCTTGTCACAGTCCGAGATCCGCCTGGTCGTGCCCGATGGCCGCGACATGGTCGACCTGCTTGGCCAGGGGGATCACCTTCTCAAGCTGGTCGAGGCGCAGTTCGAGGCGGAGATCTGCGTCCGTGGCAACGAGATCACCATCACCGGTGAGCCTCAGGAGGCGCAGGCCGTCTCCGCGCTCTTCACCGAGATGCTCCAGCTCGTGGAGGTGGGCCAACCGCTCACTCCCGATTCGATCGATCGCAGCATCGACATGCTCAAGCGTGGCGACCTGAGCCCCGTCAAGGTGTTCTCCGACGTCATCCTGACCCACCGCGGTAAGACGATCCGCCCCAAGACGGCGGGTCAGAAGCGCTACGTCGATGCCATCCGCAAGAACACGATCACCTTCGGCATCGGCCCGGCCGGCACCGGCAAGACCTATCTCGCGATGGCGATGGCCGTGGACGCTCTCAAGCGCAAGGAGGTCGGGCGGATCATCCTGACGCGTCCGGCCGTCGAGGCGGGGGAGAAGCTGGGGTATCTGCCCGGCACGCTCTTCGACAAGGTGGATCCGTATCTGCGTCCGCTGTACGACGCGCTCTTCGACATGATGGACATCGAGAAGTCCACATCACTGACCGAGCGCGGCGTCATCGAAGTCGCGCCGCTGGCCTTCATGCGAGGTCGCACGCTGAACGATTCCTTCGTCGTCCTCGACGAGGCCCAGAACACGAGCCCCGAACAGATGAAGATGTTCCTCACGCGTCTCGGCTTCGGGTCGAAGGTCGTGATCACCGGCGACGTCACCCAGATCGACCTCCCGGTGGGCGCATCCGGCCTCAAGCAGGTGCGCGAGATCCTCGACGGCGTCCAGGACCTCACCTTCATCGATCTGGAGAGCCGCGATGTCGTGCGGCACAAGCTGGTGCAGCACATCGTGACCGCCTACAGCGTCTTCGACGAGAAGCGACAAGCTGCGCACGCGGCTGCGAGCGCCGGCCGTCCCGCGGATGCGAGCCATGCCTGAACCGACGCCTCGCTTCGAGCGCTTCTGGCCCCGCCGAGGGATCATGGCGAGCGAGGCGGGCCGGCGCGTGGTCGGCGGCGTCTTCCGTCTCACGTCGACGGCGCTCGTCGTCGCGGCCATCACGCTTGGGGCGTTCGCCTCGGTTGCGGTCGCGTTCGGCTGGCTTCCCGGTGACACGCTCGGGCACCTCGCGGTGGGAGCGATCGGAGGGGTCATCGCGCTCGCGACGGCCTTCGCGGCGTTGCCGCTGGTGGGACGGCTCTCCGGGCTTGGGGACGATATACGGTTGCTCGAGCTGTGTGATCCGGGCGCGCCTTTGCTCCGCGACCTCATGGAGGCGGCTCCCGGGACCTACAACCACTCCATCATGACCGGCGCCATGGCGGAGGCCGCAGCTCACGAGATCGGCGCGAACGCACTCCTGGCGCGTGCCGGTGCCTACTATCACGACATCGGGAAGATCGACCGGCCGAGGTTCTTCGCGGAGAACCAGCTTGCTCGCAACAACCCTCATGACGCGGCGTCTCCGGAGCAGAGCGCCCTCGTCATCATCGCGCACGTCCGGGACGGCGTTGAGCGGGCTCGCCAGGCCCGGCTGCCGCAGCAGGTCATCGATATCGTCCTGCAGCACCACGGCACCTCTCTCGTGGTGTTCTTCTACCGCAAGGCCACGGCCGGAGGGCTTGTCGTGAACGAGGCCCCGTTCCGCTATCCGGGCGTCGTGCCGCAGTCGCGCGAAGCTGCCATCGTCATGCTTGCCGATGCGGCGGAGGCCGCGGGCAGGGCCCTTTCGGACAGCGGTCCCCTCCAGATCGAAACGGCGGTGCGCCGCGTGGCTGAGGCCAAGCGCGCCGACGGGCAGCTCGCTTCTTCGGGCCTGTCGGACGCCGACGTGGAGATCGCTGTGGGGACGTTTGCCCGTATGCTCTCGGGCCTGCGGCATTCACGCGCGGAGTACCCGGAAACCGCTTCGGAAGGGGACGGCGATGCTGGTCCGAGTCAGTTCTAACCGGGATGGCGAACCGCTCGCCCTCGACGCTTTTGAGTCGCTCGCCGTGTTCGTTCTCCGAATGGAGGACGCTCCGGACGCCGTCGAGCTCTCCGTCGCACTGGTCGATGTGGACGAGATCGCCCGACTCAACAGCGACTACCGTGGCGTCGATGGGCCGACGGATGTGCTGTCCTTCGGTTGTGACGAGCCTGAGCCCGTGGATTCCGATGAGCCGATAGCGATCGGCGATGTGGTCATCGCCCCGGACATCGCGCAGACGCAGGCGTCCGAGTTGGGGACGACCGTCGAGGCCGAGCTCGATCTGCTTCTCGTTCACGGAGTCCTGCACCTGCTCGGCTACGACCACGAGAGCGATGAAGACGCCGAGGTCATGCAGGCGCGTGAGCGATCTGTGCTCGCGGCCTGGGCCAACGCCGAACGCTAGGGCGGAGGCCCCGTGCGCAGCCGATCGCTCCTGTGGTCCTTCGACTATGCGATCCGAGGGATCGTCTACACGCTGCGGACGCAGCGCAACATGCGCATCCACGTTCTCGTCGCTGCGTTGGTGCTGTTCACGGCGCTGGCACTGCGTGTCGAGGGCCTCGAGCTCGTCGCGTTGCTACTCACGATCGGATTCACGATCGTGAGCGAGCTGATGAACACGGCGATAGAGACGGTCGTCGACCTCAGCACCGACGGCTACGACCCGCTGGCAGCGATCGCGAAGGACGTCGCGGCCGGCGCCGTCCTGATCTCGGCCGTGACGGCTCTCGGCGTGGGCTACATCATCTTCGTCGACCGCCTGACCGTGCTGGCGCAGCAGGGAATGGAGTTCGTTCACGCCGCCGATGCGACGCTCACAGTCATCGCTCTGGCTCTGACGAGCATTGGAGTGCTCACCGTCAAGGCCTTCAGGCAAGAGAAGGGCGCGTCGTTCCTTCGGGGCGGATGGCCGAGTGGCCACACCGCGCTGGCGTTCGCGGCCGCAGCTGCCATCGGCTACTCGGTATCCTCCGCGAAGGCGATGGTGCTCGCGCTGTTCGTGGCGGCGCTCGTCGCGCAGAGCCGGGTCGAGACCGACGCTCACACGATCCCGCAGACGGTGGCGGGCGCGGTGTTCGGGTTCCTGCTCGCGACGGCGGTCTTTCAGATATTCTGAAGGGGGCTGCGGGACCCTGCGGCCTTTCAGGCCGGTCCACGGCAGCCCACCTCGTCTGTGGAGGCAGCATGATCGTCGCTTCGACACTTATCGCCGCCGCCGCCGTCCTTCTTACGCTGGCGGCGTGCTTCGTTGCCAGCGCTGCGGAACTCGCGGTCCGGACCGTCTCTCCCCAGCGTGCCCGCCGGCTTCGTGAGACGTCCGTGCATGGCGCGGTGGCGCTCGACTCGCTGTGTGAGAGGCCGAGTCATCTCGGCGCCGCGCACGCGCTCGTCGCCGGTCTCGCATTCGCGACTGCGGCATCGGTAGGTGCGTGGATGCTCCAGGGAGTCTGGGTCGGCGTTCCCGCAGGTGCTGATGCCGCCGTGGGCGCGCTCATCGGTGGGGCCGCAGTATTCATGCTCGGCGAGGCGCTCCCACGCGCGATGGTCACCGCCAATCCGGAGGACCTCGCGCTCGCGCTCGCACCCGCGGCACGCGCCGTCACCGTGGTCGCCTATCCGGTGGCGCGCGTCCTCTCGGCCCCGTGGACCTCAGCCACACGTCTCATCACGGGAGAGCGCGGCCCGGACGTGCCCTGGGCGGAGATCGGCGACGGCTACCGCGCCGGCGAGGACGAGAACGCCGGTAGCGAGGAGAGTGACGCCATGCTCGACGCCGTGGCCGGGCTCGATCGCAAGGTCGCCCGCGAGGTCATGGTGCCGCGCACCGACATGATCGCGATCGAGGACACCGCGACGCTACCCGAGGCGCTCGCCGCGATCACGGCCGCGGGCGTCTCCCGCGTTCCCGTGTACCACGAAACGCTCGATGACATCCGCGGGATCCTGTATGCGAAGGACCTTCTGCCGGCTCTGGCCGATCCGCTCTCCGAAGCGCTGCCGGCCCAGCTCGTGCGTCGGGCGCTCTTCGTGCCGGAGACCAAGCCGATCGATGAGCTCCTTCGTGAGATGCGAAGCCGAACGCACATCGCGATCGTGGCCGACGAGTACGGCGGCACCGCGGGGCTGGTGACAATCGAGGACCTGCTCGAGGAGATCGTCGGCGAGATCTACGACGAGTACGACCCACAGGTGGCGATGGTGACCGCGCTTGCGGACGGCCGCATCCGCATGGATGCGCGTGTGAGTATCGACGAGCTCGACGAACTATTCGGCACCGTGCTGGAGGTCGACGGCGACACAGCCGGGGGGCTGTTCACCGAGCTCGCGGGGCACATCCCGCAGGCCGGTGAGTCAGTGGACGTGCAGGGTCTGCGATTCACTGTTGAGAAGATGGAGGGCAACCGAGTGAGGCAGCTCATCGTCGAACCGGTCCAGCCCCGTGATGAGGAGGAGAGCCGCTCATGACCGACATCAGCAAGGCCGATCTGGCGCTTCTTGCCTTCGCTCGAGAAGCGCAGGAGAAGGCGTACGCTCCGTACTCCGGCTTCAGAGTGGGCGCCGCGATCTACGCGGGCGGCGAGATATTCCAGGGCTGTAACGTCGAGAACGCCGCCTATGGCTCCACCGTGTGCGCCGAACGAGGCGCAGCGATGGCGGCCGTCCTCGCGGGAAACACGTTCTTCGACTCGGTCGCCGTGGTCGGCGACTCACAGGACCCGACGGTGCCGTGCGGCGCCTGCCGTCAGTTCCTTGCCGAGTTCAATCCTGAGATGCGTGTCGTCATGGGCGGCCGCGAGGAGCACGTGCAGGTCTGCACCCTCGATGAACTGTTCCCTGAGGCGTTCGTCCGCGGGTACCTCGACCAGGACGTCTCGTCCAGGTGAGCGACGAGACCGCGTACGAGCAGGTTCGAAGCGGGTTCGTGGCCCTCGTAGGCCGTCCGAACGCCGGCAAGTCCACGCTCGTGAACGCTCTCGTCGGCGAGAAGGTCGCCATCGTGTCCGACAAGCCCCAGACCACGCGGCATCGGCTGCGGGCGATCCTCGATACAGACACATCCCAGATCGTGCTCGTCGACACCCCGGGTCTGCACAAGCCCCACGACGCCCTGGGCGAGGAGCTCAATCGAAGCGCGCTCATGGCGCTACGCGACGTCGACGTCGCGTGCATGGTCCTTGACCTCTCCCAGCCGGTGGGAGGCGGTGACCGCTGGGTCGCTGCGCACGTTGCTGCCACCTCGGCGAAGAGGGTACTCGTACTCACGAAGGCGGACCTGCCTTCAGTCGTGCCGATCGAGAAGCGGATCGCGGACGCGAGCGGACTGCTTGCTTTCGACGATGTCGTGGTGCTCTCAGCGAAGGAGCTCTTCAATCTGGAGGGCTTCGTGGCCGTGGTCTCGTCGATGCTGCCACTCGGACCGCGCTTCTTCCCGCGTGAGATGACGTCGGACCAGCCGGAAGAGGTCGTCGTCGCCGAACTCATCCGCGAGAAGGTCCTGTGGCATACGCGCGATGAAGTGCCGCACTCCGTGGGCGTCGCGATCGATGAGATGCGCTACGACGAGGGGCGGGACACGACACTCGTCCACGCGACGATCTACGTCGAGCGCGACAGCCAGCAGGGGATCGTCGTCGGCTCCGGTGGCGCGATGGTCAAGCGGATCGGGACCGAGGCCCGCAAGGATCTCGAGACTCTGCTCGGAACGAAGGTCTACCTCGACTTGGCGGTGAGGGTTCGGAAGGACTGGCGCAGTGACGGGGCTCAGATCGAGCGCTTCGGGTACGGAGAGGGGCTGTGACGCCGATGGATGCACGTGCGCTGGCGGCGATGATCGATCAGACGTTGCTGAAGCCGACCGCTGGCGAAGCCGCCGGACGTGAGTGGATCGCTGCGCAGCGTGGCGCGGGGTTCGCCTCGCTGTGCGTGATGCCCTCGCTGGTTCCGGCGGCGTTCGAGATGCTTGCCGGGACCGACACGCTGGTGTGTACGGTCATCGCCTTCCCGCTCGGCTACGCCCTGACGGTCTCGAAGGCCGACGAGGCACGGCGCGCTGTCGACGCGGGCGCCGCAGAGATCGACATGGTCGTCAACATCGGTGCTGTCCTCGAGAGTGACTTCGCGACGGTCGCTGCCGACGTCGCCGCTGTCGCCGAAGCCGTTGCTGCCGAGAGCGCGGGCGACGCCATCCTCAAGGTGATCCTGGAGACCGGCTACCTGACGCCGGGTCTCATCGGGCTCGCGTGCGAGGCCGCCGTCCGTGGCTGTGCGCACTTCGTGAAGACATCCACCGGCTTCGGGCCGCGTGGCGCGAGTGTGGAGGACGTGCGTCTCATGCGTGCGGTGGTCGGTCCGGACATCGGAGTCAAGGCGGCCGGCGGTATCCGCGATCTGGCGACGGCCCTGCAGATGATCGAGGCAGGCGCCTCGCGGATCGGTACCTCGGCCGGCCTTGAGATCGTATCGGCTCTCGCTTCCGCCGGGACAGGCGCGTAGGCGGACTCATGCCGGCATATCCCCTCAAGGTCCTCGTCCTGCGCAAAACGAAACTGGGCGAGACCGACCTGATCCTGAACCTCCTTGCCTCTGACGGCCGACAGGTCCGTGCGGTCGCGAAGGGGGCTCGCAAGCCGAAGGGCAAGCTCGGAGCCCGCGTCGAGCCGTTCACGGTTCTGGATGTCCTTCTCCACACGGGCCGCTCGCTCGAGATCCTCGCCGAGGCCGAGACGGTGGCTTCCCACGATCCGATCCGAGCCGACTACGACCGGGCGGTCGCCGGCGCTGTCGTTCTCGACGTCCTCGACAAGATCTCCGTCGAGGGCCAGGGGGAGCCGCAGCTCTTCGAGATGGCGCTCGTGACACTCGAAGTCCTCGAGGTGGCGCCGGTCGAGTCCATCGACCTGCTCGTCTCCGCATTCTTGCTGAAAGCGCTTGCGATGCACGGCTACCGGCCGTCGCTCGATTGCTGCGCCGCGTGTGGTGGCGCTGTGGGCGAGGGGATGTCGTTCTCCGTTGAGGCCGGTGGCGTCCTGTGCGCGAACTGCGGAGCCGGTGGTTTGCGCCTGGATCCTGATGCGCGCGCCCTCATGCGCGCGCTCATGCGCGCACGCATGAGCGAGGTCCCTGGCATCGACGCGACCGACGTGACGCGAACCGAGGCGCTGCGCGTGACGCGAGCGTACGTCGGCTTCCACGTCCCGGCCCGCCTGCGCGCACTCGACGCCTACGTGAGCGCGCGATGACCGGGATCCGGGTGAAGACGACACTGACCCCGCGTGATGTGATGCGGGTCTCAGCCGTGCTCGTGTTCCGGAACCGGATGAGCGTCATGCTTCTGGCTGTTGGCCCGCTGTGGTTCGTACTCGGACTGTGGAGCGGTCACGAAACGGTCATGCGCCTTGGAGCCACGCTGCTCTGGATCGTGCCGATCGTGCCCGCGCTCGCCCTGCTCGCCGGCAGCTACAGCGCGTATCGTCCCGGAGGTCGCGCGACCTACGAGTCCGCGGAGTGGGTGTTCGGTGCCGAGGGGGTCGAGATCGCACAGCCCGGCCGGGACGCTCGGGCCGAGTGGGGCGATTTCACCCGCTGGCGATCCGCGGGTGCGTGCCTTCTCCTGCATACGACGAAGAGACGCTACGTGATCATTCCTTGGAGGGACGTCCCCGACGATGAACGCGGTGGGCTCGAGGAGCTCCTTGGGGAGAAGATCGGCGGGCGCAGGCGTTGAGCGCGCGCTTGTCGCTCGCCGCTGCTGGTAGAATGCCGCTGACGCGTGGTCCTTCGCGCGCCGCCCGAGCGGCTCTGCCGCGAGGGCACTGCCGGAATCGACTATCGGACCACGACGCGAGGTGCGTAGCAGCCACATGAAGCCCCTGTCGTTCCAGGACATCATCCTGGCCCTTTCACGCTACTGGGCCGACCAGGGCTGTGTGGTCCTGCAGCCGTACGACATCGAGGTCGGCGCGGGTACGTCCCACCCCGCGACCCTGCTGCGTGCGCTCGGGCCCGAGCCATGGCGCTGCGCCTACGTCCAGCCTTCACGTCGCCCCGCGGATGGCCGATACGGCGAGAATCCGAACCGGCTCCAGCACTACTACCAGTTCCAGGTCCTCCTGAAGCCGAGTCCGGATGAGGTGCTCGACCTCTACTTCGGTTCCCTGCGCGCGATCGGGATCGATCCGGCAGAGCACGATGTACGTCTCGTCGAGGACGATTGGGAGAATCCGACCGTCGGCGCGTGGGGACTCGGATGGGAGATCTGGCTCAACGGCATGGAGTGCACGCAGTTCACCTACTTCCAGCAGGTGGGCGGCATCGAGTGCGACCCGATCCCGGCGGAGATCACCTACGGGCTCGAGCGCCTGGCGATGTACATCCAGGGCGTCGACTCCGTCTACGACATCACCTGGGTCGAGACTCCGGATGGCGCGCGGACCACGTACGGGGATGTCTATCTGCGCAACGAGCGCGAGCAGTCCGCCTACAACTTCGAGATCGCCGACACCGATCGCCTGAGGCGGCTCTTCGACGAGTACGAGGCCGAGTCGCGTCGCACACTGGAGGCGGGAGCGGTTCTGCCCGCCTATGAGAAGGCGCTCAAGTGCAGCCACATCTTCAACCTGCTTGACGCGCGCGGCGCCATCGCGGTGACGGAGCGCATGACGTTCATCATGCGCATCCGAACGCTTGCGAAGGGCGCCGCTGAGGCATGGGTCGCGAGTGGCGGCGCTCGCGGCGGTGCCGTCCACGGAGCAGTCCCTGCGGCCGACGGGGGCGTGACCTCATGAGCGCCCGCGACCTGGTCTTCGAGATAGGCGTCGAGGAGATCCCGTCGGCGCCGCTCTACTCCGCAGTGACACAACTCGCCGGGCTGACCGCCGTCGCGCTGAAGGATGCGCGGCTCGGGTATGCCGACATCCGCGTCCTGGGCGCCCCGCGCAGGCTCGTTGTGCTGGTCGAGGGACTCGCAGACCACCAGGACGACCTCGACATGCGCGTCAAGGGCCCCGCGGTGCGTGCCGCCTTCGACGCGAACGGCGACCCAACGCCCGCTGTCCTCGGGTTCGCCCGCGGCAAGGGCGTCGATGTGGCCGACCTCGAGCGCGGCGAAGAGACGGGCGGAGAGTACGTCTACGCCCACATACGGAGCGCGGGACTGCCCGCCTCCGACGTGCTGCCCGAACTGCTTTCCCGCCTTGCCGCCGCGATAGAGTGGCCGAAGTCGCAGAGATGGGGGAGTGGGGGGACCCGTTTCATCCGTCCCGTGCGCTGGCTTCTGTCCCTCCTCGGGTCCGACGTGGTCCCTGTGACGTTCGCCGGTCTGACGGCGGGGCGCACCACCTACGGTCATCGCTTCCTTTCGCAAGGTGCGATCGAGGTCCCGTCCGCGTCGGACTTCCTGCTCGCGCATCAGCGCGGGAGAGTCGTCGCCGACGGCGAGACGCGCGCGCAGCTCATCCGCGAGGGGATCGACAGCGTTGCCGTGCAGGAGGGCTACACCCCGGTGGTTCCCGAGAAGGTGTTCGCGGAAGTCGTGAACCTCGTCGAGTACCCCACAGCGGCGGTCGCCCACTTCGACGCGGCGTTCCTACGGGTACCTCGAGAGGTGCTCGAAACGGCCATGGAGTCCCATCAGCGCTACTTCCCGCTCGAGGGCTCCGAAGGCGCGCTCACCAACGCCTTCATCGTGGTCCACAACGGGGATCCTTCGCGGAGTGAGCCGATCGTTCGTGGCCACGAGCGCGTCATCCGCGCGCGCCTGGCCGATGCCGCGTTCTTCTACGACGAGGACCTTGCGTGCGGCATGGAGCCGTGGGTCGAGCGTCTGTCCACGGCCGTGTTCCAGGAGAAGCTTGGCACCGTCGCGGCGAAGGTTGCGCGCGTCGAGGCGCTGACAGGCGTCCTTGCGAAGCTTCATGGAGCGGGTCCAACCGAGACGGCCGAGGCCATACGTGCCGCGCACCTGTGCAAGGCGGACCTCGTGAGCCACGCGGTCGTCGAGTTCCCGTCGCTGCAGGGCGTCATGGGTCGCTACTACGCGTTGGCCGCCGGTGAAGCAGCACCCGTGGCTGACGCGATCCTCGAGCACTATCGTCCGCGGTTCGCGGGCGATGCCGTGCCGGCGACCGTTCCCGGGCTTCTCGTCTCCGCGGCCGACAAGCTCGACACGATCTGCGGGATCTTTGCGCTCGGGCAGGCGCCGACCGGTTCCGCCGACCCCTATGCGCTACGCCGCGCCGCCATCGGTGTCCTGGCGATGGTGCTGGACGGCGGGCTGGGCATCCGGCTTGACGATGCCATCGGCGCCGCGCTCGAAGGCTACGCCGGAGTGGTGCCGTTCGACCTCGAGGCTACCGGGGCGTCCGTGAAGTCCTTCTTCACCGGCCGCCTCGAGACGATGCTGCGCGATCGTGGCTTGGCCTACGACACCGTCGATGCCGTGTTGGCTGTGGCCTCGGACGACCCGGCCGACGCGCTCGCCCGCGCCAACGCGCTTCAGGCTGCTCGCGCGAGCGCGGCCATATCCGACGTCGCCGTGGCGTTCGCCCGAGCACGGAACCTGTCCGATCCCGCGGCGGGTAAAGCCCCAGACCGCGCACTCATGGGCGCGTCAGAATCGGCTCTCGTCGACGCCATCGATGCTGCGGCCGCCCGGGTCGATACCGCGGTCGCGAAAGCCGACTACGAGGGCGCGCTCGCGCTCTTGGGCGGCCTTCGCGCGCCGATCGACGCCTTCTTCACCGGTGTCATGGTCATGGATGCGGATGAGGGGCTGCGCACGATGCGGCTGGCACTCCTGAACCGCTTCATCGGGATGTTCGACGGCGTGGCCGACTTCACGCGCCTTCAGGGGCAGGCGAAGTGATCCCCTCGGATCCGATCTCGGTGCACGTGCTGTCGGACTCGCTCGGTGAGACGGGCGAGATGGTCGCGCGGGCCGTGATCTCCCAGTTCGCTCCCGACTCGTTCCACATCGAGCGCCTGCCCCGTGTCTCCACGCCCCTGCATCTGCGCCAGACCGTGCACGAGCACTGCGGGGTGCACTGCATCTTCTTCTATACGCTCGTGGACTTGCAGCTGCGTGCCGAGATGGAGCGCATGGTCGCCGAGGACGGGGTGAACGGGGTCGATCTGCTCGGCCCGTCAGTGGCGCTGCTGTCGGATGCCACCGGCCACCGGCCCACCGGTGAAGCCGGCGCCATGCACCGCACCGACGATGAGTACTTCGAGCGCATCGGCGCGACCGAGTTCGCCGTGTCGCATGACGACGGCCGTAACCCCGAGGACCTTCCCCTCGCGGACATCGTGCTCATCGGCGTTTCGCGCACGAGCAAGACGCCGCTGTCCATGTACCTCGCGTTCAAAGGCTACCGGGTGTCCAATGTGCCGTTCGCGCCCGGTGTCGAGCCACCCGCCGAGCTCTTCCACGCCGATCCCCGCAAGGTGTTCGGGCTGGTGACCGACGCCGCCATCCTCGTGGAGATCCGTCGCGAGCGAATGCGGGAGCTTGGCGCCTTCGTGCCGCGCTATGCGGACCGCGAGGCCGTGGAGCAGGAGCTCGAGGAGGCACGCGCGATGATGCGACGCATCGGCTGCATCGTGATACGCACGGACAATCGCGCCGTGGAAGAGACCGCGCAGGAGATACTCCGCTACCTCGACGGGGCGGTCACGACCGCGGACTGAGGCACTCTCTGGCCGCTGCGTCCCGTCGCGGTATCATGCACCCCACTGGGACCCGATGAGCCAAGGGAGAAAGACTTGTCGAGCGAAAAGCGTGTCTATGCCTTCGGTAGGGACGTCAGCGGCGTCAACCGCACCGAGGGCAACCGGGGCATGAAGATGATCCTCGGCGGCAAGGGCGCGAACCTCGCCGAGATGGCGAACATGGGTCTGCCGGTCCCTCCCGGGTTCACGATCAGCTGTCAGGCATGCATGGAGTACTACAACTCCACGCCGCCCGGCTTTCCGCCGGGTCTCGCCGAGGACCTCGCCGCCTATGTGGCCGAACTCGAGACGAAGATGGCCAAGCGTCTCGGTGACGCCGCGGACCCGCTGCTCGTGTCCGTGCGCTCGGGCTCGCCGTTCTCGATGCCGGGCATGATGGACACGATCCTCAACCTCGGCCTGAACGATACCTCCGTGCAGGGCCTCATCGCCCAGACCGGCAACGACAGGTTCGCCTGGGACTCCTACCGGCGCTTCGTTCAGATGTTCTCGAAGGTCGTGCTCGACATCGAAGGTGACCTGTTCGAGAACGCGATCACGTCGAAGAAGCACCTGCGCGGCGTCACGGACGACACCGATCTGAGCGCCGACGACATGCGGGACCTCGTCACCGAGTTCAAGGCCCTCGTGGCCGAGCACGTGAGCGCTGCCGAGTTCCCTGAGCTCGTGGGCGCCGACGGGTTTGTCGCGTTCCCGCAGGACGCCACGCGCCAGCTCCGGCTTGCCATCGAGGCGGTCTTCCGCTCGTGGATGAACGACCGCGCGGTCGTGTACCGTGCTATGGAGAAGATCCCGGACGACCTCGGCACGGCGGTCAACGTGCAGTCGATGGTGTTCGGCAACAAGGGCGAGACCTCGGCGACGGGCGTTGCGTTCACGCGCGATCCCGCGGCAGGCACCAACGAGTACTACGGTGACTTCCTCACGAACGCGCAGGGTGAGGACGTCGTCGCGGGCATCCGCAACACCAGTCCTCTGCACGAGCTGCCCGCGGTGTTCCCCGAGGCGGGTGCGGAACTCTGGAAGGTCTTTGAGACTCTGGAGTCGCACTATCGCGACATGTGCGACATCGAATTCACCATCGAGCAGGGCAAGCTCTGGATGCTCCAGACGCGCGTGGGGAAGCGAACCGCTCGCGCCGCACTCAAGATCGCGATCGACATGGTGGAGGAGGGCCTCATCTCGAAGGAGGAGGCCGTGCTGCGCATCGACCCAGCGCAGCTCGACCAGCTGCTCCACCCGCAGTTCGATGCGACCGCCGACTACGACGTGATCGCCAAGGGCCTGAATGCAAGCCCGGGTGCCGCGGTGGGCGAGGTCGTGTTCTCCTCGGCCGACGCGGTCGAGGCGAGCGCGGCGGGCCGCAAGGTCATCCTCGTCCGATGGGAGACCACGCCGGACGACCTGCGCGGCATGGTCGCGGCGCAGGGTATCCTGACGAGCCACGGCGGTAAGACCTCACATGCTGCCGTCGTCGCCCGCGGCATGGGCAAGCCCTGCGTCTGTGGCGCCGAGAAGCTCAAGATCGACGCGGCCATGAAGGTCGCGCGCGTCGCTGGGACCGGCGTCGAGCTCCATGAAGGCGATCTCATCTCGATCGATGGCACCACCGGCATCGTCGTTCTCGGTGCCGTGCAACTGGTCCAGCCCAAGGTGACCGGCGACTTCGACACCGTGCTCGGGTGGGCGGACGAGTATCGCCGTCTCGGCGTGCGCGCGAACGCGGACACCCCCGAGGACGCGGAGCTGGGGCGCAAGTTCGGCGCTGAGGGCATCGGACTCGCGCGCACCGAGCACATGTTCCTCGGGGATCGAAAGCAGATCGTCCAGGACATGATCATCGCCGAGGACGAGTCCGGCCGGCTCGCCCCGCTCGCGCAGCTCCTCGAGGTGCAGATCGCTGACTATCTGGGCATCTTCGCCGCGATGGATGGCCTGCCGGTCACCGTGCGGTTGCTCGATCCGCCGTTGCACGAGTTTCTGGACTCTCCGCGTGACCTCGCGGTGGAAGTCGCGAAGCTCGAGTGCACGGGCGCGGACGCGGCGACTCTGACCGCGAAGAAGAAGCTTCTCGCCCTTGTGGACTCGATGCACGAGCAGAACCCGATGCTCGGCCTGCGCGGATGCCGCCTCGGGATCATGTTCCCGGAGATCTACGGGATGCAGGTGCGCGCCATCACGCTCGCCGCGTGTCAGCTCAAGAAGCAAGGCCGCGACCCGCGTGCGGAGATCATGATCCCGCTCGTCTCAGTGGTCGCGGAGCTCGAGACGCTTCGCGCCGAGTCGGAGAAGATCGTTGCCGAGGTCCAGTCCGAACAGGGGTGCGTCTTCAACATCCCCATCGGCACGATGATCGAGCTGCCGCGTGCGGCGCTCACGGCCGACGAGATAGCGAAGGTGGCCGACTTCTTCAGCTTCGGGACCAACGACCTGACACAGACGACGTTCGGCTTCTCCCGCGACGATATCGAGGCGATGTTCCTGCCGCGCTACCTGGAGCGGAAGATCCTGCCGCGCAACCCGTTCGAGACGATCGATCCCGGAGTCGCCAAACTCGTGAAGATGGCGTGTGAACTGGGTAGCGCGGCGAACCCCGGTATCCATCTGGGCGTGTGCGGCGAGCACGGCGGAGATCCCGACAGCGTGAAGGTGTTCCACGACATCGGGTTGTCGTACGTCTCGTGTTCGCCGTACCGCGTGCCGCTCGCGCGTCTGGCAGCCGCCCAGGCCGCCCTTGCCGAGAAGAGTGCGGGTTCGGACAACCGGTAGTCATCGCATCGAGGGGAGCGGCATGCTGGGGCGCACGCGGCTGTACCAGCGAACGGGCTCGCCGCTCATCCACGGGTTCTCGGGAGCACGCCGGGCCCCGCTGTGGCCGTGGCTTCTTGCCGCGGCGCTGATCGGTGTCACAGCGTGGGCGTATCTTACATTCGTGCACTGATCGCACTGAACGCGCGGCCGGAAGGGGGGATGCCATGAGCGCACTCACGCGGACCGACATCGAGGCGGCGGAGCACGTCGCCCTCTCGCCCCGGGCCTCGTTCTCGGACGCTTCGCGCGGTCGCGTGCGGCCACTCGAGCTGGATCCGTATCGCACGGAGTACCAGCGCGACCGGGACCGCATCATCCACTCGAAGGCGTTCCGGCGTCTCATGCACAAGACGCAGGTGTTCCTCTCTCCCGAGGGCGATCACTATCGCACGCGGCTGACTCACACCCTCGAGGTGTCGCAGATCGCCCGCAGCGTGGCGCGGGCGCTCCGGCTCAATGAGGACCTCACCGAAGCCATCGCTCTCGGGCACGATCTGGGACACACCCCGTTCGGGCACGCCGGCGAGGATGCGCTCACCGCGTGTTACGGCGAGAGTCGCGGGCGCTACGACGGCGTTCCCGAGGCGTACCACCACAACGTACAGTCGGTGCGCGTGATCGAGGACCTCGAGTACGACGGCAAGGGCCTCAATCTGACGTGGGAGGTGCGGGACGGGGTCGCCCATCATACCGGCGACGAGGAGCCCTCAACGCTCGAGGGCTGCATCGTCCGGCTCGCCGATCGCATCGCGTACGTGAATCACGACATCGACGATGCCGTTCGCGGTGGCGTGCTCGACGAGTCGGAGTTGCCGGCGGGCGCTGTCGCGGTACTGGGTGCGACCCACGGCGCCCGCATTCGAACGATGGTGCGCGACACGATCGCCACCTCGGACGCTTCCGGTGTCATCGGTATGAGCCCCGAGGTGTGGGACGCCCTGATGGAGCTGCGTTCGTTCCTCTTCGAGAAGGTGTACATGTCGCGCCGTGCGAAAGAGGAGGAGCCGAAGTCGTTCGGGGTCGTGAAGGCGCTGTTCGGACACTACCTCGAGCACCCCGAGCTGCTGCCGGCGGAGTACGCACCACAGGCTCCGGACGAGCTCGTGCAGCGTGTCACCGACTACGTTGCAGGCATGACCGACCGGTTCGCAATCGGCGCGTACGAGGAGTTCTTCGTGCCGTCGTCCTGGCGTCTGTAGCACGCACTCAGCGCCGCTCACCGAACGCAGGCCACCACAGCGGTGCGGCGTGTTAAGAATCCGTAGCGGGGTGCGGGATGTTGGGCTAACCTGTCGAAATACCGCGCTGTTCTGCGGAGTGAGCGTTCGCGTGCTCACGGGGGCAAGTACTGCACAGGGGCTTTGACGCCGAACAAGGGAGTGGGCCAATGCTAGGTGGCATGCAGTATGTCTTGATCGCGATCCTGTGTTCGTTCGTCGGCCTGGGGACGGCCGCCTACTACGCGTTCTGGGTCCTCAAGCAGGATCCCGGTTCTGCGCTCATGCAGAAGATCTCCAAGCACATCCAGGAAGGTGCGCTCGCATTCCTCGGGCGTGAGTACCGCGTCATAGCCGTCGTCCTCGTCCTCGTGGCCATCGCCATGGGCCTGTTCCTGTCGAGCAGCGGTGGATGGGTCATGTCGATCGCCTACCTGGTCGGCGCCGTGTTCTCAGGCAGTGCCGGCTTCATCGGCCTGACGATCGCCACTCGCGCCAACTCGCGCACCACCCACGCTGCCACCAAGAGCATGCCTAAGGCACTCGAAGTCGCATTCCGTGGTGGCGCCGTCATGGGCCTCACCGTTGCCGGGCTCGGCCTGCTCGGCGTCTCGCTCTGCTTCGTCATCCTGCTGTTCGCAAGCGGCCTTGTCGGCGGCGCGGACGGTCTCACGATCATCCCGGGCGCGACGCTGACCATCTTCGGCCTGAGCATCCCGGCCGCGACGATCTTCTCTGACGTCATCCCGGGCTTCGGTCTGGGCGCCAGCACGATCGCGCTGTTCGCGCGCGTCGGCGGCGGCATCTACACCAAGGCCGCTGACGTCGGCGCCGACCTCGTCGGCAAGGTCGAGGCCGGCATCCCCGAGGACGATCCCCGCAACCCGGCCGTCATCGCGGACAACGTCGGCGACAACGTCGGTGACGTGGCGGGTATGGGTGCCGACCTGTACGAGTCCTATGTCGGTGCGATCGTCGCGCCGCTCGCGCTCGGTTCGCTCTACCTCGGCTTCAAGGGCGCGCTTCTTCCGCTGCTCATCGCTGCGGTCGGTATGGTCTGCTCCGCCATCGCGACGCTGTTCGTGCGTGGCCGGGAGAACGGCCACCCGGGCCGCGCCCTGTCCACCGGCACGTACGGCGCGGCGATCCTGACCCTCATCGCGTGCTACTTCCTCGTGATGATGCTGCTGCCGGCCGGCACCGAGTTCATCTCCGGGATCGGCGCGACGCTGGTCACGCACACGGTCATCAACCCGGTCGGGTTCTTTGTGGCGATCTTCATCGGCCTTGCGGCCGGAATGGCGATCGGGCAGGCCTCAGAGATCTACACGTCGGACGCCTACAAGGCCGTCAAGCGGATCGCTGAGGCCGGCAAGACCGGCCCGGCAACGGTCATCCTGTCCGGCCTCGCGACAGGCATGCAGTCCACCGCCGCGTCGATCGTGTTCCTGGCCATCGCCATGGGCGTCAGCTACTTCGCCGGTGACTGGGCGATGCCTGCTGGCGGCGGCATCTTCGCCGTCGGCCTCTCGGCTATCGGCATGCTCGCCACCACCGGCATCGTGGTCGCCGTCGACGCGTACGGTCCCATCGCGGACAACGCGGGCGGCATCTCCGAGATGAGCCATCAGGGCCCCGAGGTCCGCGCCATCACGGACTCTCTGGACTCGGTCGGCAACACCACCGCGGCCATCGCGAAGGGCTTCGCCATCGCATCGGCCGCGGTCACGGCCCTCGCGTACTTCCAGCTCTATGCTGAGAAGGTCGGGCTGCTCAAGACCGGCATCAACATCCTCGACAACAACGTGATCATCGGCCTGTTCATCGGCGGCATGTTCCCGTTCCTCTTCTCGTCGATGGCGATCAACGCGGTCGGCCGTGCTGCCCAGGCGATGATCGAAGAGGTTCGCCGTCAGTTCCGTGAGATCGTCGGTCTCCGAGAGGGTAGGGAAGGCGTCGAGGGCGAGTACGGCAAGTGCGTCGACATCGCCACCTCGGCCGCGCTGAAGGAGATGGTCCTTCCGGCCACCCTGACGGTCGCGCTCCCGATCCTCATGGGCCTGTGGAGTGCGCGTGCGCTCGGAGGGTTCCTGGCCGGCTCGCTCGTCGTCGGGTTCCTGCTCGCCATCTTCATGGCGAATGCGGGCGGCGCGTGGGACAACGCCAAGAAGTACGTCGAGGGCGGGGAGCTCGGCGGCAAGGGTTCGGACACGCACCACGCCACCGTCGTTGGCGACACCGTCGGCGATCCCTTCAAGGACACTGCGGGTCCCTCGATGAACATCCTGATCAAGGTGATGTCTGTCATCGCTGTCGTCTTCGCGCCGCTGTTCACGCGTCTGTAGTACTCGTTTCCCGCACGACGGTGCGGGCATGTACGAATAGGTAGCGTGCGTACGCTCCCGAGGGCTCACCGTCCTCGGGAGCGTCGCCGCTTGCCACGCTGCGATGACGAGGGGGTGGCACGTGGGCCGGATCTCTGACGAGGACGTCGCGAGGGTCCGCGACGCCACGGATCTCATCGCGCTCATCAACGAGACCACGCCGCTGCGCCAGAAGGGCCGCCTGTACTGGGGCCTGTGTCCGTTCCACGGGGAGAAGACCGCCTCCTTCAAGGTGGATCCGGCGACGCAGCTGTGGCACTGCTTCGGCTGCGCGCTCGGCGGCGATGCGTTCGGCTTCGTGATGAAGGCCCAGAACATGGACTTCCCGGACGTTGTTCGAATGCTTGCGGAGCGCGCGGGCGTCGAGATCGTCGAGGAGGCCGGTTCCGCTATGCCTCAGGGGCGCAAGGAGAGGCTCGTGGCGGCTAGCGAGGCGGCGTCCGAGGTCTTCCACAAGACGCTGGCTTCCGGGCGCGAAGCGGGCGCACAGGCGGCGCGCGCATACCTCGCAGGGCGCGGCTTCGGTTCTGAGGTCGCGAAGCGCTGGCGACTCGGATACGCACCGGGGGCCCGGGGAGCTCTGGCCAAGGCGCTCGCAGCCGAGGGTTTCGCTCGTGACGAGCTCGTCGAGGCCAATTTGGCGCTCACAGACGACCGCGGCGAGGTGAAGGACCGCTTCTTCAACCGTTTGATGTTCCCGATCTCCGATCTGCAGGGGCGCGTGATCGCCTTTGGTGGGCGCGTGATCGGTGATGGGCAGCCCAAGTACCTGAACTCGTCGGACACTCCCATCTTCCACAAGTCGGCGAACATGTACGGGATCGACCGTGCGAAGAGCTCGATCGTCTCGACGGGAACGGCGCTCGTGGTCGAGGGCTACACCGACGTGATCGCGCTGCACGAGGCGGGCATCACAAATGCGGTGGCGACGCTCGGCACCGCGCTGACCGCGCGACACGTCAAGCTGCTGGGCCGTTTCGCCAAGCGGATCGTCTACCTCTTCGATGGCGATGAGGCGGGGATGCGAGCGGCGGACCGTGCCGCGGAGTTCCTCGATTCGACGTCCACGCCGGAGGCGGGGAGCGCGCGGCTCGATCTCCTGGTCGCCGTGATCCCGGATTCGATGGACCCGGCCGACTACGTCGCGAAGAACGGCGAGCAGCAGATGCGCACACTGATCGACGGCGCGCAGCCTCTGTTGCGCTTCGTCATCGACCGCCGCATCGACGCTCACGACCTCACGACGCCCGAAGGCCGGTCGCGCGCGCTCGCCGACGCGGCCGGAGTGCTGGCGAGCATCCGGGGTTCGCTCCTGGCGCAGGACTACGCAGCGCACGTTGCCGACCGGTTGCGAACCGACTACGCGACGGTGGACAAGGCTGCGCGCACTGCGCGACCCTCCTTCGACAGTCGGGGAGCGCGAGACATCGGTGACGAGACGGCTGCGGTGCGTCCGGCGGTCGTCCGCGTACCCGAGTCGGGGCAAGCGGGCGCCGAGGCTGAACTGGCCCGCGTACTCGCGGTCGTGCCGCGCCTGCGCAAAGAGGTACGCGATTTGCTTGACATCGAGGGCGCCTTTTCGGACGCCGGAACAGAGAACCTGATCCGGCAGATCGTGGACGCCGGAGACGCATCCGGAGCCGCCCTGTTCGAGGCGGTCTCGCGTTGTGATGCGGAGGCCGCACAGTCTCTCTCCGCGTTCCTGGTGGATGCCCTGGAGCCTGCGGCGGCCGAGGCGCGGTTCTCGGAGACGCTCGACCGCCTGACGGAGTTCGCGCTCAAGCGCGAGCTCAATCGGCTTCAGGCCGAGATGCGTGCGAAGCAAAGTGCAGGGGATACGGCAGGCGATGACGAACTATTCCGAAAGGCCGCGGATGTTCAGCGAAGGCTCGCCCAACTGAGGGCGACCCGGCAGACCGGCCGATGACTGCGTTACAACTATCAGGGAGAGATCTTGAGCAGTAAGCCCATGGAAGAGACCGCACCCGCGAAGTCGACCAAGGCCGCAAAGTCAGCCAAGCCGGATGCCACGCCGGGTAAGGTCGCGCCCGAGCTGGCCCTGCCCGAGGTCGTCACGCTCATCAAGATGGGCAAGGCGAAGGGCAATCTGACCGCTGACGAGATCGAGGGTGCGCTCGGCGACATGGACCTGAGCGAAAGCCAGGTCGATAACGTCTACGCACAGTTCGTACGCAGCGGCATCGAGATCGCTGAGGCCGCGTCCGACGTGAGCCCGGATGACGCGGACATGATCATCGAGGCCGACGAGGTGTCTGCTGCCCTCATCGGTGAGTCGAACCACGACGAGGTTCCCCCGGAGGTCGCTGAGGTACTTGCGGCGCCGGTCTCCAAGACGCGCGCCAAGAAGAAGACCCGTCGTCGGGCGGACCACGCGACGCTCGCTCCGCTGACGTCCGACCCCGTGCGCATGTACCTGAAGGAGATCGGCAAGGTCCCGCTGCTCACCGGTCCGCAGGAGGTGTCGCTCGCCAAGCGCATCGAGGCTGGCCTTGAGTGTGCTGCGCAACTCGAAGAGGCGGAGGCCAAGGGCGTCAAGCTCGACCGCGCCACCATCCGGAACCTGACGCGCACCGAGGCGGACGGCCTCAACGCCAAGCGGGCACTCGTCGAGGCGAACCTGCGACTGGTCGTATCGATTGCGAAGCGCTACGTCGGGCGCGGCATGCTGTTCCTCGACCTCATCCAGGAGGGCAACCTCGGCCTGATCCGCGCGGTTGAGAAGTTCGACTACATGAAGGGCTTCAAGTTCTCGACCTACGCCACATGGTGGATCCGTCAGGCGATAACACGAGCAATCGCCGATCAGGCGCGCACGATCCGCATCCCGGTCCACATGGTCGAGACCATCAACAAGCTCATCCGCGTCCAGCGCAACTTGCTCCAGGAGCTCGGTCGCGAGCCGTCGCCGGATGAGATCGGCGCGCAGATGGAGATGACCGCTGAGCGTGTTCGCGAGATCCTCAAGATCTCGCAGGAGCCGGTCTCCCTCGAGACGCCGATCGGCGAGGAAGAGGACAGCCAGCTCGGCGACTTCATCGAGGACTCCGAGGCGATCGCGCCGCCGGACGCTGCGAACGAGACGATGTTGGCCGAGCATCTTCGTCGCGTGCTTGATTCGCTCTCAGAGCGGGAACGCAAAGTCATCGAACTTCGTTTCGGCCTGGTGGACGGACACCCTCGCACCCTTGAAGAGGTCGGACGCGAGTTCGGCGTCACCCGTGAGCGCATTCGGCAGATCGAGAGCAAGACTTTGTGTAAACTGCGCCACCCGAGCCGTTCCAGCCGGCTGAAGGACTATCTCGAGTAGTCCCGGGGCACCTACGTACTGGCGGTTCGACAACAAGCCAAGACCCTCGCAACGGTGAGGGTCTTGCCGTCGGGTCGATGGCACCGAAACACCGACATGAAGCCCATCACGCCTCTCTCGAACAGGAAGTCACACGTGACCGAAGTCAGGACCAGAGCGCACAAGCCCACGAAGGCAGCCAAAATAGCGGCCGCGAACGCCGCGAGCCCGCTTGCTTCCGATCCGGTACGCCAGTACCTGAAGGAGATCGGACGCGTCCCGCTCCTCACGGCGCGCGAGGAAGTCGACCTTGCGAAGAAGGTAGAGGCTGGCACCGCCGCCGCCGACGCGCTCGACCGAGCCAAGGCCGAGGGTGTGACGTTGCCGGCTGCCGAGTTGCGACGCCTGCACCGGATCGAAGCGGTGGGTATCGCCGCCAAGAAGCACATGGTCTCGGCGAACCTGCGACTCGTCGTCTCGATCGCCCGCCGGTATGCGAACCACGGTCTCTCTCTGCTCGACCTGATCCAGGAGGGGAGCCTCGGGGTCATACGCGCCGTGGAGAAGTTCGACCACACGAAGGGCTTCAAGTTCTCCACGTACGCCACGTGGTGGATCCGCCAGGCGGTCTCGCGCGCGATCGCGGATCAGGGACGTACCATCCGGATCCCCGTCCACATGGTCGAGACGATGAACAGCGTCACCCGGATCCAGCGCGGTCTCGTGCAGGAGCTGGGCCGCGAGCCGTCGGACGAGGAGATCGGTGAGAAGGCGGAGATGACCGCCGAGCGCGTGCGCGAGATCCTGACGCTCGCGCAGTCACCGGCGAGCCTGGACAGCCCGATCGGCGAGGAAGGCGACGGCCGACTCGGCGATTTCATCGAGGACACCGAGGCGATCGCGCCCCAGGACGCGGCGACCGAGTCGATGATGCATCAGCAGCTCCGCGCGATCCTGCGGACGCTCCCGGATCGTGAGCGCCGCGTGATCGAACTGCGCTACGGCCTTGCGGACGGGCATCCGCGTACGCTGGAGGAGGTCGGACGCGAGTTCGGCGTCACCCGCGAGCGCATCCGGCAGATAGAGAGCAAGACGCTCATGAAGCTTCGACACCCGAGCCGGTCGAGCCGCCTCAAGGAGTACCTGGACTGATCTCTTCCCGCGCGCAAGATACAGAAGGGCCCCGCCTCATCAGGCAGGGCCCTTCGTGCGTTGCATGGCTCCTCGGGTAGGACTCGAACCTACAACATTTCGGTTAACAGCCGAACGCTCTACCATTGAGCTACCGAGGAATCTCCGGTGTCCGAGCGAGCCGGACGCACGGATTGCGATTATAGGGACAGCTGCGGAGCCGCGCAACACGGCAACCGACTTCCGAATGCTGTTGTAGACTAGCGCGGTGCCTTCGGTCGGACAGGTTCCTCCTGCCGCTCGGCGTCGCGAGAGGGGCCCGTAGCTCAATGGTGGAGCAGGGGACTCATAATCCCTTGGTTGTAGGTTCGAATCCTACCGGGCCCACCATATTCACTCAGGGAGCGTCACCACGAGCGCAGCGAGACGAAGAGCGGCGCGCCCCGTCGCCGACAGGACCAGATCGAGGCTTCAGCGGCTCGCGCGACGCCGTGCGAGCGCTGGCATCGGGCGCCTCCTCATTCTGGCCGCCATCGTTCTCGTGGCCGGCTCCCTGCTGACGTGGGCAGCGCTCACATTCGGCGCGAGTCGGGGCGCTTCACCGGTCGTCGCGAACTCCTCGGGCCCGCTGCCTTCGTCCTCTATCACGTCGCAGGACGGCAGTGGCAGCGTCGTCGCCACGGCGTCTCAGAACGCCACTGCGGGGGTCGCTGATGTCGAGGTCCCTGTCCTCGTAGGGAAGTCGATACAGGTAGCCGAGGCGCTCGTGACCGCCGCCGGGCTCACGGTACAGACCCGGGTAGCCGACCCGGTCGCCCCCGGGGTGGTCCCCGGCGTTGTGGTCTCCCAGTGGCCTGCGCCGAACGCGCTCGTCAGTCCGGGTGCGCAGATCGTCATCACCTATCAGGCGCGCATCGGCACAGCGGCTCAGTACATCGTCCTCATAGACCCCGGACACCAGCAGAAGGCGAATACGGCTCTGGAACCGGTGGGACCCGGATCGACGCAGCGCAAGGCGAAGGTCGCGGGCGGTGCGACGGGCGTTGCGACCCATATTCCCGAGTACAAACAGACACTCGCGATCGCCCTCAAGTTGCGAGACGCTCTGGTCGCCAAGGGCGTGAAGGTCTTGATGGTACGCACCACCAACGACGTTGACATTCCGAACTCGAAACGTGCGGCGATCGGGAATACTGCGAAGGCGGACCTCGTGGTTCGCATCCACCTCAACGGCAGCGCCGACAGCGGGATGCACGGGATCACGACGCTCTACCCCTCGGGCAACGCGTGGGTGGCGGCGATCACCGTGGCAAGTAAGAAGGCCGCGCAGGCAGTGGATGCTGCGGTCGTGGCGGCGACAGGAGCCGTCTCGCTCGGGCTCAGCGGAAGATCGGACATGTCGGGTTTCAACTACTCGACACGCCCATCGATCATCGTGGAGTGCGGCTTCCTTTCGAACGCGGCCGAGGACAAGCTCGTCGCGACCGCCGCGTATCAACAGAAGTTGGCCGACGGGATCGCGACCGGCGTCGTCTCCTATCTGCTGGGTCAGTAAGCCAGAGGGAAGTGGCGACCGTTCGGGTTCACCCGATGCACCACTTGTGGTTAAATACCGCTTGCGCTTCCGAGGGCTGCGAAGCGCGATCGACGTACGGGCGATTAGCTCAGGGGGAGAGCGCTTCCTTCACACGGAAGAAGTCGTAGGTTCAAATCCTACATCGCCCACCAGCACATGACGGAGGCCCCGGCTCACGCAGAGTCGGGGCCTTCTGCACTGATCAGCCACCCCTAGTGCGAGAAGTGCGCGCACGCTACACTCGACTTGCCCTTGCCGAGCAGGGGAGCCGGGTCTGACACGGTCCGCCGGCCTTGGGGGTGCCCGCCCCCGGCGTCACGTCATGCGGGACTTCAACGGTTCTATTCGTGGAGGTCACCATGACTGCGTCAATCAAGAGGGCAAGGACTCGCGCCGCGGCAGCTCAGGGGCATCGCTGCTGCTACTGCGGGAGTCCGATGTGGGAGACAGACCCCGATGCGTTCCGCTCGGAAAACTCGATCACCAAAGGCCAGGTCCCGTTGTTCCGCTGCACTGCCGAGCACAGGCGCGCGCGCTCGGATGGCGGCTCGAACGCCTCAACGAACATCGTCGCAGCGTGTTGGTTCTGCAACACCCACCGGCACCACGCGAAGCGTCCGCGTGATCCGGAGAACTACCGTGAGTACGTGTCCGCGCGGATGAGTCGAGGGCGATGGCTTGCTCGCATATTGCCTGGCTGATGCCACGCGCCCGCACCCGGGGATCTAGGTTCGCTACGTGTGGCCCCGCAGCGGGTGAAGGCGCCCGGCTCGATAGAGTCGGGGCGCGTTCACCCGCTGCGGCCGAACTAACGGCGGTGTCGCGGGTATGGCCTCATGACCATGAGGTAGTAGACCAGAGCCCCGATCCCATGCAGGAACAGGACCACCAGGATCCAGACCACCTTGTCGTTCGAGCCGGACTGGTGATTCGGGAATTCGGAGTCGGCGCGCTGCAGCAGGTCCACGAGCGCGACGATCCAAAGGATCGCCATGGCGACCGTCAGGAGGACCGGAACCATGTACGCGAAGCAGCACAGAGAGGCCAATCCCGATGCGGCGCCGGTATTCACAACGCCTGATTGCATCTTCCCCCCAAGCTCACGACCCCCGGCAAGCCCTGCGCTGCAATTGTACGCCACGATTCGGGCGCCCGGTTCCAAGCTTCTCCACGATGGCCCACCAGTACATGACGGAGACCCCGGCTCAGTAGAGAGTCGGGGTCTCCTGCTATGCTGGTTGAGCGCGGCTGGGCTCAGGCGCCCTGTCAGGGGGTGTCGAACAGGGGAGGACTCGATGAGCGACGCAGATCGCGGGTATTCGCAGGAGATGGCGCCACCGCCACCTCCTCCACCCGTCAACCAGGTCACCGACGCTCAGCGGCTCAAGGGTGTCGGCGGATGGCTCCTCCTCTTCTGCATCTCGCTCACGTTCCTCAATCCGGCGATGACCCTCTACAACCTGTACAACGTGATCCCGGCCAACAGCCCCTTCTTCGCGCGTTTCCCGGGGCTGTTCGCCCTCACGTACGCTGATGCCGCTGTCAGTCTCGTCATCGCCGGATTGTCGATCTACGCCGGCATCGCGCTGTGGCGCGTCCGGCCCCGCGCCGTTGCTGCCGCTCGAACGTTCCTGATCGCCGGCGCCGCGTACGTCGTGCTG
>JANYLP010000024.1 GCA_025361445.1 Coriobacteriia bacterium
ACCCACGCGCCACCTGCTAGAATCCCTCCACCGGCGCAACGAGGTTCCGGCAATCGCATAGACGAGCAATGGCGCTCGCATCAGACCTACGGGTCTGGGGCGGGCGTTTTCGGTTCTCAGGGCGCAGAAGCGGCAGAGAGAAGAGCCACACATGAAGGACTTCGCGGTCTTTTGGGGGTGCACGATCCCCGCGCGCTTCCCGTTCATCGAGAAGGCGACGCGGCTCGTGTTCGCCGACCTTGGCGCGAACGTGCGCGAACTCCCCGGGCATACCTGCTGCCCTGAGGGCGTTCTGGTCAAGAGCAACGACGAGGGCGCGTTCTACACCACGGCCGCCCGCAATCTGGCGCTGATCGAGAAGGCCGGCCTCGACGTGGTGACCCCGTGCAACGGGTGCTACTCCACCTTCAAGGAGAGCTGGGCGCATCTCGAGAAAGACTGGCGCGCCAAGGACGCGATCAACGAGCGCCTCGCCCGCGAGGGGCTGCGCTACGACGGTCACCTCCAGATCGCGCACTTCGCGGAGTGGCTGGCGGACGACATCGGCGCCGGGGTGGTCGGCTCCAGGGCGAAGCAGAACTTCTGGGGGATGAACATCGCGGTCCACTACGGCTGCCACCTTCTGCGCCCCAGCCCCGCCGTGCACTGGGACGACCCGCTCGCTCCCACGAAGGTCGAAGGCCTCGTGGCGGCGCTCGGCGCCCGCGTGGTGGACTACACCACCAAGATGCAGTGCTGCGGCAACGCGCTCGACCGCGTAGGGGAGCGCGAGGGTTCGCTCAACTTCACGCGCAACAAGCTCGCCGATCTCCAGAAGAACGACGTCGACGCGCTCGTGGTCGTCTGTCCGTCATGCTTCCTGCAGTTCGACGTCAACCAGGCGGCGCTGCAGCGCAACAACGAGAGCTTCAACATCCCCGTGCTCTATCTCTCCGAGCTCATGGCGCTCGCCTACGGGCACACGCCCGAGGAGATCGGCCTCGACATGCACCGCGTCAGCGTCCGTCCGTTCCTCGACAAGTGGGCCGCGCGCCAGGCCGACCGAACCGCGCTCGCGGCCTCCTTCGACGTGTCGCTGCTCGCGAAGTGCGCGTCGTGCAAGGCGTGCAAGGACGACTGCCCGGTGTGCAAGGTCGACCCCGCGTTCCAGCCCACCGAGATCATCGAGCGCCTGATGAAGGGCGAGCTCGATGCGGTGCTGGCCGAGGGCGAGCTGTGGAAGTGCGTGGAGTGCTTCACGTGCCAGGAGATGTGCCACAGCCGCATCGGCATGGCCGACACGTTCCGTGCCTTGAAGGAGCTCGCGGTGGCGTCGGGACAGGGCCCGGAAGCGGTCGCTTCGGCCTACGCCACCTTCCGCAGGACCGGCACGCTGGGCGCACCCAAAGAGGGCGCCCGCAAGAAGCTCGGGCTCGAGCCGTTGCCCGCCACGGGCGGCGACGATCTGGCGCGCGTTCTCGACGACGACTGGCAGGAGTGAAGACCATGACGACACCCATGCGGCCCGCATACAGTCAGGAGTCGCCGTTCAAGATCCACGGCGGCTGCGGACTCGTGGGCATCTGCGACGAATCCGGCACGCGCTTCTCGGGTTCCGTCGCCATCGAGGCGATGGCCGTGCAGCACGACCGCGGCAACGGACTGGGCGGCGGTTTCGCCGGCTACGGCATCTACCCCGAGTTCCCGGACCACTTCGCCTTCCACATGATGTATCACGACCTCCAGGCCAAGGAGGAGGCGGAGAAGCTCTTTGACGAGTACTTCCAAGTCGATCTTGCCGAGCCGATGCCCACCCGCCCGGTGAAGGGCATCACCGACGCCCCGCTGCTGTGGCGCTACTTCCTGCAGCCGTACCCGGCGAAGCTGGAGCTCTCCGAACTCACCCCTGAGGACTACGTCGTCCACGTGGTCATGCTCATCAACTCCACCATCGATGGCGCGTTTGTCGCAAGCTCCGGCAAGAACATGGGCGCGTTCAAGGGCGTCGGCTATCCCGAGCAGATCGGCCACTACTTCCTGCTCGAGGAGTACGAAGGCCACACCTGGGTGGGCCACAACCGCTTCCCCACGAACACTCCGGGATGGTGGGGAGGCGCGCATCCGTTCACGCTGCTGGACTGGTCGATCGTGCACAACGGCGAGATCTCGAGCTACGGGATCAACTCACGCTATCTCGAGCAGTTTGGCTACAAGTGCACGCTCGGTACCGACACGGAGGTCGCGGCGTACCTGTTCGACCTGCTGCTGCGTCGCCACAAGCTGCCGCTCGCGCTCGCGTGCAAGGCGCTCGCCTCGCCCCTGTGGGAGGAGATCGACCGCATGGGACCTGAGGAGGCCGCGCTCATGACGTCGCTGCGCGCCGTCTACGGCCCGGCGCTGCTCAACGGCCCGTTCGCCATCGTGCTCGGCTTCAACGGCGGCATGGTGGCGCTGAACGATCGAATCAAGCTTCGTCCGCTGGTGGCGGCGCGCAAGGGCTCGGTGCTCTGCGTCGCTTCCGAGGAGAGCGCCATCCGCCAGATCATCTCGGCGCCCGACGCGGTGTGGGCGCCCAAGGCCGGCGAGCCCGTCATCGCCCGCATCAAGGGCATGGACTGGCCGATCCACGGCGACCTGCACCTGGCCCCCAGCGAGATCTCGTGCGCTGTGACCGGCGTGGAAGCCTCGTGCGAGATCGTGGAGGTGGCATAGAGCCATGCTGACGTCCTTCATCCAGCCCGAGTTCAAAGTCGAGATCGACCGCGACAAGTGCATCAAGTGCGGCCGTTGCGTCCAGCAGTGCGGCTGGGGCGTGTACAGCTTCGCCGAGCGCCCCATCCCGGATGACTCCAAGTGCCGCGCGTGTCACCGCTGCGTGACCTACTGCCCGGCGCACTGCATCACCATCAAGCGCAACGAGCTCGTGTTCCGCGACAGCGAGAACTGGTCGCCGGCGCTGCGCAAGGCCGTGTGGCGCCAGTCCGAGTCCGGTGGCGTCATGCTGACCTCGATGGGCAACGACAAGCCCTACCAGCGGATCTTCGACTACCTCGTGCTCGACGCCTGCCAGGTCACGAACCCGTCCATCGACCCTCTGCGCGAGCCGATGGAGCTCAAGACCTTCATCGGCCGCAAGCCCGACAGCGTGGAAGTCGAGTCGGACGGGGAGGGCGGGTACCGACTCGCGCCCGGTGCCGGTATGGAGAACAACATCGAGCTTGCGACGCCGATCATGTTCGGCGGCATGTCGTACGGCTCGGTGTCGCTGAACGTCCACAAGTCGCTCGCGATGGCGGCAAGCCGCCTCGGCATCACGATGAACACCGGTGAGGGAGGCCTGCACGCGGATCTCTACCCGTACACCGACAACGTCATCGTCCAGTGCGCGTCGGGCCGCTTCGGCGTGGACGCGGACTATCTGAACCGCGGAGTGGCGATCGAGATCAAGGTCGGCCAGGGCGCCAAGCCGGGCATCGGCGGGCACCTGCCGGGCGAGAAGATCAACAAGGAAGTCTCCACGACTCGCATGATCCCGCAGGGCACCGACGCGATCAGCCCCGCTCCGCACCACGACATCTACTCGATCGAGGACCTGCGCCAGCTCATCTACTCGCTCAAGGAGGCGTCGGGCTACAAGCCGGTCGGCGTCAAGATCGCGTGCGTCCACAACGTCGCCGCGATCGCTTCGGGCGTTGTGCGCGCGGGCGCCGACTACGTGTACCTCGACGGCTTCAAGGGCGGCACCGGCGCGGCGCCGCAGATCATCCGCGACCACGTCGGCATCCCGATCGAGATAGCCATCGCGGTCGTGGACCAGCGCCTTCGCGACGAGGGCATCCGCAATCAGGCCTCGATCATCGCCGCCGGCTCGATCCGCTCCTCCGCGGACATGGCGAAGGCCATCGCGCTCGGCGCGGATGCGGTGGCGATCGGTTCCGCGGCGCTCATCGCGCTCGGCTGCCACGTGTGCCAGTCGTGCCACACCGGCTGCTGCAGCTGGGGCATCACCACGCAGAAGCCGGAACTCACGCGCCGCCTCGACCCGGAGTGGGGCGCCGAGCGGCTCACGAACCTGGTGCATGCTTGGAGCCACGAGCTGCAGGAGATCCTCGGTGCGCTCGGCGTCAACGCCGTCGAGTCGCTGCGTGGCAGCCGCGAGCGCCTGCGCGCGATCGGCCTCGATGCGTCAACCTGCGAGATCCTGGGCGTCAAGCCCGCCGGGATGTAGGGAAAGGGGAGCGGACATGATGACAACGGCCACAGGCCCCGTCGAGGGCTACGTCAAGGTCGCGCCGACCGTCACGCGTGAGGGCGACACGGCCACGATCGACGGACACGGCGTGTACTACCGCCAGCTGAACGAAGCGGTCCGCGGCGCGTTCGCCGACGGCGCGAAGACGGTCAAGCTCGGCAACATCAACGGCCAGCGCTACATCGGCAACGGCATCACCGGCAAGGATCTGCGCATCGAGATCCAGGGCGTTCCCGGCGGTGACATGGCGATGTTCATGAACGGCCCCACGATCGTCACCGACGGCAGCGCTCAGGACGGCGTCGCCAACACGATGAACGCCGGCACGATCTACATCAACGGCGATGCGGGCGATGTGCTCGGCTACGGCATGCGTGGCGGCCGCGTCTTCGTGCGTGGCGACGTCGGATACCGCGTCGGCATCCACATGAAGGCGTTCGAGAACCTCATCCCCATCATCTGCTGCGGCGGCAACGCCCGCGCCTTCTTCGGCGAATATATGGCCGGCGGCGTGCTCGTGCTTCTGGGCCGCAACGTCCAGTTCGCCGACCAACCGCTCGTTGGGCCGTTCTGCGGCTCGGGTATGCACGGTGGAGTGATCTACCTGCGCGGCGAGGTCAACCCACAGGACGTCGGCAAGGAGTGTGGGATCTTCACCGCCGACGAACAGGACATCAAGGTGCTTCGTCCCATCGTCGAGGAGTGGTGCGCGGCCTTCGGTGACGATTTCGAAGACGTGCTGAGCCAGCCGTTCACCAAGCTCGTGCCTGTCTCGCACAGGCCGTACGGCAAGTTGTACGCACCGATGTAGTTCGTCCGCCCAACCGTAACGAACACGAAACACGACGGGCGGTAACCTCGCAGCGTTCTCGATGACGTAGAAGGGACGGAAGAGATGGCACCCAAGTTCGACAAGGACTTCGTTCTCAAGACCGTACAGGAGCGCGACGTCCACTTCGTGCGTTTCTGGTTCACCGACGTGCTCGGCGTGCTGAAGTCGTTCGCCGTGACCGACACCGAGCTCGAGGGCGCGTTCGAGGAGGGCATGGGCTTCGACGGGTCCTCCATCGACGGCTTCACCCGCCTCGAGGAGTCCGACATGGTCGCCTACCCGAACCCGGACACGTTCGCGGTGCTGCCGTGGCGTCCCTCCGAGCAGGGCGTCGGCCGCATGTTCTGCGACATCGTCAAGCCGGACGGCTCGCCGTTCGAGGGTGACCCGCGCTACGCCCTCAAGCGCATGTGCAAGAAGGCCGCCGACCTGGGCTACACCATGTACGTCGGCCCCGAGCTCGAGTACTTCTACTTCGAGGATGACCAGGACACCGTCGTGCTCGACAACGGCGGCTACTTCGACCTGACGCCGCTCGACTCCGCGTCGGACCTGCGCCGCGACACGGTGCTCACGCTCGAGAAGATGGGCATCCCGGTCGAGTACTCGCACCACGAGGTCGCCCCGTCGCAGCACGAGATCGACCTGCGCTACTCGGACGCTCTCGGCATGGCCGACAACGTCATGACCTACCGTCTGGTGGTCAAGGAGATTGCGATGCAGGCCGGCGTCTACGCCACCTTCATGCCGAAGCCGATCTACGGCCAGAACGGCTCGGGCATGCACGTCCACCAGTCCCTGTTCAACAAGGACGGCAACGCCTTCTTCGACGCCAACGATCCCGAGGGCTACAACCTCTCCAAGACCGCGAAGCACTACATCGCCGGCCTGCTGAAGTACGCCCCCGAGTTCTGCGCCGTCACCAACCCGCTCGTGAACTCCTACAAGCGCCTGGTTCCCGGCTACGAGGCTCCCGTCTACATCGCGTGGGCCCGCCGCAACCGCTCCGCGCTCGTCCGCGTCCCGATGTACAAGCCGGGCAAGGAAGTCGCCACCCGCCTCGAGCTCCGTTCGCCCGACCCGACGGCCAACCCGTACCTCGCTTTCGCCGTCATGCTCGGCGCCGGCCTGAAGGGTATCGAGGAGCAGCTCGAGCTCGCCCCCGAGGCGACGAACAACATCTTCAAGATGTCGGACGCCGAGCTCGAGGCCGCCAAGATCTACACGCTGCCGGGCACGCTCGGCGAGGCGATCGACAAGTTCGAGGCCTCCGAGCTCATGAAGGAAGTCCTCGGCGAGCACATCCACTCATTCTACGTGAAGAACAAGCGCGCCGAGTGGGACGAGTACCGCCTTCAGGTCTCCGAGTGGGAGATCGAGCGCTACCTGCCGACCGTCTAGCACCGGGTTCGTTGCGCCGCTGTCACGGCGCCATCGCACGGCCTTCGCGCCGGGCGGGAGATCGATCTCCCGCCCGGCGCTGTCGTCGCCGCACATCACATCTCCACTTCGCGCGGCCGCCGTTTCCGCTAGGCTGTGCGGTGTTCAGGTAAGCCACAATTCCGGGGGATCACACATGGGCCGTTCGCTGCGCGCTGCTCTGGCTGCCGTCGTACTCACGCTCGCGCTCGTCGCGACCACCACCGCCTTTGCGGCGCCGGTTCCCTGGAAGACCATCGATGTCGGCCTGCAGGCGGAGCAGAACGACGGCGTGATGCGCGTCTGGTGCGAACTCGCCACCTCGACGCCGCTGCCCGCGCAGGTCGAGATCTCTGTTCCGGCCGGCTCGGTACCCCTGTGGGTCGGAGAGGTGCAGGGCGACTGGACGTCCGAATCCCCTCAGTCGACGTACACGACGACGACGGCCAACGGCGCCGACATCTATCGCTTCACGCTCCGGTCATCCCGCACGGCGCACCTCTATGCCGAAGCGCCACCGCTTCAGGCCGACGGCGCATCGGGCTTCGCGGCATCGCTGGCGTGGGTCGCCGGGCAGGACATGGCGCAGGTGTCACTCGGCGCCTGGGTTCCCGCCAACGCCCGGATCACCAAGGCCGCGAGCGGAGCGATTCTGCACACAGAGGACGCCGAGTTCAGCTACTACGAGAAGATAGTCTCGAACGTGAAGGCGGGCCAGAAGCTCGACCTGAAGTTCAGCTTCTTGGTACCCGCAGCCGCGGCTGCCGCTACCGGAACGCCTCCGAAGAACTCGAACACGCTCATCCTGTTCATCATCATCACGCTGTGCGTCGCATGCCTGGTCATCGGTGCGGTGGCGCTCAAGACGAACCGCTCGGGCTCGCCAGCGGAAGACCCGGACGATGATGACGGCGACGCACCGCAGCAGGTCGAGTCTGATGACGCCGCCGACGGGCCTGACGCTGACGCACCGGCCCCCGCGAGGTCCCCCCGGCCCACACGCCGCCTGCTCATCACGGCAGGCCTGCTGGCCGTGTTCGTGCTCGCCGCGACGCTCGTGGGCCTGCAGGTCATGAAGCCTGCGGTCGCGGGAGACACGATCAGCCAGGTCTTCGCCGGAGGAGAGCCGTGCGCCACGCTCGTCATCGGTGTCGGCGCCCCGGACGGGTCCGATCCCGTCGCCACTGCGACCCGGTTGTTCGCCGCGCTGAAGCCCGTGTCCGGGATCAACGACGCCTCCTTCAGTATCAAAGCGTCCCGCCTCGAGGTCGGGTACTGCGAGAGCAAGACCTCCGAGGCGCAGATTCGGGCCGCTCTGGCGCCCCTCGGATTCCGGCTCTCGACGCCAGCGGCGTCCCCGTCGGCCGAGACGACCGGCTCCTGACCGCAGGCAGACGTTGCGGCCGTCGAAACCCGTCGGCAACACACGTGCCATAGGCTCGTAGGCGAGGTGCGCAAGCGCCGGATCCGAAATCGCCTGGAGTAGACTATGCACATGCGTAGAGCCTTGCTCGTCTCCGATGACGTCCACACGATCGCTTGGGTGCGCCAGGCGCTCTCGAAGCTCGACCTGTCGTTTCTGGAGGCGCGCTCCAACGACCTTCCTTCGCGGCTCACGGCGGCGGACGCCGATCTCGTCGTCCTGGATGGCGGACGCGCGCCCGACCCGTTGGCGCAGCGCGTCGAGAACGCCGTCTCCGAGGGTGTCGACCTCAAGTTGATGCTCATCGTGGAAGCGGAGGCTCTTCCCGGCCTTCGCCTTCCCACTCGCGTGAAGAGCGATTTCTTCGTGCGCGGCGGTTCGTCGGACGAGCTGCTCGCACGCGTGCGCGCGCTCGCGTGGCCGGGCGAGGAAGCGTCGACGCAGGAGCTCGTGCGCATCGGCGACTTGACCGTCAATCTCGCGACGTATCAGGCGCAGTTGCACGGCGAGTCGATCGACTTCACGTACCTCGAGTACGCGCTCTTCTCGTTCCTCGTGACGCACCCGGGCCGGACCTACAGCCGCGAGGTGCTCCTGCGGCGGGTGTGGGGGACCGACTACTACGGCGGATCGCGAACCGTTGACGTCCACGTGCGCCGCATCCGCAGCAAGATCGGCGGCGAGCTCTCCGAGCGCCTGGAGACCGTGCGCAACGTTGGTTACCTTTGGCGTGCCTGAGTAGCGATCGCCGGGCTTCCGCTATCCTGCTGTACGGCTCGCGCCGGCTCTTCAGATCGGGCAGGCGCCAAGTGGCACCGGGAGGCGCCATGTTCAAGACGATCATCGAACCGTTCCGCATCAAAGTGGTCGAACAGATCAAGATGACCACACCGGAACAGCGACAGGAGATGATCAGGGCCGCCGGCTACAACATCTTCGCGTTGCACTCCGACGATGTGATCATCGACCTGCTGACGGACAGCGGCACCGGCGCCATGAGCGCCAATCAGTGGGGCGGCGTCATGCGGGGCGACGAGTCCTACGCCGGAAGCCCCTCGTACTTCCACTTCCGCGATTCCGTGCAGGACATCATGGGATTCGAATACGTCATCCCCACACACCAAGGTCGCGCCGCCGAGCGCATCCTGTTCTCGGTGATGTGCAAGCCCGGCGACGTCGTCCCGAACAACAGCCACTTCGACACCACACGGGCGAATGTCGAGTTCCGGGGCGCGATCGCGCTCGATCTGCCGTCGGCCGAGCTCGCCGACATGGACTCGGACTTCCCGTTCAAAGGCGACATGGACGTCGCTGCCCTACGCGCCGCGTTCGCCGAGTTCGGCGCCGCGCGCATCCCGCTCGTGATGCTCACGGTCACGAACAACTCCGGGGGCGGCCAGCCGGTCTCGATGGCCAATGTGCGCGAGGTGGCGGCCGTCTGCCGCGAGTTCGACACGCCGCTCTACCTCGACGCGTGTCGCATCACCGAGAACGCCTACTTCATCAAGCAGCGTGAGCCCGGCTACGCGGACGTGACCGTGCGTGAGATCGTCGCAGAGATGTGCGCGCTGACGCAGGGGTGCACGATGAGTGCGAAGAAGGACGCGATCGTGAACATGGGCGGCTTCCTGGCCACGCGCGATCCCGAACTCGCCCGTGAGGAGCAGAACCTGCTCATCCTGACGGAAGGGTTCCCGACGTATGGCGGTCTTTCGGGGCGCGATCTCGAGGCGCTCGCGATCGGGATGCAGGAAGCGGTCGACGAGCACTACCTTCACTACCGCATCGCGTCGACGCGCTACATCGGACAGCACCTCCGCGACGCCGGCGTGCCGCTGCTGTGGCCGACCGGCGGACACGCGATCTACCTCGATGCGAAACGCTTCGCGCCGCATCTGGCGCCCACGCAGTTCCCGGGCGTCTCCGTCGCGATAGCGCTCTACCTGCTTGGCGGCGTGCGCGCCTGCGAGATCGGCACTCTCATGTTCGGACGGCACGACGCGGAGACCGGCGAGGAGACCGCCGGACCGCGGGAGCTCGTGCGGCTCGCGATCCCGCGGCGCGTGTATACGCAGAGCCACATGGACTACGTCATCGAAGTCGTTATCAAGGCGTTCGAGAACCGCGACGATCTGCCGGCCTACCGCATCGTCGAGCAGGCCCCATTCCTGAGGCACTTCTCGGCGAAGTTGGAGCCCGTTTCCTGAAGCCCGGCCATCCCCCGCACGCAATCGGAAGGACCACACATGACCCGCAACGCACACACCAGCCCCAACGGACCCGCAGCGATCGGACCCTACTCGCACGGCGTGTGGGCCGGCGACCTGCTCTTCATGTCGGGGCAGACGCCGATCGACCCGGCGACGGGCGCGCTCATCCCCGGCGGCGTGACCGAGCAGGCCGAGCAGGTGTTCCGCAACCTCGAGGCGGTCGTCGCCGACGCGGGCCTCTCCATGGACGACGTCGTGAAGTCCACCGTTTTCCTCACCACGATGGCCGACTTCCCCGAGATGAACGCCGTCTACGGACAGCACTTCACGGAGCCGTTCCCGGCGCGTTCCACGGTGGCCGTGGCGGCGCTGCCGCTGGCCGCGCGGGTGGAGATCGAACTCGTGGTCCTGCGCGCCCGGTAGGGGCCGGGTCGCAACCCGCAACTCCCGGCACGAAGAGAACAGCCCCGGTGGCCTTTCGGCTGCCGGGGCTGTTCGTTGTCGTCGCCACGAACGGTCTACGCGAAGATCCCGTCGCCGCCGACGGTCCCGAACCGCGCCTGGAAGAAGCGCAGGTACTCGGGCTCGTAGAGGAACTCGAGGCCTCGGACCTTGTCGCGATGGTCGAAGACCTCCATCACGCTCTCCGCGGTGACGTCCATGTGCGCCTGCGTGTACACGCGGCGGGGGATGGTCAGACGCACGAGCTCGAGTTTCGGATACCGGTTCTCACCCGTCTTGGCATCGCGTCCGGCGGAGACCGCGCCGCGCTCCATCGAGCGGATGCCGGACTCGACGTAGAGCGCCGCGGCAAGGGCCTGCGCGGGGAACTTGTCGCGCGGGATATGCGGAAGGATGGCCGCGGCATCCAGGAAGACCGCATGCCCGCCGATCGGGTGCACCACGGGCACGCCCGCGTCGATGAGCTTCTGGCCGAGGTACTGGACCTGCCCGATGCGTGAGCGCATGTGGTCGTCCTGCACGGACTCGACGATGCCGCGCGCCATCGCCTCCATGTCGCGTCCCGCCATACCCCCGTAAGTGTGGAGGCCTTCGTAGACCACGACGAGGTTCTGCGCCTGCTCGGCGACCTTCCGGTCGCGAACGGCGAGCCAGCCGCCGATGTTGACGAGGCTGTCCTTCTTGCCCGACATCGTGGCGCCGTCGGTCAGGTCGCACATGGCACGCAGGATCTGAGCAACGGACTTGTCGCCGTAGCCCTTCTCGCGCTGCTGGATGAACCAGGCGTTCTCCACGGCGCGCGTGGCGTCGAGGATGACGGTGATGCCGGTGTCGTGGCAGTAGGTCGATACCTCGCGCAGGTTGGCCATGCTGACCGGCTGGCCACCGGCGAGGTTCACGGTCACGCCGATCGTGATGTAGGCGATGCGGTCCGCCCCGACCTCGGCGACGAGCGCCTTGACCTTGTCCAGGTCGACGTTGCCCTTGAATGGGTGCTCCGACGCGGGATCGTGCGCCTCGTCGATGATCACATCGCGGAACGTTCCGCCCGCGAGCTCCTGGTGCAGCCGCGTGGTGGTGAAGTACATGTTGCCGGGGACGTAGTCGCCGTCCTTGATCAGGATCTTGGACAGGATGTTCTCAGCGCCGCGGCCCTGGTGCGTCGGGATGAGGTACTCGTAGCCGTAGTACGTCTGGACGGCGCTCTCGAGCGCATAGAAGTTGCGGGAGCCCGCATACGCCTCGTCGCCGAGCATCATGCCGGCCCATTGGTTGTCCGACATGGCGTTCGTGCCGGAGTCGGTCAGCAGGTCGATGTAGCAGTCTTCCGACTTGAGCAGGAAGGTGTTGTAGCCGGCATCGCGGATGGCGACCTCGCGCTGCTCGCGGGTGGTCATCTTGATCGACTCGACGACCTTGATCTTCCATGGCTCGGCCCAGCTCGTGCGTCGTGTCATGAGGGGTTCCCTTCGCTTCGGAGCGTTCCGCCATTGTCGCGGCGCACGGGCCGCGAAAGCAACAGGCAGTGCATATGCGGACGAGGGCCCTCGCGTCGCAGCCCTCGGGTAGAATCGGCTGTGCGCCCCCGCCTGTTTCGCGTGGCCGCCACGGACCACCCCCGAAAGGCGCCGAAGTGCCCGAACGCACGTTGGCCGTCATCGACGGCAACTCGCTGCTCCACCGTGCGTTCCACGCGCTCCCGGTCACGATGACGGCGCCCGACGGACGTCCCACGAACGCCGCCTACGGCTTCGTCTCGATGCTGCTCAGGCTGACAGAGTCGTTCCGGCCCGACAGCCTGATCGTCGCGTTCGACAAAGGGCGCCCGAAGTTCCGCAGCGACGTTCTCGAGAGGTACAAGATCCATCGTCCGCCCACACCCGAGGACCTGCGGCCGCAGTTCGGTATCACGAAGGAGCTGCTCGCGGCCATGAACGTCCCGGTCGTCGAGTGCGAAGGGTGGGAGGGCGACGACCTGCTCGGTACGTTCGCGCTCCGCGGTGAGAACGCGGGCATGCGCGTACTGCTCTTCACCGGCGACAAGGATGCCTACCAGCTCGTGACCGACCGCGTCAGCGTCGTGTCCACGAAGAAGGGCATCACCGACATCGTCGTGTACGACCCCGCGGGAGTCGAAGCCCGACTCGGCGTGCGCCCCGACCAGGTCGCCGACTACCTGGGGCTCAAGGGCGACACCTCCGACAACATCCCGGGCGTTCCCGGTATCGGCGAGAAGACGGCCGCCAGACTCATCCAGCAGTACGGGTCCATGGATGAGGTCCTTGCTCACGCGGACGAGATCCCCGGCAAGGTGGGGGAGAGCCTCCGCGAGAACACCGAAGCTGCCCTTCAGAGCCGCACCGTGGCGACGATCCGGCGCGATGTGCCGGTCGAGTGCGATATGGAACTCGCAGTGTGGGGGGCGATCGACGCGGACGCGGTGGCCCGCACCTTCAGCAGCTACCGAATGGTGTCGCTCGTTGAGCGCGTGCTCGCGCTCGGGCGCATGCACGCGCGCAGGAGCGACGAGGGCACGTCCACCGTGCCCACGCTGACGGCGGTCGTTCCGACGGCCACGCCGTCAGGAGCCGGCGACGCCCCCGCGGAGTTCGGCGAGCCGATCGCGGTGGCGGACGCCCCGGCGGGTCCGCGGCTGTACCGGGGTCCGGACGCGCCGTCCGCACCCGCGCCCGTGCGCGCCGCGGTGCCCGCGCCGGTGCCCGCGGCGATCCCCGCGCCCCACCCGTGGCCGGTCGTCGCCGGTGGTGCCGCCCGCGACGCTCTGTCCGCAGCGCTGACCGGTGGCGCCATGGTCGCCGCGGCAGCCGACGACGGTGGCGACTCGCTGTTCCCGTGCGACGACGTCGCGTTCGCCCTGCCCACCGGCACTGTCGCCGTCATCGACGGGGCCGGGGCGTCGGCGGCCATCGCCGAGGCGCTCCTGCGCGGCCAGCTGGTCGCGCCCGACCTCAAGGCCCTCGTGCAGCGCTTCGCGCCTCCCGGCGAGAGCGGCGCGAAGCTCGCGCCGTTTCTCGACGTCTGGGATCCCGCGCGTACCTTCGACGTTTCAGTCGCGGGCTACGTGTACGAATCGAACCGCTCCAACTACGACGTCGCGACCTTGCACGCCGAACTGACCGGGCACGCGCTCCCGGTCACGGACGAGACCGCCGCGGCGCGCATGGCCGCGCGCGCTCAGGGTGCGCTCACACTCGCGCCGATCCTCCGGGATCGCCTCGAGCGGGACGGCGGCTGGGACTGCTACGCCCGCTGCGAGCTCCCGCTCATCCCGGCTCTCGCCCGGATGGAGGACGTGGGACTGGGCGTGGACACGGAGGTCCTCGCGGACCTCGCCGCCGAGACTGGCACGCGCATCGAGACGATCCGGGGCGAGATCTTCGAGCTTGCCGGCACCACGTTCACCATCGATTCCCCGAAGCAGCTCGGCGACATCCTCTTCGACAAGATGGGAATGCCGCACGGCCGCAACACCAAGACGGGCCACAGCACCGACGCTCAGGTGCTCGGCACCCTCGCGCCGGACTATCCCATCGCGGCCAAGGTGATGGAGTACCGCGAGCTCACGAAGCTGAAGTCCACTTACGTGGACGCGCTGCCGCGCCTCATCCGCGAGGACGGGCGCCTCCACACGACCTTCAATCAGACCGTGGCGGCCACCGGGCGTCTCTCGTCGAGCAATCCGAACCTCCAGAACATCCCGGTCCGCACCGATCTGGGCAAGCGCATCCGGGCCGCGTTCGTGCCGGCCGCTCGCGATGACGTGATCGTGTCGGCCGATTACAGTCAGATCGAACTGCGCATCCTCGCTCACCTGTCGGGCGACCCGGGACTCGTCGAGGCGTTCACGTCCGGCCGGGACTTCCACACCGAGACCGCCGCGTGCGTCTTCGGCGTCGACCGCGACAGCGTGCCACCGGAGCTTCGGCGTCGCGCCAAGGCGGTCAACTTCGGCATCGTCTACGGCCAGACCGCGCACGGGCTCTCCGAGTCGCTGCGCATCCCGCGCAACGAGGCGCTCGAGATGATCGACGCGTATTTCGCGGCCTACCCGAAGGTGCGCAGCTTCCTCGACGAGACCGTTGCCGAGGCGCACCGCACCGGGTTCGCCGTCACGATGTACGGACGGCGCCGCCCGATACCCGAGCTCGCGAGCGGCAACGGGAACCTGCGCTCGTTCGGTGAGCGCACGGCGATGAACCATCCGATGCAGGGCAGCGCGGCCGACATCATGAAGCTGGCGATGATCGCCGTCGACCGGCGTCTCGTCGCGGACGGCTACGTGTCGCGGCTGGTCCTGCAGGTCCACGACGAACTCGTCTTCGAGTCTCCGCGGTCCGAGGTCGAGCGCCTCTCCGCGATGGTGCACGAGGAGATGGAGGGTGTGGCGACACTCGCCGTGCCGCTGGATGTGACTGTTTCGTGGGGCGACGATTGGGCGAGCGCGAAATGACGAACGGACTGGGCGTTTACTCCGAGGTCGGCACGCTGCGACGGGTGCTCGTCCACCGGCCGGGCGTCTGCATGGAGCGCCTCACACCGGCGAACCGTGCCGACTTCCTCTTCGACGACGTGGTCTGGGTCGAACGGGCGCAGGCGGAGCACGATGCTTTCACGGACGTCCTGCGCGGCCGCGGCGTGGAGGTCCTCTACCTGCAGGACCTCCTGGAGGAGACGCTCAGGCTCTCGCCCGATGCGCGCCGGCTCAGCGTCGAGCGCGTGGTCTCGTCGTACACCGTCGGCCTGTCGCTCGTCGACGACCTGCGTGCCTTCCTGCACGGGCTCGCACCGGAGGCGCTGACCCGGGTGCTCCTCGGCGGCCTGCTCATCTCCGATCTCGCCGGGCTCGATCTCGCGGCCATGAGTCGGCACTCGCTCGGTGCCGTGATGTCGGAGCCGGACTCGTTCGTGCTGCCGCCGTTGCCGAACACCGTCTTCACGCGCGATTCGAGCGCGTGGCTCTACGGCGGCGTGGTTCTGCCGCCGCTCTTCTGGCACGCGCGGCGCCTGGAAGTCGCCAATGTGTCCGACATCTATCGAAATCATCCGATGTTCGCCGGCGGCGGGTTCGACTTCTGGTATCCGCCCGGAGGCGACACCGGTGGCTTCCAGGTCGATGACTTCGCCCAGGGCGCGTCGCTCGAGGGCGGCGACATCATGCCGATCGGCAACGGCACGGTGCTCGTGGGGATGGGGGAGCGCTCCACCGGGCGCATGGTGGAACACCTCGCGCGCTCGCTCTTTGCCGCCGGCGCTGCGGAGCGGATCATCGCCTGCCGTATGGAGCAGGCACGTTCCTACATGCACCTCGACACCGTCCTCGGGTTCGTCGATCGCGACGCGATCACGATCCATCCACCCGTCGTCGAGGGGATGCGCGTGTATAGCATCCGCCCGGGCGACAGGGACGGTACCTTCGACATCGACCAGGAGCGCGGACTCGTTCCGGCGCTCGCCGATGCGCTCGGCGTCAAGACGCTCCGCGTCATCCCCACCGGGGGAGACGTGTTCCGGGCTGCACGCGAGCAGTGGGACGACGCGAACAACGTCGTCGCGCTCGAGCCGGGCGTCGTGATCGCCTACGCGAAGAACACCGCCACCAACGCCGCATTCCGTGCCAAGGGCATCGAGGTCATCGAGGTCGAAGGCAGCGAGCTGGGTAAGGGCCGCGGCGGGTGTCACTGCATGACGTGTCCGCTCTCCCGTGACGGGCTCGAGTAGCCCGCGACCGCCGGCGCCACCTGACGCGCGCTGGCTCCTCCCGGCGGCGTGTGTCTCTGGCATTCCACGCTCACGCGGTATATAGTTCGCTCTTGGCGCGACAGGCCCGATGCCTGCCGCTGTACGCGTATTGTCCGCCCCCGAGACGACCCATACGGAAAGCAAAGCGACCGAGGCCAGAACTCCGACCTGATTAGCGAGCGATTCGGACTGAGCGATCGGGGCCCCAAGACAAGATCGGAAGGGGTCCGAACCATGAGTGACGATTACCAGGACATCACAGAGAGCGACGTCGTCGATCTGACGACGTTCACCGATGAGGAGATGCACGCCCTCATCGACGGCACCATCACCGACTTCGACGACGGCGACCTGGTCTCCGGTCAGGTCGTCAAGGTCGAGCGGGACGAGGTCCTGCTCGACATCGGCTACAAGTCCGAGGGCGTCATCCCCGCCCGCGAGCTGTCGATCCGCAAGGACGCGGATCCCTCTGAGATCGTGAAGGTCGGCGATCACATCGAGGCGCTCGTTCTCCAGAAGGAGGACAAGGACGGCCGTCTGATTCTTTCCAAGAAGCGTGCCGAGTACGAGCGCGCATGGGTCAAGGTCGAAGAGAAGTTCACGTCCGGCGAGAACGTCGAGGGCGAGGTCATCGAGGTCGTCAAGGGCGGACTCATCCTGGACATCGGCCTTCGCGGCTTTCTGCCGGCCTCCCTGGTCGACCTTCGACGCGTGAAGGACCTCTCCACCTACATGGGCAACCGCCTCGAGGCCCGCGTCATCGAGATGGACCGCAATCGCAACAACGTCGTCCTCTCTCGCCGCGTGGTCCTCGAAGAGGGCCGTAAGCACGAGCGTCAGGACATCCTGGTCAAGCTCGCCAAGGGACAGATCCTCAAGGGCAACGTCTCCTCGATCGTCGACTTCGGCGCATTCGTCGACCTCGGCGGCATCGATGGCCTCGTGCACATCTCCGAGCTGTCGTGGAGCCACGTCAACCACCCGTCCGAGGTCGTCGCAGTTGGCGATCCGGTCGAGGTCATGGTTCTCGACGTCGACATGAGCCGCGAGCGCATCTCGCTCGGCCTCAAGCAGACGCAGGACGATCCGTGGAAGCAGCTCGTCAAGAACTACCCGATCGGCTTCATCGTCGAGGGCAAGGTCACCAAGCTCGTGCCGTTCGGCTCGTTCGTCGAGATCGGCGACGGCGTCGAGGGCCTCGTGCACATCTCCGAGATGGCCAAGGGCCACGTGGAGAAGCCCGAGGACGTCGTTGCCGTTGGCGACTCCGTCCACGTCCGCGTCATGGACGTCGACACCGAGCGTCGCCGCATCTCGCTCTCCATCCGCGCCGCGAACGCCGAGCTCGGCCTGCCGGACGCCCTCGAGGGC
>JANYLP010000044.1 GCA_025361445.1 Coriobacteriia bacterium
CGAGCCCGTGTCCACGCGCCGCACCAAGGTGATCGGGTTCTATGTCAACTGGGACGACGCCAGCCTGCTCTCGCTGAAGGAGCACATCCGACAGTTCGACATCGTCATTCCCGAATGGCTTCACGTCGCCGGTCCGTCCGGCGCGATCACGCAGGACGACCCCATCCAGGAGCAGGCGACGCTGACCTGGATCCGGAACAACCGTCCGGGCCTCCCCGTCATGCCGCTCGTGAACAACTACGACCAGACCCTGCAGAAGTGGGACAGCGTCAACCTTGCCCGGGACCTTGCCACCGAGGCGTCCCGGCAGAAGCTGATCCAGGGGCTGCTCGACTACACGAACGGGCAGCAGCTCGCGGGCATCAACGTCGACTTCGAGAACCTGCCGCCGGGCAGCAGGAAAGACCTCGTCACCTTCATGACGGAGATATCGAGCCGTTTCCACGCCGCCGGCCTGCAGATCTCGCAAGACGCACCCGCCAACGATCCTGCGTTCGACTACAAGCGCCTGTCCGCCGCCTCCGACTTCCTCGCGGTCATGCTGTACGACGAGCACGGCGCGGGAAGCGCGCCCGGACCGATCTCATCGCAGGCCTGGTTCGCCAAGACGCTCGCGCTGCGCGCGGCGGAGATCCCGGCGTCGAAGCTCGTCGTCGGCATCGGGTCGTACGCGTACGACTGGGCCGTCGGGCAGCCCGTGGCGCAGGCCGTCACGTTCGAGCAGGCGATTGCGACCGCGCATCTGCAGAACGCTGTCCCGGAACTCGATCCCGGGTCGCTGACGATGCACTACGACTACACCGACGCGCAGAACGTCGTCCATCACGTGTGGGTCCTCGATGCGGTGAGTGCGTACAACCAGATCGCCGCCACGCAGCCCCATGCCGTCGCGGGGTACGCGCTGTGGCGTCTCGGGTCGGAAGACCCCACGATCTGGAACGTCTTCGCCGACCGCGACGCTCTGGACCGGCAGACGGCCACCGCGCTCAACACCTTCGATTTCTCTCACGGCGTGGCCTATCAGGGCACCGGGGAGATCCTCCGCGTCACCGGGACACCGGTCGCCGGCAGTCGCGAGACGACGCTCGACGCCGCGACGGGGCTGATCACCGACGAGGTGATCTCCCAGTGGCCGCAGCCGTACATGGTCACCCGTTGGGGAGGCGGGAGCTCGAAGAAGGTGGCGCTCACCTTCGATGACGGTCCCGACCCGACTTGGACTCCGCAGATCCTCGACGTGCTCGACCTGAACAACGTCCCCGCGACCTTCTTCGTGATCGGCATGTACGCCGACGCGCAGCCGGCCATCCTGCGCCGAGAGCTGGCGATCGGCGACGAGATCGGCAACCACACGTTCACCCACCCCGACATCTCGGTCATCTCGCACGACGAGATCAAGTGGCAGCTGGGCGGCGTGCAGCGCCTGTTCGAAGCGGAGCTCGGCCGCCGGTCGCTCCTGTTCAGGCCGCCCTACGGAGCAGACTCGCACCCGGACACGCCCGCGCAGGTCGCCCCGCTGCTCGCCACCGACGGATTGGGCTACTACACCGTCGGCATGAACGTCGACCCGAACGACTGGGCGCGACCGGGCACGCAGCAGATCATCGATCAGACCGTGGCGCAGGTGGAGTCCGGACGCGGCCACATCGTGCTGCTGCACGATGGCGGCGGTGACCGCTCCGAGACCCTCGCCGCCCTGCCCGGGATCATCACGCGGCTGCGCGCCGACGGCTACACGTTCGTCACCGTCTCCGACCTCATCGGTATGACGTCGGCCCAGGTGATGCCGACCGTGCCGGCGAACGACCAACTGATGGCGCAGGTCGACCGCATCGTCTTCTCGCTCATGGAATGGCTCCAGATCGGTCTGTACTGGCTCTTCCTCGCCGGCATCCTGCTTGGTGTCGGCCGGATCCTGTTCGTCGGGACTTTGGCCCTGATCGAGCGCTTCCGGGACCACAGGGTCGCCAGGCGCGGGTTCGACGATAGCTTCCTACCTGTCGTGAGCGTGATCGTGCCGGCTTTCAACGAGGAGAAGGTGATCGAGACGTCGGTGCGCTCCCTGCTCGCCAGCGATTACCAGAACCTCGAGATCGTGATCGTCGACGACGGCTCGACCGACCGGACCGCCGATGTCGTGCGCGAGCTGTTCGGCGCGGAACCGCGCGTACAGCTCGTCACGAAGCCGAACAGCGGCAAGGCGGACTCTCTCAACGCGGGCATCGCCGCCGCGTCGGGTTCGATCATCGTCGGCATGGACGCCGACACCGTCTTCGATCCTTCGGCGGTCCGCCTGCTGGTGCGGCACTTCGTCGACCCGAAGATCGCCGCGGTCGCGGGCAACGCCACTGTCGGGAATCAGGTGAACCTGCTCACCAAGTGGCAGGCCTTGGAGTACATCACGAACCAGAACCTCGACCGCCGTGCGTTCGACCTGCTGAACTGCATCACGGTCGTACCGGGCGCGATCGGCGCGTGGCGGCGCGACCTTGTCATCGCGGCCGGCGGGTTCACCGCCGACACGCTCGCCGAGGATGCCGACCTGACCTTTCGCATCCTCAGCGCGGGCGGTCACATCGCGTACGAGGACGAGGCGATCGCACGCACCGAGGCCCCCGACACTATCGGCGGGCTCATGAAGCAGCGCGGGCGCTGGGTGTACGGGACGCTCCAGACGTTCTGGAAGCATCGCCGTCTGCTCCTGCGCCCGTCGGCCGGCACCCTGGGAATGGTCGCCATGCCGAACGTGCTGCTCTTCCAGGTGCTCTTCCAGCTCATCGCACCGGTGATGGACCTGATGGTCGCCCTGGGCATCGCCGGGATCTTCATCCAGCAGCAGCAGAGCCCCGCGGATTGGTCGCCGGCCGCGTTCGAGCACATTCTCTTCTACTACGCCGCCTTCCTGGCGCTCGACTTCCTCACGTCGGCGATCGCGTTCGCGATGGAACCGCGCGAGCGTAAGTGGTCGCTCCTCGGATGGCTGTTCCTGCAGCGGTTCTTCTACCGCCAGCTGCTCTACATCGTTGCGTGGAAGTCGGTCCTGCACGCGGTGCGGGGGACACTGCACGGGTGGAATCGCGTGGAACGCAAGGCGACGGTGACCGCCTCGTCGTGACGCCCGGCTGGTGTCGGCATGTCGGGGGAGAGAACGCAGCCGCGCGATCTGATACATCCCGAGGGATGTAGACACGCGTGGTGGCGTGGTCTGTGATACGCTGACCGCGACAGACGATACGGAACGGACCGCGACGCGTGTCTGCGCGCCGCCCCGGGACGGGGTTCGTGGGGGTCGGTGGGGGCATGAAGAACAAGGACCTTATGCGCGTCGCAGCAGCGCGCTTCATATCGCGGGCGGGCGGCGAGGCCGCGTTCTTCGTGGGCATCTGGGGCAAGGCCGCGTTCGAGTTCAGAGCGACGCCTACAGAGCTGGCCATCCTCATGGCGACCCTCTCGATCTCCTCGATCATCGGAACGGTCCTCTCGGGGGTGCTGGTCGACCGCTACGATGCGCGCCGCGTGCTCATGGTCGCCGAGGTCTTCTTCGTGCCTGTTGCGCTCGCATTCGTCCTGCCGGGCGGGATGTTGCAGCTCACGATCCTGTGCGGCCTGCTCGGATTCTTCGGCGCACCCGTGATGACCGCGGCGGCGTCCTTCGCCCCGTTCATCGCCGACGAGAACACCTCGATCGAGCAGGTCAATGTATGGATCGAGGGGGCGAGCTCGAGCTCGTTCGTGATCGGGCCCGCTATCGGCGCACTCCTGTACAAGGTCGTCGGGCTGAACGCGATCTGGGTGTTCGATGCCGCGACGTCGCTCGTCGCCGCCCTCCTTGTGTGGCGCATCACGTTGCGCCCCGCCGTGCGCACGACCTCGCGTGTCCGCTCGCACCCGTTCGCAGAGCTGCGCGAGGGCCTGCGCTACACGTACGCGCATCGCGCGCTGCGGTATCCGATCCTTCTTGGGACGGCCATCTGGCTCGGCTTTGGAGCATTCGGTGCGCTCGAGCCGCTCTTCTACCGTGACGTCCTGCTCACCGACGTCGCGGCGCTCGGCTGGATGAACACGCTGTTCGGAGCGGGCATGGTAGCGGGCGCAGTGCTCTTCATGCGGCTTCCGGAGCGCTTCGGAAGCGCCCGAGGGCTCGCGATCGTCGCTTCCGTCGTCGGACTGGGCGCGCTCGTCTACGTCGGCACCAATCAGTTGATCGTCGTCGCGATCGGCGCCGTAGTCTGGGGCCTCGTGATCGGCATGGCCGACGTCCTGCTGCGCACGCTCATCCAAAGGTCGTCCCCGGACGAACTGGTCGGGCGCATCGCCGGAGCCTCCCAGATGCACCGGCAGGCGGGGGAGTTGCTTCCGCTCGCGGTGGCGCCCGCCCTCGCGGCGGCCTTCGGGGTGCAGGCGGTGTTGATCGGCGGCAGTCTCACGCTCACCGTGGTGGCACTGCTCACGCTCGGCGAGGCGCGGGCGGTCGATCGTCTGCCCTACCTGCGCCAAACGCACGCGACCGGGCGACTGGCAGCCGCGGACGAGCCGGTCTCCCCGATCCCCTAGGGCGGGAGGCGGCCGCGAGGGCTAGACTCTCCGCACAGGAGAATACGAGGGGGGCGAGTGACATGCGGGTCGTGGTTCTGCAGCATGCCGACTACGAGGGCCCGGCGGCGATCGCGGCGTGGGCGGCCGACCGCGGCCACACGCTCACGAGCGTCCTACCCCTCTTCGAGCGCTATCCCTCGACCGACGACTTCGAGATGCTCGTCGTGATGGGCGGCCCGATGGGTGCCTACGATGAGGCCGGCTACCCCTGGCTCGCCTCCGAAAAGCGCTTCATCGCCGAGACGATCGAAGCCGGGCGCCGCGTGTTCGGCGTGTGCCTGGGCAGCCAGCTCGTGGCCGAGGCGATCGGAGGCAAGGCCCATCCGCACACCGTGCGCGAGGTGGGGTGGTTCCCGATCACTCTCACGCCGACGGGGCGCTACTCCCGCGTACTCGCGGTGCTTCCGGACACGTTCGTGGCCGGCCAGTGGCACGGTGACACGTTCGACCTCCCCGAGGGCGTGAAGACGGCGGCGTCGAGCGCCGTGTGCGAGAACCAGGCGTTCGAGTGCTGCGACAGCCGGGTGGTCGGGGTGCAGTTCCATCTGGAGTGGACGCCCGAAGCGCTCGTGGAGCTCGTGGAGCGGCACGGCGACTGGCTATCCGCGGAAGTCGGTGCCGACCCCAGCGTCGTCACGGCCGGCGAGTTCCTTGCGCCCCTGCCGGAACTCGCCCGCGGTCACGAGCTGCTCTTCGCGATCCTCGATCGGATGCAGGTGATCGCGTGAGCGACGTCCGCCCCGGAGCCGACCTCGTCGTCGTGACCGATCTGGTCAAGCGATTCGGGCAGAACGCCGCCGTCGACGGAGTGTCGCTCACGATCCGCGAGGGCGAGGTGTTCGGCCTGCTCGGCCCCAACGGAGCGGGCAAGACCACGGCGATATCGATGATCAGCTGCCTGATCGCCCCGACCGGCGGAACGGTCACGGTGGGGGGCTTCTCGGTTGCGAACGATGCCTCAAAGGTCAAGAAGGCGCTGGGCATCGTCCCACAGGAGATCGCACTCTACCCCACCCTGACCGCGCTCGAGAACCTGCGCTTCTGGGGACGGATGTACGGCCTGTCCGGAGCCCTTCTGGAGGAGCGGGTGGCCGAGGCGCTCGAGACCGCGGGACTTGCCGACCGGGCGAAGGAACGGGTCGAGACCTATTCCGGCGGCATGAAGCGGCGCATCAATATCGCGGCGGGGATCATGCACCACCCGCGGCTGCTCATCATGGACGAGCCCACGGTCGGCATCGACCCGCAGAGCCGCAACCACATCCTCGAGACCGTGAAGGAGCTCAACAAGCGCGGCATGACGGTTCTCTACACCTCTCACTACATGGAGGAGGTCGAGTTCCTCTGCGACCGGGTCGCGATCGTGGACCACGGCCGCGTCATAGCGTGCGGCACTGTCGAACAGCTCAAACGTCTGGTTGGCGACGAGAATGTGATCTCGGTGCGCATCGCGAGCATCCCGGACGGCGTGATGGAGTCGCTACGCGAGCTCACGGCGGTCGACTCGGTCACGCTTCACGTGCCGCTGCTGAAGGAGCGCGACGGGGAGCCCGTCCAGGATTCAGACGTGTCACCGGCCGGCGCCGGTGAAGGAGTCACGATCGAGGTGCTCTCGCGCGACTCGGGTGCTGTGATCGCGGATGTTGTTGGCGTGCTCGGCCGCGCCGGGGCCCACGTGCTCGCGGTGGATGTCCGTGAGCCTAACCTCGAGAGCGTGTTCCTGCATCTGACCGGCACGTCGCTGAGGGACTGAGGGCGCCCGCATGCGGTGGTTCCACATCGGGATCCGGGACCTGACGATAACGGTCCGTGACAAGGCCTCGATCGGGATACTCATCGGTATGCCGATGATCCTGATCGTCATCCTCAGCTCCGCGCTCGGTGGCATGTCGGCGAACCTCAGCAAGACGCCGGTGGCTATCGTCAACCTCGACCAGGGCACGGTCGGTGCGCAGGTCACGGACGGCTTCTTCACCGACGGTCAGCTGAGCGACCTGTTCCTCGCGCGCCGACTGCACAGCCCGGAAGAGGCCCGCTCGCTGGTTGCGAGCGGCGAGCTCGCAGGCGCGCTGGTCGTGCCGCTCGACTTCTCCAAGCGCCTGAACACCGGGCGCCCGAGCGTGCTGACGCTCTACGTCGATCCTGGGCGGGAGATAGCCGGGACGGTGTTCCGAAGCGTGGCCGAGTCGCTGTCGACTCGAGTCTCAGCCGCGTCGGTGGCGGCCAGGACGAGCGCGTATTACGTGACCCAGCTCCGCCTCGAAGACCCGACGCTCATCGGACGCGCCATCGGGCAGGCCGTGGCCAGCGCGTCTGCAACCGGCGCGCTCAGCGCCGTGGGGGTCGCCGAGACGACCGCCGTGAGGGGCGCGGAGCTCTCGTACCTCTCGTACTACTCCGGCGGCATGTCCGTGATGTTCCTCATGTTCGGATCGATGTTCGGGGCGTTCTCGCTCGTGCGGGAGCGCGACCAGTGGACGCTCCCGCGCATGCTCATGACCCCCGCCGCGCGCACGGAGATACTCGGCGGCAAGATGGCCGGGGTCTTTCTCGTGGGCGCGGTCCAGTCGGTCGTGCTGTACGCCTTCACGAGCGCTCTCGGCGTGAAGTGGGGGGACCCCTTCGCCCTCGTCCTGATCGCGGTGTCCACCGTGAGCGCCGCGACCGGGCTCGCCATATTCATCGCGGCGGTCGCGAAGACCGTACGCGCTGTATCGGGCCTGGCCCAGATGCTCATCCAGTTCATGGCCGCGGTCGGGGGATCGTTCTTCCCGGTCGCGCAGTTCCCGGTCTGGATGCAGCCGCTGCACTACGCGAGCGTCAACGGGTGGGCGATCGACGCAGTGCTCGCCGTCATGCGCGGAGGCAGCGCGCTGTCCGTCATGCCGAACGTCCTTGCCTTGTTCGGGATCGCGGCTGCCTTCTTCGCTGTCGGCTCTTGGCGGCTGAGGTGGGAGTGAGCGCCCTGCGCACGATAGGGGTCCTGGCCTGGCTCAACCTTACGCAGGTCGCGAAGGACCGCGCCGGGCTGTTCACGCTCATCGGTCTGCCGCTCATGCTGACGCTGTTGTTCGGTACGGTGCTGGGAGGCGGAGAGCGCAAGTTCACCGTCGCGGTGGCGGACCTCGACCGGACGCCCACGAGTGCGCAGGCCATCGAGGGGCTCGATCCGCGCAGCTACGCGGTAGAGAAGGTGGATGAGGCCCAGGCCCGGGCGATGGCGGCCTCGGGCGAGGCGGTTGCGAGCGTGATCATCCCGCGAGGGTTCGAGGCCGACGTCCTGAGCGGGGTCGACACCACCGTGACCGTCGTGAAGGACCCGCGCTCCATCACATCGATCGCGGTCGTTCAGGCCGTCCAGGGTCGCGTCCAGCGCATCGCTGCGAACGCCGAGACGATCAGGATCGTGCAGCGCACCTACCGAGACGCGTCGTCTCAGACTGGTGCCTACTTCGCCGCGCCGGCCGCGGGCGACATCTATGCATATGCGGATCGGATATGGTCGCCGTCCCCGCCGCTCTCCGTTGCCGAGGCCTCCGTCAGTCCGACGAAGGTCCGTGGCGCATCGAGCGTGGCGATGGGATTCCAGCAGTTCTCACTCGGATTCACGCTGATGTTCATGCTCTTCATGGGGATCGGTTCGGCCGGAGGGTTCCTCGAAGAGCGCGAACAGGGGACGCTCGCCCGACTTCTGACCACACCGACGAGCCGAGCGGTACTCGTGATCGGCAAGGTCGCCGGCGTCTACGCGACAGTGATGCTCCAGGCGGCGATCATGATCGGTTTCGGGGTGTTCCTCTTCCACGTCCCCTGGGGCGACGATCCGCTCGCGGTGATCATGATCGTATCGACCTTCGGACTCGCCGCCACCGGCCTCGGGATCCTGGTTTCCGCCCTCGCACGCACTCGCGGACAGGTCTCCGCGATCACGGCGGTGGGCGCGACTGCGATGTCCATGCTGGGCGGCGCGTACTGGCCGCTCGACATCGTGAGCCCGCTGATGCGCACGATGGCGCTCGCGACACCGGTCGGGTGGGCGATGACGGGGCTGGCCGACATCGTTGTGCGTTCGCAGGGTATCGAGAAGGCGGTCCTGCCCTCCGCGGTGCTGCTGGGCATGGCGGTGCTGTTCCTCGGCATCGGTATCTCACGACTGAAGATGGAGTAGTCGCTATGAGCGCCGTACCGGTGCCGTCGATTGCCGACGTGATCTCGCGCCTGCGCGCGAACGCCGACCCCGCCAACGTCGCCGGCATGGCCCGCTACGGCATCTCGGGCGATGGGACGCTCGGCGTATCCGTCCCGCTGCTTCGGGGCATCGAGCGGGAGACCCGCGCAGCGAGGCGCGCCGATCCGCCGGCAGCGCACGCGCTCGCCGCGGCGCTGTGGGCGAGCGGTATCCACGAAGCGCGGATCCTGGCTTCGCTCATCGATGTGCCCGTACTCGTCACCACCGAGCAGGCCGAAACTTGGGTCGCGGACCTCGACTCGTGGGACGTCTGCGACCTGCTCTGCAACAACCTCCTGTGCAAGACCCCGTTCGCGTACGAGAAGGCGGAGGAGTGGGCCGGTGCCGCACCCGAGTTCGTGAAGCGCGCGGGCTTCGTCGTGATGTGCGCGCTCGCGGTGCACGACAAGGCGGCCGGAAACGAGCCGTTCCTGCACTTCCTGGCGCTCGTGGAGCGCGAGGCCGCCGATGAGCGCACGTTCGTGAAGAAGGCGGTCAACTGGGCGCTGCGCCAGATCGGGAAACGGAACGGCTACCTCAACGCAGCGGCGGTTGTGGTCGGCCTCCGGTTGCGCGACAGTGGGTCACGGGCGGCCCGATGGGTCGCCTCCGACGCACTCCGAGAGCTGCGGGACGAGCGGATCCTGAGCCGTATCCGCGGCTGAATCCGGAGCGCGGCGGGGGACTGAAGCACTACCGGGAGGACTCGAGCGCATGGCCTCATCGCACCACCGCACCGATACCAAAGGCATCGTCGCGGCGATCGCCACGCTTCTCGTGTGGTCGACGGCGTTCTCCGGCATCTCGGTCGTCGTGGGTCCCGGTGGCGGCTACGGCGCCGGCGAGACGGCGCTGCTGCGCTTCCTCGTGGCGTCCGCGACGATGGGGATCATCGCCGTATTCACGCGGATGCGCCTGCCGAAGCGGGAGGACGTGCCCCGCATCGCGCTGGCCGCCCTGTTCGGGATCACGCTCTACCACCTCGGGTTCACTTTCGGTGAGACAAAGGTCTCGGCCGGTGCGGCCGGCCTCATCATCGCGACCGGCCCCATCTGGACGGCGCTTCTCGCCGTCACGTTCCTCTCGGAGCGTTTCAACAAGTGGGGATGGACCGGCGTCGCGCTCGCCTTCAGCGGCGCCGCCGCGATCGCCTTCGGCGAAGGAGGCGGCGTCAGTTTCGAGCCGATGGCGCTGCTCATCATGATGGCTTCGCTGGCCACCGCCATCTACTTCGTGATCGGGAAGAAGCCGCTGCGCACGTACACTCCGCTCGAGTTCACGAGCTATGTGATCTGGATCGGCGTTCTTCCGATGCTGGTGTTCCTGCCCGGTCTCGTGCAGCAGCTGCCCGCGGCCCCGACCAGCTCGACGCTCATCATCCTGTTCCTGGGCGTATTCCCGGGCGCGCTTGCCTACTTCATGTGGAGCTATGCGCTCTCGCGCATGCCGGCGTCCACAACTGCGAGCTTCCTGTATGCGCAGCCGGTACTCGTGATGTCCGTGGCCTGGGTGTGGCAGGGCACGATCCCGGGCACAGTCACGCTCGTCGGCGGCGTACTCGCGCTCGCAGGCGTCATCCTCGTGCAGACAAAGGGCCGCCCTAAAGGCGAGATAACCGTAGCAATCGCCACCGAACCGAAAGAGCGCGCCGCCGTCCGCGAGCTCGCACTCGAGACGATGTCGAACATGTCCGCGCACCTCGACCTGCCGGCCGACTACTTCGACGAGGAGCTCGCGAGCTTCGACGAGTGGTACGGCGGACACAAGGGGCGCGCGCTGCTCGCCAGCGTGGACGGGTCCCCGGCCGCCGGCGCCGTCTTCCGCTCGTGGGGCGATGGTGACGCGGAGATGCGTCGTCTCTACGTCCGACCGGCCTTCCGCAGGCGCGGGCTCGCGCGCGCGCTCGTGCGCGCTGTCGTGGAAGAGGCGGCAGGCCTGGGCTACCGGCGCGTCGTGCTCATCACATCGGACGAGTTCGAAGGCGCGACGGCCCTGTACGAGTCGGAAGGTTTCAGGGCGATCGAGCCGTACCGCCCCGCTGCCGCCCGCGCCGCGATAGCGCTCGGGCGCGAGCTGTAGGCCAGCCCGTCGAACGTTGATCTTCCGCAGGTGATGTACCATTCCCGTCTACTGAAGGAAGAACGAGGAGGCTCAAGGCATGCGCAAGTCCACGACCGCCCTTATGGTCGCCGCAGTCATCATCGCTGTGCTGATGCTGTCCGGTTGCACGTCATGGTTCCAGAGCGCCGGCCGGCCGGCCAACGAAGCCATCGGCGTCGCCAACGGCCACCTGGAGAAGGCTTCAGCCGCCGAGAGCAGCGCGACTGCGGCCTCCGCATCGCTCCAGAACGTGCCCTACACAAAGGCAGGCGCCGCCGACGCCCTGAAGCTCACGACCTCCATCCTGGCCTCACTGGATAGCGAGCGCGGCGAGCTGGTGGCGGCAAAGGCGGCGATGGACGGTGTAGCGAAGCTCGGAGTGGAAGACGTGCTCAAGCAGTACGCGAAGCTCGAGTCAGCGGCGGTCGATGCGCGGATCGCGCTCGCCGATGCCAAGACGAGGCTGTTCACGGCGTTCGAGCGCCTCTACGATTCACTCTCGGGCACCTTGAAGGGCGTCGATAACCAAGAGACCATCACCGCCATCCAGCTCATGCAGCAAGAGGTCACCTCCCTTGGAGCGACCGCTGCCGCTGCCGCCAAGATCGCGTCGGACTTCTTCACCGCCAGCAATCTCGGCGGCTGACGGTCCGGTCCGGATCCGCTCCACTCTGAGAGGCCTCCAGCATGGCTGACACTCCTGCCCCTCCGTTCGACGCAGGCCGCTGGTTCGAAGCGGTCCCCGGCCGCAGGTCGCGCCGGGCATTCGAAGGCGTGCCGGCTTCGGAGGACCTCGCAGCGCTGACGGCCACCGCCGAGGCGTTCGCCCCCTTCGACGACGCCCGCGCGTTCTTCGTGCCCCTCGCTCCACCCAAGCTCTTCTCAGGCATCATCGGCTCTTACGGGAAGGTCCAGGGGGCGTGCTCCGCGCTGATTTTCGTGACAAGCGGGTCCTCCCCGGCGGCTGACGTCCACTGCGGCTACACCGGTGAGGGCATCGTGCTCGAGGCGCATGCACGCGGCCTCGGGACATGCTGGATCGCGGGTTCCTTCTCGCGGGCTACGGCGGGGGCGCTTTCCGGGCTGCGCCCCGGTGAGAAGGTGCGCGCCGTCTCTCCGGTCGGGCGGCCACTCGACCGCTTCACCGGTGCCGAGAAGGTTCTCTACGGGCAGGGTCGACCGAAGCATCGCAAGGAGCTCGAGGCGATCGCGCCCGGTATCGGCACCTGGCCGGCGTGGGCGTCCGCGGGCGTCCGTGCGGCCCGGATCGCACCGTCGGCGATGAATCGCCAACCGTGGCTTTTCCGGCATGAAGAGGGTTCGGTCGTTGTGAGCCTGAACTCGCCCGCCCCGGGCATGGGGCGCCTGGACTGCGGTATCGCCATGCTGCACTTCGAGCTCGGCGCGCGCTCTGAGGGGAGCGACGGCGCGTGGGAGCTGCTGTCCGGTGATGACGTGGCGCGCTGGGTCCCGTTCACCTGAAGGCGCTTTGAAGGAGGCACACAGCGATGAGCGATGAGCGTCTCGAAGAGGCCGATGAGCCGATGACAGTGCGCGCGAAGCTCGTCGCGGCGGCCGTGCTCCTGGCAGTGCTCCTCGGCGCGCTGCTGCTCCTCATGCGCCTGGGAAGTCCGGCCATCTCGGTTTCCCGGACCGCTCCTACAGGGCACTACCCGCTCCCGTGCGCGTTCTGCCACACGATGACCCCCGCGACTGCGACGATCGGAACGCCATGACGGATGCGAACATCGGTCGGGATCAGGCCACGGCGCGCGGCGAGAAGAAGAACCGCGACTACACCACCGGCGAGGAGATCGCCAACAGCGTGACGCACGGCATCGGTATCGCCTTCTCGCTCGTTGCGCTTACTCTGCTCGTCGTCTACGGGCAGGGGGACGGCTGGCGGCTGGCTAGTGGGATCGTCTTCGGCGTTTCCCTCACTTTGCTCTACACGGGCTCGACGCTGTACCACGCCATCCCTTTCCCCAAGGCCCGCCACATCTTCAAGATCATGGATCATTCCGCGATCTACCTGCTGATCGCGGGCTCGTATACGCCTTTCACGCTTGTGACCATGCGCGAGTCCGTAGTCGGCCCCATCACGAATGCGGGCTGGTGGATGTTCGCAGTCGTCTGGACTCTGGCCGCCGCCGGGATCTCGACTGAAGCATTCTGGGCGTACCGTCCGCGCTGGCTGTCAGCGGTCGTCTACCTGCTCATGGGTTGGCTCGCGGTCTTCATGATCGCGCCGATGCAGGCCTCGCTCGATCCGGCGGGAATATGGCTGCTGGTGGCTGGAGGCCTCTGCTACACGCTGGGGACGGTGTTCTACGTCTACAAGCGCGTGCCCTATTTCCACATGGTGTGGCACCTGTGGGTGCTCGCGGGAAGCGCATGCCACTTCCTCGCGGTGCTGCTCTACGTGATGCCGATGCCGAAGGTGCTGTAACTTCGGATCCGCTCGACCCGTTACGCCGAGACCTCGATCTGCGCGTCCGGGTCGAAGGGGTTCGTCCGCACAGCGAAGGCGAACAGATACGGGTAGTGGGTCTTGAGGTGGCGCGCGTAGAGCAGCCACTCTCCCAACAGGCGCCCGTAGGCGCGCGCCATGTCGAGGCGCAGGTGCGCTCGATCGGCGTCCGGGATGCCGGCGAGATTGCGCCGCGCCGAGAGCTCCTCGCTGAGGTGCGAGACCGCCCACAGCATGTCGGTGAAGCTCGCGTGCTCGAGCAGGTTGCCGTTCTGGAGCAGCCCGAGCACGAAGCCGCGCTGGGCCGCCAGGTCGTCGCGCAAGGCCTCGAGGTCGCCCGCTTCGAGATCCATCGCGTGGTGGTCTCCCGACACAGCGAGCCGGTGCCTGTCGAAGTCGGCTGGAGCCCAAGACGGGCTGAAGACCATGTGTTCCCGGTCCTCGGCGATCGTGGTGTCGAAGACGGACAGCCGTGCGATCAGCTCGCTCCCGGTCTGGGCGAAGAACGCACCGATCACC
>JANYLP010000082.1 GCA_025361445.1 Coriobacteriia bacterium
CGATCACCTCGACGGTGCTCGCGTTCAACCTGCTGGGCGACGGCCTGCGTGACGCGCTCGATCCCAAGTCGCGGGTCAAGTAGGGCGACATGGCAGACGCGAACATCCTTCTTGAAGTAAGGAACCTCTCCACCGACTTCGGCATGAAGCGCGGCACGGTGCACGCGGTCATCGACGTGAGCTTCGCGGTGCACGAGGGCGAAGTGCTCGCGATCGTCGGCGAATCCGGCTCAGGCAAGAGCGTGCTTTCGCTGTCCGTGATGGGGCTACTGCAGCACCCCGGCCGGGTAGTCTCCGGCGAGATCCTGTACAAGGGCACCGACCTGCTCGGGCTCTCCCGTGGCGACATGCGCGACATCCGTGGCAACCACATCTCGATGATCTTCCAGGAGCCGATGACGAGCCTCAACCCGGTCTTCACGATCGAGGACCAGCTCACCGAGAGTATCCGCACGCACATGAAGCTCGACGCGAAGGCCGCGTCCGCGAGGGCGGTCGACATGCTGCGCCTCGTCGGGATCCCGTCTCCCGAGAAGCGCACCCATGACTACCCGCACCAGATGTCGGGCGGCATGCGCCAGCGCGTGATGACCGCAATGGCGCTGTCGTGCGACCCGGACCTGCTCATCGCGGACGAGCCGACCACCGCTCTCGACGTGACGATCCAAGCCCAGATCCTCGCGCTCATCGGCGATCTGCGCAACAAGATTGGGATGGCGGTGCTGCTCATCACCCACGACCTCGGTGTGGTGGCCGAGACCGCCGACCGCGTCGTCGTCATGTACTGCGGTCAGGTCGTGGAAGAGGCGACCGCACTCGAGCTGTTCGAGAGGCCGCTGCATCCGTACACTCTCGGGCTTCTCCGGTCGATCCCGACCATGGAGGACACCGAGACCGATGAGCCGCTCTACATGATCCGTGGCATGGTCCCGAATCCTTTGAACATGCCGAAGGGCTGCGCGTTCGCAGATCGCTGCGAGCGCCGCATGGAGCGCTGCAAGACCGAGATGCCGCCGCTCTACGACGCCGAGGGGCGCAAACTGCGCTGCTTCCTGTTCGACCCCTCGGCCGACCCCGCAGCCGGGCGGGTGGCCTCGTGACCGACACGACGAGAGAGCCTCTGATCCGGCTCGAGCACCTGTCGAAGTTCTTCCCGATGGATACGGACGTGTTCGGGCGGACGACCTCCGTGCTCAAGGCCGTCGACGACCTGACGCTCGACATCTTCCCGGGCGAGGCATTCGGTCTGGTGGGCGAGTCGGGCTGCGGTAAGACGACCGTCGGCAAGATGATGGTCGATCTCTATCGCCCGACCGCCGGCGAGATCTGGTACGAGGGCCAGGACCTCGCCAAGCTCTCGAAGCGGGAGCGGCGAGGCCGGTGCTGCGACATCCAGCTCATCTTCCAGGACCCGTATGCGTCGCTGAACCCTCGGATGACCGTCGGGGAGATCATCTCGGAGCCGATCCGCATAAACCGGCTCGTGCCGCGCGAGCAGATCGCCGACCGCGTCGGCTACCTGCTCAATGCCGTCGGGCTCTCGGCCAACTACCGCAATCGGTTCCCGCACGAGTTCTCGGGCGGTCAGCGCCAGCGGGTCGGCATCGCCCGCGCGCTCGCGATGCAGCCCAAGCTCATCGTGTGCGACGAGCCGGTCTCGGCACTCGACGTCTCGATCCAGGCACAGGTCCTCAACCTGCTCAGTGACTTGCGCGAGGAGTTCGGGCTGACCTACCTGTTCATCGCGCATGGCCTCAACGTGGTCAAGCACATCAGCGACCGGGTCGGCGTCATGTACCTCGGCCGCCTCGTTGAGGTCGCGCCCAAGAGGGAGCTCTACCGCAATCCGCTCCATCCCTACACGAAGGCTCTGCTCTCAGCGATCCCGGTGACGAACCCGGCCAAGCGCACGCAGCGCATCCTGCTCGAAGGCGATGTCTCGAGTCCCATCGACCCGCCGCCCGGGTGCCGTTTCGCGAGCCGCTGCTATGCGAAAAGCGGGTGCGCGTCCTGCGCGTGCGACACGGCCATGCCGGAGTTGGTCGAGGTCTCACCGGGCCACTTCGTGTCGTGCCACCTGTTCGACGAGGGAAAGCGCGTGCTCGACGCTATGCCGCGCTAGCCGCTTCAGAGCCGCGCACGACTGGTGCTTCCGACGAACCGGTCAGCCCGCACGCCTGCCACGTGGTTGGGGTAAAACGGTGACGGATGATGACGTCATGCACGAAGCCGAAGCCCGAGGAGGAGCGATGGCCGGCCCGGCCCCGGTCCGGCGCAATCCCGCCTCAGAGTCGCCTTTCCGCGCGGAGCTTCTCGGACCGGACCGGCTTGCCGCAGAGGCGCGGCGGATCGCCGCGGGGCAGCGCGCTGTCAGCGGTGGGCACTTCCTGCGCACTCCGCTCCTGGCGCTCGTCGCCCGTGCCTCGAAGGACCTTGCGCAGGACAACGCCGAGCTGAACCTGGCCGCACAGGGGTCGCGCGCGGTGTCTCCCGCCGGGGAGTGGCTGCTCGACAACTACTTCCTGATCGACCAGCAGGTCCGCGAGGTCCGGGAGGATCTCCCGGTCCGCTACGGCGTCGAGCTGCCGCGCCTGGAGACGGGCGCGAATGCGGGCTTTCCGCGTATCTACGAGGCGATCGTCGAACTCATCTCCCGTAGTGACTCACGCCTCGACGTCGCCTCGCTGCTGGGGTTCATCGACGCGTACCAAGAGATATCACCTCTCACCATCGGTGAATGCTGGGCCGTCCCGATCATGCTGCGCGTCGCGCTCGTGGAGAACCTGCGGCGTTTGTCACGCAGCGTCCTGCAGTCACACCTCGACGAGGTTCTGGCGGAATCTTGGGCTGACCGCTTCACCCTCGCCGAACTCAACGCCCCCGATTCGCTGCCGGAGTTGCTCGCCCGCATCTCAGCCGAGTCCCGGCATGACGCGCCGGTGTTCCTCCTGAGACTCGCTCAGCGACTTCAGGGCGCGGAGATAGCGGCGAACGTCGTCAACTCGTGGTTGTCCGGGCGTCTGTCTTCGTTGTCGATGAACCTCGAACGCGAGGGGGTTCTGCACCAGCGCCGTCAGGCGGCGGACCAAGTCTCCATCGCGAACGCGATCGGTTCAGTGCGGCTTCTCGACGCACTCGACTGGACGGATTTCTTCGAAGATGTCTCCTACGTCGAGCGCGTTCTTCGTAGAGATCCGGCCGGCGCATACTCCGCGATGGACTTCCATAGCCGCGACCGCTACCGGCACGCGCTCGAGGAGCTGTCCAGACGCTCCCCGGTCGGCGAGATCGAACTTGCCGAGTCGATCGTGCGGCATTGCGAAGAGGCGATCGCACTCGATCCCGAGGACGAGGTGCTCGGACACGTCGGGTATTGGTTGATCAGCTCCGGTCGATATGTACTCGAACCTGAGCTCGGTTATCGTCCACGCGCGCGCGAGCGTCTGTTCCGCGGCCCGATGCGGTTCAAGCGCACCTTCTACTGGGGGCTGATGGCGCTTTCGACCGCGGCCTTCGCGGCCGGCCTTCTGACGTACGCTTCCTCGCAGGGGCTCATGGGCTGGCCCCTTGCGATTCTGCTACTGGTGGCTGTGGTGCCGCTTTCTGATCTCGGTATCGCGCTGACGAATCGGATCGCCGCCGCTGTCTTCCCGCCACGCGCTCTTCCGAAGCTCGACCCGCACATCGGGGTCGCCGACGACCGCCGTACGGTGGTGGTCGTTCCTTCACTGTTACTGTCGGTCCCCAACGTCGCCGGCATCATCGACGGTCTCGAGGTCGTGTACCTGGCGAACCGGGATCCCAACGTGCATTTCGCCTTCCTCGGAGACCCGGCGCCGGCCGGAGCCGAACGCGTCGCCGCGGACGATCCGATCGCCGAGGCGGCTCGGCAGGGGATCGACGAGCTCAACGCTCGCTACGAGGCCGAAGTCGGGGAGCGCCCGTTCCATCTCGTGCTGCGTGGGCGACGGTTCAGTGAAGGTGAAGATTCGTGGATGGGGTGGGAACGGAAGCGCGGCTTCATCGACGAGTTCGTCTGGGAGCTGCGGCACGGCCCGTCGACGACGATCCATACGCGTGTCGGAGACGAGGACTGGCTCCGGGGCGTCACCTACGTGATGTCCGTCGACGCCGACACCGTCGTTCCCCGGGACGCCGTCAAGCGCCTGATCGCAACCATCGCCCACCCGCTGAATCGCGCCCGATGGCGGCCCGGGGACGGACGGGTTCACCGCGGCTACGGGCTCGTCCAGCCTCGCGTCGGCATGTCGCTGCCGGGAGCCCGCCGCTCGCGCTTCTCGCGCATGTACTCCAGCGGCACCGGCATCGATCCGTACGCATCGGCGGTCTCAGACACCTATCAGGACGTCTTTGACGAAGGTTCGTTCACCGGTAAAGGCATTTTCGAGGTCGACGCCTTCCTGGGCATTCTCCATGGCGCCTTCCCCGAAAGCGCACTGCTTTCGCACGACCTCATCGAAGGAAGCTTCCTTCGGACAGCGCTTGCGAGTGACATCGAGGTCATCGACGACTACCCCGCGAACTATCTCTCCAATGCGAAGCGGATCCACAGATGGGTCCGCGGAGACTGGCAGACGCTGCCCTTCCTAAGAAGGCGGGTGCGGACCGAGAGTGGCGCCGTCCTGGACAACTCTTTGTCGGGGCTGCATCGATGGAAGGTCCTCGACAACCTGCGGCGCTCGCTGGTAGCGCCCCTTACGCTGCTCGCATTCAGCCTGGGCTGGCTCATCTTGCCCGGGCGCGCCCTCGCGTGGGCACTGTTCCTGCCGGCCATCGTGCTCTTCCCCGCTTACTTCTCACTCGCCGACTCGGTGATCTCACGTTCCAAGAAGGTGAGTCTGCGGTCGCAGGTCCCGGATATGCTGGATGATTTCGCTGCGGATTCGGCGCGCGGCCTGTTCGGACTCGCGGTCCTTCCGCACCAAGCATTCCTGATGATGGATGCGATCGTGCGCACGCTGTGGCGCATGGCCGTCACTCGCCGGAACCTGCTGCAGTGGGTCACCGCGGCCGAGGCGGAGAAGACCGCGGGGCGCACTCCGACGGCCTTCGTGCGTGCGCTCGGCCCCTCAGCGGTGTTCGCCGTGCTTCTGCTGATGCCGGGCATGCTGGGCCATACCGACCGCATCGGCGTCGGACTCGTGTTCGCACTTCTCTGGCTCGTTGGGCCGGCTCTCGCCTGGTGGGTCTCGGAGCCGACCCCCGTGCAACATGCTTTCCTGAGCATCAAGCAGCAAAGGTCGCTTCGCAGAGCGGCTCGCAAGACCTGGCGATTCTTCGATACATTCGTCACCGCGCGTGGGCACCATCTTGCGCCGGACAATTTCCAGGAGGATCCGACCGGTCGCATCGCGTGGCGCACCTCGCCGACGAACCTCGGGCTCCAATTGCTTTCCTATCTCAACGCATACGACCTCGGATACGTCGGCCTCGCGGATCTGAACGAGCGCGTGGAGGCCACGCTGACGACGATGGCGGGACTCGCCCGGCACGAGGGTCACTTCTTCAACTGGTACGACATCGAGACGCAGGACCCGTTGCGTCCCGCCTACGTCTCGACTGTCGATTCGGGCAATCTCGCCGGCCATCTACTCACTCTGCGGATCGGACTGCTCGAGAACACCGAGGCTCCGCTCCTAGGAAGTCAGCTGCTCGCCGGCATACGCGACGCCGCGACCCTCGCGATCGAGGACCTGCGGGATGAGAGATCCACCCTCGCCGCGCCGGAAGCCGTCCAGCGTCTTCGCGAGGCGCTCGATTCCATCGCTCGTGTGGCCGAATCGGCCGACCCGCCGACGAACCTTGGTAGCTGGGACCGGCTGCTGGAGCGGTTGTCGCTCGATGCCGCGCTTGTTGAGGAACGGCTCGAAGGACTCACCGCGGAGGTGCCGCGCGCGAGTGGCCTTGGAGTGGGGCGACTGGCATCCGGGCGCGCGGAGGCGGCCGCTTCAGCCATTGATGCGCCCCTGTGGCCTACGACGCCGATCGAGCGCGTCCGCGCCGCATGTCTGGACGTCGTCCAGGCCGTGCGCGGTCCGCTGACGATGCTTCGGGAGCTCGTGCCATGGGCGGGGGTCATCGACGCGGCGCCGGCCGACGTGCGGCTGAGACCCGAGCTGGGACCTTTGCTTGAGTTCGTTCCGTCGCTTGTCGGCCTCGCGGAAGGCCTGGATCGCGTTCTTGCCGCGCTCGACGATGTGGCGGAGAACGGGTCGTCGGACGGCACGCGCGTGTGGGCACAACGGGCGGGCCAAGGTATCCGCGACGGACGCGGCATGTGCGTGGGGCTTCTGGCGCGGTTGCGGCTTTCCGCGGACATAGCGCGTGAGATGTGGGAGCACACGGACTTCTCGGTGCTCTTCGACGAGTCGCGCTTGTTGTTCTCCATCGGATACAACCTTGCGGAGGGGCGGCTGGATCCGTCCTTCTACGACCTGCTCGCAAGTGAGGCACGGCTGGCCAGCTTCCTAGCAGTCGCGAAGGGCGACGTGCCGCAGGCGCACTGGTTCCGGTTGGGACGACCGCTGACCGACGCCGGCACCGGACGGACTTTGGTGTCTTGGTCCGGCTCGATGTTCGAGTACCTCATGCCGCTTCTCGTCATGCGCTCGTGGCCGGGCACCATCCTGGACGAGACGTACGACACGGTGGTCAGACGGCAGCAGCAGTATGGCGCGGTCCGCGGGGTCCCGTGGGGGTTCTCCGAGTCGGCGTTCAATGCACGAGACGCGGCCGCGAACTACCAGTACCAGGCGTTCGGCGTACCGGGTCTCGGGCTCAAGCGCGGCCTGGGGGATGACGTCGTGGTCGCTCCGTACGCGGCGATACTCGCCCTGACGATCGACCCTCGCGCGGTGATCGCAGGGCTCGAGGCGTTCGCCGAGCAGGGCGCAGAAGGGCGGTACGGATTCTACGAGGCTATCGACTACACCGCCGGCAGAGTGCCGGCCGGGAATCGCCGCGCGGTGGTCCAGGCCTACTTCGCGCACCATCAGGGAATGGCCTTCGTCGCCATGGGCAACGAACTGACCGGTGAGAAGATGCGCAAGCGGTTCCACTCAGATCCGATGGTCGCCTCCGCGGACCTGCTGCTCCAGGAACGCGTTCCGCGTGGGGTCGAGATGCTGGCGCCACGCACCGAGGCGGCCGGCTTCGCCCGCTCGGTCCGCGAGCTGGCCCTTCCCGTCGCGCGGGTATATCACAGCGCGAGCAATCCTGCCCCGGCGACCCGCTTCCTGTCCAACGGCCGGTATTCCGTCATGGTCACGAACGGAGGCGGCGGCTACTCACGCTGGCGGGGGCTCTCGGTCACGCGCTACCGGGAGGATGTCACGCGCGACTGCTGGGGCACGTTCTTCTACGTCCGCGACCTCGGCAGCGGGGAAGTGTTCTCCGTTCCGCACAACCCCTGGGTCAAGACGCCGGACGAGTATCGCGTCGCCTTCGCCGCGGACAAGGCCGAGTTCGACAGGCTCGATGGCGAACTCGAGACGCATATCGAGGTGGCGGTGTCACCCGAAGATGACGTGGAGGTGCGTCGCCTCACCTTCACCAATCGCGGGCGACTGCGCCGCGACATCGAGGTGACCTCGTACCTTGAGATCGCGATGAGCGCCCAGCGCGGTGACCAGGCTCACCGCGCGTTCTCCAACCTGTTCGTCGAGACGGAGGAGTTGCCCGACACCCACGCGCTCCTCTTCACGCGGCGCCCGCGGAGCACCGATGAGAGGCGTGCCTGGGGACTGCACATGATGGCGTGCGAGTCCGAGTCGTGCGAGCCCTCTTTCGAGACGGACCGTGCCGCGTTCCTCGGCCGTCTGCGCGGACCCGATCGGCCGGTTGCCCTTGAGAGCAGCGGACCCCTCGCCGGCGGCATCGGGGCCGTGCTCGATCCGTGCGCCGCGATCCGCGGCCGCCTGCGCATCGACCCGGGCGAGAGCGCGCGCGTGGTCTACGTGACCGGCGCCGCAGACTCGCGCGACAAGGCCGTCCGCCTCACTGAGAAGTACCACGGTCCGGCCAGTGCTCAGCGAGCGATCAACCTCGCGTGGACTGCGTCGCAAGTCGAGCTGCGGGACCTCGGCATCTCCCCCGAGGAGGCGATCGCGATCGAGCGACTCGCGTCGCGTCTGTCGCTCACCGACCCCTACTCGCCCCTCAAGACGCAGACGCCGCGCGAGAATGAACTGTCCAACAACGGGCTGTGGTCGCTGGGCGTCTCCGGCGACAATCCGATTCTGCTCGTGCGCGTCGAGGATCTCGAACATGCCCCGCTCGTCCGCCGCGTGCTGCTCGCGCACCAATACTGGAGGCACAAGGGTCTGCTTGTCGACCTCGTGGTGCTGAACACGAAGGCCAGCGGCTATAGCGACGAGTTCGACGACCGGCTCAGGATGCTGATGAGAACGGGGCACGCCCTCCAGCTGCTCGACAAACCCGGAGGCATATTCCTGCGCCGAGCCGACCAGATGCACCCCGACGTGCTGAACCTGCTTGTCTCCGCCGCGCGCGCGGTCCTCGAAGGAGACGGAGGCAGCATCGAACTGCAGCTCGATCGCCGCAGGCGTCGGCCCGAGCCCCCGGCGGCGCTGGCTCCCACGCATCCTCCGGTGCTCGACATGGCGCGAAGCGACGTACGCCCGCAGCTTCTGTTCGACAACGGCATCGGTGGCTTCGACCCCGAGACCGGCGACTATGTGATCGTGCTGGAGGACGGGGGCAACACGCCCGCGCCGTGGATCAACGTCATGGCAAGCCGCGAGTTCGGATGCATTGTGTCCGAGGCCGGCATCGGATGCACCTGGGCGTTCAACAGTCACGAGAACCGCATCACGACCTGGAACAACGATGCGGTCAGCGACGGTACCGGCGAGACGTTCTATCTGCGCGACGAAGAGACGGGGGAGTTCTGGAGCCCCACCCCGATGCCGGCGCGCGCCCCGGGTAGCTACACGGTCACCCACGCTCCCGGGTGCACCACCTTCCGTCACGCGTCACACGGGATCGAATCCGTCTTGGAATGGTTCGTGGCTGCCGACGACCCCGTGCGATTCGTGAAGGTGAAGCTTGTCAACACGAGCGACCGCGCCCGGCGCCTGACGGTGACCCACTTCATCGAGTGGGCATTGGGACCGTCGCGTTCGGGCGCCCAGCAGCAAGTCGTCACCCGTTTCGATGCCGAGGCGGACATGCTGACCGCCCACAACTGGTCCAACATCGATTTCCCGGGCCGTCCGGCATTCCTGGCGTGTGACCGCCCGCTGCAGTCGTGGACAGCCAGCCGGACGGAGTTCGTCGGACGCAATGGGCGGCCCTCGGATCCCGCGGCGATGCATCGCGCTTCGCTTGGTGGCGAATCGGGACGATTCCACGACAACTGCGGCGCGCTCATGGTCGAGTTCGACCTGCCGCCCCACGGCGAGACCGAGGCGGTGTTCCTGCTCGGCCAGACCGAGACCCTGGAGCAGGCGCGCGAACTCGTGGCTGCCTACCGTGAGCCCGGTGCCGCATCGGCCGCGCTGGATGTTGCGCGCGACCGATGGAAGGACCTGCTGACGACTGTGCAGGTCAAGACGCCCGACCCCCGCCTCGACCTCATGCTCAACCGCTGGTTGCTCTACCAAGCGGTCTCGTGCCGGATCCTGGGCCGGACGGCGGCGTACCAGAGCAGCGGCGCCTTCGGTTTCCGCGACCAGCTGCAAGACGTGATGGCGGTCCTGCTGGCGGATCCACAGCTGGCCCGCGACCAGATCGTGGACGCGTCGCGCAGACAGTTCCCCGAGGGGGACGTGCTGCATTGGTGGCAGCCCCACTCGGGCCGCGGCGTGCGAACCCACATCACCGACGACCGCCTCTGGCTGCCCTACGTGGTGTCCGAGTATCTCAGCGTCACCGGCGACGCGAGCGTGCTCGACGAGGTCACGCCGTTCCTCGATAGCCAGCCGCTGCTGCCGGAGCACGAGGATGCCTACATCCAGCCGCACGCGTCCGAAGCGACGGCTGAGGTCTACGAGCATTGCATACGGGCGATCGAATACTCGCTGGTCAACGGTGAACACGGGCTCCCGCTGATGGGCGGGGGGGATTGGAACGACGGCATGAACCGCGTCGGCTATCAGGGGTGCGGCGAGAGCGTGTGGCTCGCGTGGTTCATCGCCAACGTCCTTGAGAGGTTCGCGCCGATCGTGGAGGGCCGTGGAGACGCGGAGCGGGCTACGCGCTACCGAGCACACTCCGCCGCGCTGGCCCGGGCCGCGGAGGAAAGCGCATGGGACGGCGACTGGTATCTGCGGGCATTCTTCGACGACGGCACGCCCCTGGGGACGCGTAACGCCGCGGAGTGCCGCATCGACGCGATCACGCAGGCATGGGCGACCATCTCGGGGCTCGGTGACCCGAAGCGCGCCCGGGAGTCGCTGCGGGCCGTCCAGGAACATCTTGTGCGCGGCGAGGACGGCCTCATCGCGCTGCTCGACCCGCCCTTCGATGAGACGCCGAAGGACCCCGGCTACATCAAGGGATACGTTCCGGGCGTGCGTGAGAACGGTGGGCAGTACACGCATGCCGCGATATGGATCGTGATGGCCTACCTCATGCAGGGAGACGGAGACGAAGCGTTCGACCTGCTCGGCATGATCAACCCGATATCCCACTCGCTGACCCCGGCGGCCGCCGCACGCTACAAGGTGGAGCCCTACGCGCTCGCCGCAGACGTCTACTCAGTGGCGCCTCACGTGGGCCGCGGCGGCTGGACCTGGTACACCGGGGCCGCGTCCTGGCTCTACCGAGTGGCCCTCGGCGACCTGCTGGGGCTCCGGGTCGAGAGCCGCGATGGCGTCGACACACTCGCCGTCGAACCCTGCATCCCGAAGGCGTGGCCGGAGTACGAGATGACACTGCGCCACGGTGACGGAACCTGGCGCGTGCGCGTCGAGAATCCGCGCGGCGTCAACCGCGGGGTGGCCCGCGTCACCCTTGATGGCCGTGAGGTCGACGGTCGTCGGGTTGCGCTCACAGGCGCGGGAGCGCACGAAGTCGTCGTGACGCTGCTCGGAGGTTGAGGTAGCGGGGCCACCCGACGAGCTATGCTGTGCGTCAGCGAGAACCACAGGAGGACTTCATGTCGCACGGCGTCGGCCGCCTTCACGTGATCGCCGGATGCATGAGCAGCGGCAAGACGGGCGAGCTCATCCGCCTGCTGTCGCGCCATCGCATCGCTGGCGACAGCGTTGTCATCTACAAACATGAGGTCGATTCGCGCGACGGATGCAAGGCGCGGTCTCGCATGGGCATGGAGATGGAAGCCGAGGTCGTAGCCGGTTCTGACGAGATCCTCGGGGCCGCTGCCAAGGTGGTGGCCATCGAGGAGGGTCAGTTCTTCGATGCCGGACTTGTGGACGTCGTCCGTCGACTTCTTCGCGAAGGGCACCTTGTCTACGTCACCGGTCTGGCCCAGGACTTCCGGGGCGAGCCGTTCGGCGTCATGCCGGCCATGCTCGCGCTTGCCGACGAGATCTCCCTGCTGACCGCGATCTGCCAGAAGTGCCACGGGGTCGGCACGCGCACACAGCGCATCATCGACGGGCAGCCCGCACCGTGGAGCTCCCCGCTCATCATGGTCGGCGGATCCGACTGCTACGAGGCGCGTTGCCCCGACTGCCACGAGGTTCCCGGCCGCCCGCAAGCGTAGCTGGTCCCCCGAGGCCGGTGCGCTCCGCGCGCGGCGCGATCCTACAGGAAGGGCCGCGGCGTCGTCGCTCGGTGAGACGAGGTGGGGGTGCTGCAGGAACGGAATCGTCTCCGGATGGGGACCGGCAAGGGCTGCAAAGGGGAAGATGCTCTGCGAAAGTGAATCCCCGATCCGCTCCCGGAGGTCCCGTGTCCCACCTCTCGCTCAAGACCGGCTACACCGACCTCGTCGACCGACTCAACCGTTTCCCCCAGGGCGCGCCGCCTTCCGAGACGCTGTACAAGATCCTGTCGGTACTGTTCAGCGAACGTGAGGCAGCGATCGTCGCGCTTCTTCCGATCAAGCCGTTCACGGCCGCCACAGCCGCTCGCATCCTCAAGATGGACCTCCCCGAGACCCGCAAGGTGCTCGATGAACTTGCCGGTCGCGCGATCCTGCTCGACTCCGATCACAACGGCGAGATGCACTACATCCTTCCGCCGCCGATGGCCGGCTTCTTCGAGTTCTCGATGATGCGCACGCGCGGCGACGTCGACCAGAAGCTGCTCGGCGAGCTGTTCTACCAGTACCTGAACGTGGAGGAGGACTTCATCCGGGCGCTGTTCGCCACCGGGGACACGCAGCTCGGGCGCGTGTTCGTCCACGAGCCGGTGCTCTCCAATGACAACGCCTTGCACGTGCTCGACTACGAGCGCGCGAGCGAGGTCATCCGGACCGCCACACATCTCGGGGTGGGCACCTGTTACTGCCGCCACAAGATGTCGCACGTCGGGCGCAACTGCACGGCTCCGATGGACATCTGCATGACCTTCAACGGGACGGCGGACTCCCTGACCCGCCACGGCTACGCGCGTCCGGTCGACGTGAGCGAGGGCCTCGCCCTCCTCGACCAGGCCTACGAAAGCAACCTCGTCCAGTTCGGCGAGAACGTGCGCCAGAGCGTGAGCTTCATCTGCAACTGCTGCGGGTGTTGCTGCGAGGCGATGATCGCGGCACGCACGTTCGGGATGCTGAACCCGGTGCACACCTCGAACTTCCTGCCCGTGGTGGACGAGGCGCTGTGCAACGGCTGCGGGAAGTGCGTCGCTGCGTGCCCGGTGGAAGCAATGGGGCTGGTCTCCGCGAACGACCCGAACCGGCCGAACGCGAGGAAGGCCAAGGTCGACGAGGATCTCTGCTTGGGCTGCGGCGTGTGCGTGCGCACGTGCGAACGCGTCAGCCTGGGACTGAGGTCACGCCCGTCACGGGTGATCACGCCGGTCAATTCGGTCCACCGGACCGTGGTCATGGCGATCGAGCGCGGCGATTTCCAGGACCTGCTCTTCGACAACCGGGTGCTGTGGAACCATCGCGCGATGGCGAGCGTGCTCGGGGTGATCCTGCGGCTCCCGCCCATCAAACAGGCCATGGCCAGCAAGCAGATGAAGTCACGCTACCTGGAGTACCTCGTCACACACGTGAAGCTGTAGCGGCGCTGAGGACCGGGCGTCGCTCCTCAGTTCACCGGTGACAGCGGCGGCGTGGCGACGAACTCGTAGATGTGCATGGTCGGCAGTTGCCGGCCCCCGACGTCGCGTGGCATCTTGGAGGTCGCCTGTCCCTCGTACATCCGACCGTTCTTGAGTTCGACCCTGATCTTGTACGTCTCGGCGAAGCCGATCGGCAGCCGCTCATCGGCGCTGACCACGGTCAGGTTCGTAAGCTCCGTGTCCAGGCACGAACCTTCCGAGAAGTCGACCGGCTTGTCGGTGATCCACAGTGCGTTCAAAGCGATGGTTGCCATCGGCGCAGCACCCCACGTCAGCTGGTTGGTATCGGCGATCGTGCACTCACGGTAGCAGAGAGGCGGCGCTTCTTCGCCGATCGCGCTACCGGTCCCTACGAGATGACCTGAAGCCGCCGACCCACGCGCGCGAACGCTTCGACCGCGGCATCGAGTTGCGCGTCGGTGTGTGCAGCCGAGATCTGTACGCGTATGCGAGCCGCGCCCTTCGGCACCACCGGGTGGCTGAAGCCGATCACGTAGATGCCTTCTTCGAGGAGCGCTTCGGCCATTTTGTGCGCGAGTTCCTCGTCGTAGAGCATCACGGGGACGATCGGGTGCGTGCCCGGGTGGATGTCGAAGCCGAGCGCGGTCATGCGCTGCCTGAAAGAGAGCGCCGAACGCTCGAGGCGGTCGCGCAGCTCGGTGGTGTCCGACAGCATGTCGAGGACCGCCACCGTGGTGGCAGCGACCACAGGAGCGACGGTGTTCGAGAACAGGTACGGCCGCGACTTCTGTCGCAGCCACTCCACGATCTCGCGTCGACCGCTGACGCATCCTCCGGATGCGCCGCCGAGCGCCTTGCCGAACGTGGTCGTGACGATGTCGACCCGATCGGTGACCCCGTACAGCTCAGGAGTGCCACGACCTGTCGCGCCCACGAAGCCGGTCGCGTGCGAATCGTCCACCATCACGAGCGCGTCGAACTCGTCGGCCAGGTCGCATATCTCGGCCAGCTTGCCGATGTCGCCGTCCATGGAGAAGACGCCATCGGTCGCGATGACGCGGTAGCGCGCGTCACGGGCGGCCTCCAACTTGGCGCGCAGGTCGTCCATGTCGGAATGGGCGTAGATGAAGCGCTTCGACTTGGTCAGCCGTACGCCGTCGATGACCGAGGCGTGGTTGAGCGCATCCGCGATGATCGCGTCGTCCGGGCCGAAGAGCGGCTCGAAGAACCCGCCGTTCGCGTCGAAGGCGGACGAGAACAGGATCGTGTCCTCGGTCCCCAGAAACGCGGACAGGCGCGCCTCGAGTTCCTTGTGCACGTCGAACGTCCCGCAGATGAACCGGACGGACGAGGTGCCGAAGCCCCAGCGGTCGAGCGCCTCGTGCGCCGCCGCGACCACACGCGGGTCGTCGGCCAGCCCGAGGTAGTTGTTCGCACAGAAGTTCAGGACCTCGCGCTCGCCGCCATCCGCAGCCGACACCCGGATGACCGGGCCTTGCGGAGAGGCGATGATCCGCTCGGTCTTGTAGGTGCTCGCTGCGCGCAGGCCCTCGAGATCGGCGAGAAGCGCGTCTCTCATGCTCCCGAACATCACAGACCTCCCATGTCCAGCACGACCTTGCCGCTGTTCCCGCTGATCATCGCGGCGAAGCCCGCTTCGTAGTCCGTGAACGGAAGTTCGTGGGTGATGACCGGGGCGATGTCGAGGCCGCTCTGCAGCATCGTCTGCATCTTGTACCAGGTCTCCCAGATCTCGCGCCCGTAGATGCCCTTGATCGTGAGCCCGCGGAAGACGACCTCGTCCCAGTCGATCTCGACGGGACCCGGCGCGATGCCGAGGAGCGCGATCCGCCCACCGTTGTGCATGCTCTCAAGCATCGTCTCGAACGCGCTCGCATTCCCGCTCATCTCGAGCCCGATGTCGAAGCCGATCATGCCGAGTTCCTGCATGGCGTCCGCCACCGTCGCGCCGCGGACGTTCACGGTACGCGTGGCACCCATGCGCGTCGCCAGGTCGAGGCGGTAGTCGTTGACGTCGGTGACCACGACGTTGCGCGCGCCCACATGTCGCGCGATTGCGGCCGCCATGATGCCGATCGGCCCGGCTCCCGTGATGAGCACGTCCTCGCCGACCATGTCGAACGAGAGCGCCGCGTGCGTCGCGTTGCCGAACGGGTCGAAGATCGCCGCGACCCGCGACGGGATCGAGTCCGCGACGTGCCAGGCGTTGGACGCCGGCAGCGACAGATACTCCGCGAAGCATCCGTCACGGTTCACGCCCACGCCCACGGTGTTCGTACACAGGTGCCGACGCCCGGCGCGGCAGCTGCGGCACACACCGCAGACGATGTGCCCCTCGCCGGAAACGCGCTCGCCCACGGTGAAGCCGGTCACTCCCGCTCCGATCTCGGCGATGTGCCCCACGAACTCATGCCCGAGGATCTGCGGCGGCCGGATGGTGCGCTGCGCCCAGGGGTTCCACTCGTAGATGTGGACGTCGGTGCCGCAGACGGCCACCTTCTCCGTTCGAATCAGCAGGTCGCCGGGTCCGATCTGCGGGATCGGCACCTCCTCGAGGGAGACTCCGGGGGCGGCCGCGGTCTTGACGAGGGCCTTCATCATCCGCTGCATCTTAAGGAGCGCCAATCTGTCGGCGTGGCCTGACACACAAGACGATACCCGATGATCGCGCGGCCGTCGGCGCGGAAGGCGAGTGGGGGCACTCCCGATAAGGGATACTCTTACCGCAAGGCCGGATCTGATCCAATCACCGTTTCTCGGAGGCGCTCATGGAGGCGGTAGACGCACGCCTGCTCGACCCCGCGCATCCGCGTCGTGTCATCGTCGTCGGCGGCGGCTATGCCGGCCTGACCTTCGTCGTGACGCTCGCACATCGCATGAAGGCGATCGACGGCATCGAGATCGTGCTCGTCGATCCCCGTCCGTACCAGCAGGCGCTTTCTGAGCTCGACCTGGTAGCCGCGGGCACGCCGCGACCGCAGTTCGCGGAGCTGTGGCACGCCGACGTGCTGCGTGGCCTGCGGATCAAAGTCGTGTACGACCGCTTGGAGAGCGTATCCCCGCAGGGTTGCTTCATCGAGGTCGGCCCTCGCGGTGGCCCCACTGTGTCCATCGCGTATTGGCGGCTCGTCCTGGCCACCGGTGCGATTCCGTCTTTCCCGCCCGTCCCCGGCCTGCGCGAGAGCGCCATCACGATGTGGTCGGTCGACGACGCGATGAGGTTGCAGCGCTCCCTCGAGGAGCAGTTCCGCCGCGGTGTCATCCTGTGCGACCCGGATGAGCGGATGGAGGCTCTCGCCGTGACCGTCGTGGGAGGCGGCGCGACGGGCGTCGAGATCGTCGGGACCATAGCCGACAGCATGCCGCCGCTGATAAGGCGCGCCGGTCACGACCCGAGCGAGCTCAAGATCACGCTGATCGAGGGACGCCCCGACATCCTCTACGACCTTCCGGAGACCCAGCGAGTCCGCGCCCGTCGCCGTCTGGAGAGGATGGGCGTGGTCGTGCAGCTCGGGCGCAAGCTCGAGCGGGTCGAAGCGGGCGTGGCGTATCTCGAAGGCGGTCTGGCGATCAGTTCCCCCGTGCTTGTGTGGTGCGGAGGCGCCCACGCCGACCCGGATGCCGTGGAGTGGGGCCTGTCCGCTGATACCTCCGGTCGCCTCATCTGTGACGAGAACCTCAAGGCGCACGGGTGCCCCGAGGTCTACGTTGTCGGTGACGTCGCGGCATTCCGGGACCCGGGTTCCGGCCGGATCCTGCCGATGCTCGCCCAGTTCGCGATCCGCGAGGCCGAGCACGCGGCCGACGCGACCCTGCACGAAGCGCGCGGTCTTCCGCTGCGCCCGTTCGTACCGAACATGCACGGCGAGTTCGTGAGCGTCGGGCCATCGTGGGGCGTCGGCTGGATGTTCGGCCGGAACGTTTCAGGCTGGTTCGCCATCGTGATGAAGCGCATCACGTACGTGATGTACTGGGTCCAGGTGGGCAGCTTCCGCCTCGCGTGGAAGCGCACGCTGCAGATGTTGCGTATGCGGCACTGAGCCCGGAGAGCTACTTGGACAGTTGGACCTTGAACCACTCGGCGCCTTGGCCGGTCACCGTCCAGCCTGCATTCTCGAGCTTCTTCACCAGTCCGTTGAGCAGTGACGAGCGGGCCTTCGTCTTCTTGACGGAGTGGCTGTTCAGATCCCCAGCCGTGATCGTGAACTCACTGGTCTTCGAACCGACGACCGCGTCTCCGGAACTCGCATAGAACCGGCCTTTGGTGACGAAGTTGTTCATCATTCCGTACGGCCCCATGTATGACAGGTTGATCGTCGCCATACTGAAGGCGATCTCCACGTGCTCGGTGTACGTGCCCGGCACGATGACGGTACCCGTTCCCCCGCCGCCGCCGGTGGTCGTGGTCCCCCCGCCACCACTCGTCACCGTGATGTTCACAACGGCGCTGCGGTACTCACGACCGTCCGTGACTTCGTACGTGAAGTAGTCGTCGCCGCTGAAGCCGGCGGGCGGTGTGTAGGTGAACCCACCGGCAGAGTCGACCGTCATCGTCCCATGCGCCGGTCCGGCGGTGTTACGGACGGACAGGGCATCGCCATCGGAGTCGCTGTCGTTGGCCAGCATCCCCGCAGCCGCTGCGACCGTCAGCGGCACATCTTGGCCGGTCGTGTAGGAGTCCTCCCTGGCGACCGGCGCGTTGTTGACCGTGTTTCCTGGCTTGGGTCCGGGGCCCACGATCCGTGGCGACTGCATCGCCACCGCGATCGCGACACCAAGCACCAGAAGTAGCGCCGCCGCAACGACGAGCATCCATGGCTTGAGCCCGAAGGGGCGACCGGCAGGTCGTGGGGATCCGATGACCGGCGCGGGTGCGGTCTCGTCGGCCCCAAAGGCGTCGTCGCGCTGCGCCATCGCCCACGCGCGCGTTTCAGGGCTGGCCCAGGAGAACTGGCCTGCGCCCTCGGACGCGATCAGCGCGGGGAGGTCAGTGGCGCCCAGCCCGTCGATGGTGAAGACGCCCGCAACCCAGCTCACAGTGCGGCCAGAGTACGTGTTGCCCGGCCCGAAGGCCCCGACGACCACCATCGACATCGCCCCCTCCGACGAGTCCTTTGGTGCGCAGTATCCACCCATCCGTCTTGACAGTCGACCGTCGTGTGCGGCGCATGTCAGGCACTTCGACGCGCCGGGACGGGTTCCGGTTCACAACCGCCGTGTCTGTCTGTCGCGCGCCGCGCGTGCTCGGTATACAGTCTGCATAGAGGGCAGCCGGTTCTGTATCGAAGCAAAGGAGTTCGCGAATGATCAAGGTCGCCGTATGGGGCGCGGGCATGATGGGCCAGGGGCTGCTCCGATTCATCCTGGACCGTCCGCGCGACCTCGAGCTCGTCGGCGTCATCGACCGCCATCCGGAGAAGCACGGAATGACGCTCGGAGGCCTGCTTGGTGAGCACTACGACCACGACGTGGCCATCACCGCCGACCACGACACCGTGCTCGCGCTGGGACCCGACGTCGTGTGCATCCTGACCGCGAGCAACCTGCACGAGATCACCGATCAGGTCGAGGCGGCCATCCGCGCCGATGCCGATGTCATCTGCATCGCCGAGACGCTCTCGTATCCGTGGGCCACCGACGCCGAGTGGGCCGAGCGCATCGACGAACTCGCCCGCGAGCACGGTGTGAGCGTGCTCGGCACCGGCATCAACCCCGGATTCATCCTCGACGCGCTGCCGATCATGCTCAGCTCCGTGTGCCTGCGTGTCGATCGCATCGAGGCCTCGCGCATCAACGACCTTTCTCCGTTCGGCCCCACGGTCATGTCGAGCCAGGGAGTCGGCACGACCGTCGAGCAGTTCAAGGCGGGCATCGCCGATGGCTCGATCGTGGGCCACATCGGCTTTCACGAGTCCATCGGGCTCATCGCGTATGCGCTCGGCTGGGAGATCGACCGCGTGGAAGAGACCCGCGAGCCGATCGTCAGCACGGTCGAGCGCTCGACGCCGCACGTGCATGTCGCGCCCGGTAACGTCGCCGGCTGCCGCCACATCGCCCGTGCCTACGACGCGGCCGGCGCGCTCAAGATCGAGCTCGTGCACCCGCAGCAGATCCACCCCGGGCTCGAGGGCGTCGAGACGGGCGACTACATCCACATCGTCGGCGACCCGGAGATCAACATGTCCAACTGCCCCGAGGTCCCGGGTGGCAAGGGCACCTACGCGAGCGTGGGCAACTACATCCCGCTCATCGGCGGGGCGGTTCCGGGAATCATCACAGTGGTCGACATGCCGCTGCCGCGGTTCCTGTCTCCCACGGAATAGGGAAGGGCCCCCACATGACCGATGCCGTCAGCTGCATGGCAGGTGACTGGGTCGAGGTGCGCTACGTGCTCCTCGAGCCCGCCGACCGCGCCGCCAACCTTCCGCCCGATACCGCGGCGCGTCCGCTGCTCGTCTGGATCAAGGGCTTCGCGCTGGCCGCTGCGGCCGTGGGCGAGGATCTCGCCATCGAGACGACGACGGGGCGCACTGTCACCGGCGTACTGACCGACGTGAACCCCGGCTACATGCACACGTTCGGCTGCGCCGTGCCCGAGCTCACGCACGTCGGACGCGACCTGCGCGTGCGTCTGGCCGCCTACCGCTTGGCAGGTGAGTGACGTGGCCTCACGCACCGAAGCGATCCTGGCGCGCAAGGGCGAGATCATGAAGCGCGCCCTTGGCATGGACTACTCCGAGTTCGAGCGCAGCCCGATCGCCTTCGACTACGACGGGATGATGGCGGCACACGGCTACTCGCTCGAGGAGATCACCGCGATCCAGGCCGCGGCAGGCGTCGGCAATACGCCGCTGTTGGAACTCCATAATCTGACCGACCTTGTGCGCTCGTATGCGGGGCCCGGGAAGGGCGCGCGCCTGTTCGTAAAGGACGAATGCGCGAACATGGCCGGTTCGTTCAAGGACCGCCGCGCCAGCATGTCGATCCACGCCGCGCAGGCGAAGGGTTACGCCGGAGTCATCGCTGCGACATCGGGCAACTACGGCGCCGCCGTTTCGAGCCAGGCCGCGCGCGCTTCTCTCGCGTGCATCATCTGCCAGGAGGCGTTCGACTCCCGGCACGTCGGCCAGCCCGAGATCATCGAGAAGTCGCGCATCTGCGAGGCGTTCGGCGCCGAGGTCATCCAGATGACGGTCGGCCCCGAGCTGTTCAGCCACATGCTCGAGCTGCTCGAAGAGACCGGCTACTTCGCCGCATCCCTGTACTCCACCTATGGGATCTCCGGGATCGAGACGCTCGGCGCCGAGGTCGCGCGCGAGGTTCTGGCGCTCACCGGCGCGGCTCCCACCGCGGTCGTCGTCACGCACGCCGGCGGCGGCAACACCACCGGCACGGCGCGCGGGCTCGCACGCGCGGGCGCGCATTCCACCGAGATAGTGAGCGCCTCGGTCGACCTGTCGGGGCTGCACATGGCCTCCGACGCCGACTTCAACCGCAAGAGCTTCACGACCGGGCACACCGGTTTCGGCGTGCCCTTCGCCACGTGGCCTGACCGCGCCGACGTTCCGCGCAACGCCGCGCGAGCGCTTCGCTACATGGACCGCTACCTCACGGTGACCCAGGGCGAGGTCTTCTACGTCACCGAGGCGATGGCCAAGCTCGAGGGCCTCGAGCGCGGGCCGTCCGGCAACACCGCGATGGCCGCAGCGATCTCGCTCGCGCGCGACCTGCCGCGCGACGCGACCGTCGTGGTGCAGGAGACCGAGTACACGGGCGCCGGCAAGCACCATTGGGCGCAGCTCAACTTCGCGCGCGCCAACGGGGTGGAGGTGCGCGCCGGCGATCCCACAGAGAGCGTCCCCGGCCGAAGCATCGTGATCCCGGAGCGTCCGGAGCAGATCCGCGCCGTCGAGGTCGACCTCGGCAAGCTGCGTCACAGCTACGTCCGCAACGCGATGCAGCATGCGGGCGACGGCTACGTTCCAACGAGCGCGGACAACGAGTTCCTCGC
>JANYLP010000032.1 GCA_025361445.1 Coriobacteriia bacterium
GAAGCTGAGCGTTCCTGCCGAGATACTGACGAAGCCAAGCGCTTTGTCCGCTGTGGAGTTCAGGTTGATCCGTGAGCACAGCAAGGCCGGCTACGAGATCCTCAAGGGCATATCGTTCGCCTGGCCGGTGGCCGACATCGTTCTGCAGCACCACGAGCGCATGGACGGGTCCGGTTACCCCGGCGGCCTTGTCGGGGAGGCGGTCTTGCCGCTCGCACGGATCCTTGCGGTTGCCGATGTCGTCGAAGCGATGGCGTCGCACCGGCCCTACCGGCCGGCCCTTGGCCTGGCCGCCGCGATCGCCGAGATATCGAGCCACCCCGGACTCTACGACCAGGCGGCCGTCGATGCGTGTCTGCGTCTGTACGAAGCGGGCGCCATCGTGATGTAGCGGACGGGCAACGCCTGCGCCGATACCGACGGGGCGCAGTGGTACGCTCGTCGGAAATCGCACATAGCCGCGCTCATTCGTCGTTCGATCCTTTGGGAGGATCCATGGCTCTTCGCCGCACGATACCAAGGTCCGTCGGCATGGTGGCTATCGCTGCGGCACTTTGGCTCATGTTCGTACCCGCCGCTCTTGGGTCGACCGGCGAACCGACGCTCGCGCTGACGAGCCTGCAGTCCATGATCGAGGCCTCACCATCGGGCAGCGTCCACGGGTACATGAAGACGGTCCTGCGCGGCTCGACGATCGAGACCATCCCTGTCGAGGTGCTCGCCCTGACCGGTGACTCGCCGTACAAGTCGCTCATCCTCTTCCGTGCGTCGGGGCCGAAGATCGACGCCATCGGGGGGATCGCCTCGGGAATGAGCGGTAGCCCCATCTACGTCGAGGACGGCGGCGTCTGGAAGGTCATCGGCGCCGTCTCCTACGGCGACTTCTTCACCGTCGGGGGCACCGGTCTCGCCACCCCCATCGAAGCCATGCTGCAGCTGATCGCGGACTACTCTCCGCGCACGCTCAGCCTGTCGAAGCCGGTCCTGACCTCGGGCGGCCTCGTCGACCGCGTCATCATCTCCGCCCATCCCGAGAAGCTCTCCGGGGCGAGTGCCGCCGGGGCATTCGTCGCTCGTCCGCTCTCCTCGATCTTCATCGGTGGCCTTCGGCCCGGAAGCGGTGCGTACGAGCGCCTCAAGGCCGCGTTCTCGGCGCGGGGGATCTCGGTGACGAGGACCGATTCACAGCTCTCGGCCGGTGCCTCGTCCTTCTCCACGGAGCTGCTGCCCGGAGCCGCGGTCGCGGCGCTGGCAGCGCGCGGAGACATGTGGCTTGGTGGAATCGGGACGGTCTCCTACGCGGACGGCGACACCGTCCTCGCGTACGGACACCCCGCGTACTGGAAGGGCGCCACCGCGCTCTACATGGCGAACGCATGGATCGCCGGCGTCTGGCCGAGCCTGAACGAGCCCTACAAGCTCGGCTACCCGTCCGTCATCAAGGGGACCTTCACCCAGGACCGCTACGCCGGGATCATGGGTGAGCTGGGAGCGCCCCCCAAGGAGGCTCCGTTCACGGCTCGCGTCACGAACACCGATACGGGAGCCACCGGCACTTCGTCGGTCTGGATCTCGAGTCGGCTTCTCGACGAGGGCGCACTCGAGAACGTCGCGGGTGCAGCCGTCTCGGTCGCCGGTTATCAGGTGTTCGACACGGATGCGATCCCCGGCAGCGCGAGCGCTACGACCACCGTGGTCGTCAGTGATGGGGCCGACGAGTACACCGTGGTCATCCCGAACGTCTTCGACGACGGGTCCGACGTCGTCGTCGCGATGACCGAGGATGCGGATCTGGCCGTCTCAGAATTGCTGTCGGTGCTCGCCGACGGCCTCGAGCGGCCACACATCGTCTCGGTGGACCTGCAGGCGACCGTCACCAATGAGCGTAGGAACGCCCGCATCGTCGGAGTGAACATCCTTACGCCCCTGCACGCGGGCGACAACGCGGTGAGTGTCTCCCTGCTCGCCTATGGCGTCGCCGCGACGCAGACGATCGACGCCACCGTGACGATCCCGGGGGATGCGGCGCTCACCGGAGAACTGGTCGCGTCGTGCGTCAACGCCACCAACTCCGGGTCTGACTCCGGTCCGGCGTCCGGCTCCCCCGATCCCGACACCCCTACACGGCGGAGCGTCGCGCAGGTCGTCAAAGATCTGAACGGGACGCCCGCCTACGACACCGTGTTCGTTGAATTCGTACCGGGTTCCGGGTCCGACGGCGGTGCTCCCCTATCGGATGTCGCTGCACACGCGGGTGATGTTTCAGCGATCGAGACCTCGGCTTCAACTCCGTGGTACCTCACCGGCGACGCCACCACCATCGTCACGGAGATAAGCGCGGCAGCGGATCCGATCGTCTACGGTGACGACGCATACATCACCGTCGACGTGACCGGTCCGAACGACCCCGTCGAAGTGCACGTCTACGGAGTGCCTGCGGGCGGTTCCAGCGAAGTGCTGCTCGCCACAGGGATGGCCGAGCTTGTCGACGGCGGTCTCGGCTTCGAGATCCCCGTTTCCGGGCTGACCGCGTCGACCGAGCTGCGCGTCGCGGTCGACGGCGGTGTCGGGTACACCCCGGCCGAGACCCTGGTCAACGTGGACGTTCGGGGCCGGGTCCGCCTCAGCGCCACCCCGAAGTCTGTGTGGCGCGGCTCGTGGATCATGTTCACGGCCACGGTGACACCGCGCGCCGCGTCCGGCACGGTCAAGTTCCAGTACTACGACACGCACACCAAGAAGTGGCGCACCCTGATCACCAAAACGCTGTCCCGCACCAGCTCCGGCGCGCGGGCCACGGCATGGTGGCGCCCCACGGTCCGCGGTGCGGTGAAGGTCCGCGTCGTTTACAGCGGAGATGCGGATCTGGGTGCGGCCAACTCGTCCAGCATGACCATCAAGGTCCGCTAGGAGTCGCGACCGCACCTGCGTTGTGGAATGAGAGAAGGCCCGTCCGGGAAACCGGGCGGGCCTTCTTCTGGAGCGCATGCTGGCGGAGGGTCAGGGATTCGAACCCTGGATACGGTTTAAGGCCGCATACACGATTTCCAGTCGTGCTCCTTAAGCCAACTCGGACAACCCTCCGCGGTGCCATGCGGACGCTCTCGCGCCCAAGGGCAAGCGGGAGTATATCCCGCGAAGCGGCGGGGCGGCAACGAGGAAGCCCGCGCTACCCTTCGAGCGGCCCGGGCTCACGGCCGCGCTTGCGCAGCTGCGCGAAGAAGTCCCGAAGCAGCTCGGCGGAGTCGTCGGCGAGCACCCCGGCAACAACCTCATACCGATGGTTCAGGCGTTCGTCAGAAGCAATGTCGTAGAGCGTTCCGAGGGCTCCGGCCTTCGGATCGACCGCGCCATAGACACAGCGGTCGACGCGCGCGGCGTGGAGTGCGCCGGCGCACATGGGACACGGCTCGAGCGTCACGTAGACGGTGCAGCCCTCGAGCCGCCAGCGCCCCAGGACATTGGCGGCCTGCCGTACGGCTATCATCTCGGCGTGGGCGGTAGGGTCGGCATCGATTTCGCGTCTATTCGAACCGACAGCGACTACCTCTCCGTCACACACGACGACAGCTCCGATCGGCACCTCGCCGATCGCCGCCGCGCCGCGCGCCTCATCAAGCGCCTGCCGCATGAAGAACTCGTGTGTCTGCATGCACGAATCGTACCGCGTGGAGTACGCTGGTACCCGAAGGAGGCACGACGTGAGCATCCGCTTCTCAGCGATCATCTATCAGCGCGGCACCAGCGCGCGCATCGACGTGCCCGAGAAGGTCACGAAGGCGTTCGGCGACACCGGATACGTGCCGGTCCGCGGAACGATGAACGATGTCGGCGTCCGCGCCACGCTCATGCCCACCGCAGGCGGCCGGCACGTGCTCAACATCAACCTTGAGATGCGCACGCGTTCGGGCGCCAAGGTCGGCGACACGGTCATCTTCACGCTCGACCGCGGTGAGGCGACCCGGGTGCCGCCGATGTCGCGGGAGCTTGCTATCGTGCTTGAGGCCGACGCCGACGCGAAGACGACCTGGGCCGCCGCGTCGCCGGCGAAGCGCAAGGACACACTCTCCCGACTAGCGAAGCAGCGCACGCCTGAGGCCGTGAACCGCGAGATCGAGAAACTTGTTGGGAAGCTCCGCGCGGGCAAGATCTGAGAAGGCGTCGCCGAGGGGAAGTGACCTATGCCGAACTTGCCGGTCACCGTGCGCATGTTCGGGCTGCTCCACCAGTTCCGGAGCGAGCAAGGGCTTCCGTCGACCGTCAATGTCGAGGTTCCTGCTGAGGGCACCACCGGACGCGCGCTTGCCGAATCGCTGGATCTGCCATGCGACCGGATCGAGGGCGTCTTCGTGAACCGCACGGTCTACGGGATCGACCACCCCATCATGCCCGGCGACCGCGTCGCGTTCGTGCCCTACGGCACCCCCGGCCCTCACCGCGTCTTCCTGGGTCTGTACGGCGCGGGGCGCGGAGAGCGGTAGGACAGCTGCCGCGAATGCTAGACTTCCCTCGCTGCGGCCGGCGTGGAGGGGTGGCAGAGTGGTTGAATGCGGCGGTCTTGAAAACCGCTGGGCGTGCAAGCGCCTCGTGGGTTCGAATCCCACCCCCTCCGCCAGGACTACACTCGACGCATGCCTTCCTACGACACCAGCGACTTCGCCATCATCGACGCCACTCCCGAGCGCGTCTTCCGCGCGCTCTCGGACGAGTACGCTGGCAAGACCCACTGGTGGACCGAGGTCGAGTGCATGCCCATCGGCGACATCCCCTTCGGCGCGGTGGGTGCGATCTGCACATCCACCGTGCGCAACCGGGTCGTGGCGCGCTTCAAGTGGAGAACGGCCGAGATCGTCGACGACTGCTACATCCGGTTCGAGTACCTGGACGGCGACATCGAGGGATACGCCGACATGCGACTCGAGCCGTTCGGCGACAAGACACGGGTTGAGTACCGCTGGCGCGTGAAGACACGCGGCAAGGCCAACATCATCGGCCCGCTCGTCAACATCAAGAAGCGCCACTCTGAAGTGATGCAGTCCGGTTTCCGCAAGCTGGGCGAGTATCTGGCGTCCGCTCCGCCGCAACCTCTCGCGTAGCACCGCCGCCCGCTACGACAGGCGCTGGATGCCGATCCCGATGAGGCCCGGCCCTGTGTGGACGACGAGTGCGGGGGTGATCTGGCCCTCGATCGCGATGCGGTAGTCCGGCAACCGGGCCTTGAGCGCCGCGAGCAGTTCGTCGGCCTCTTCCTTCGCCGCTCCGTGCATGACCGTGATGTTGTACTCCTTGGCTCCCGCTTCGAACTCGACCGCCTTCTCAAGCGCGAGCGCCAGCGACTTCTTTCGGCCCCGCGCCTTCGCCACGGTGTAGTAGATCCCGTCCTTGTTGCACGAGATCACCGGCTTCAAGTCGAGCATCGTCCCCAACATCCCCGAGACAAGGCCGATTCGCCCGCCCTTCATGAGGTACTCGAGCGTCGAAACGCAGAAGAGCAGCGTCGTGTGCAGGGCGGCTTCCTCGACCTGCCGGCACACGTCGTCGAACGGGAGCCCCTTCTCGATCAACTCGCCGGCGCGAATGGCCGAGAACCCGCTGCCGATCCCGATGTTCTTGGTGTCGATGTAGTGAGTCTCGAGCCCTTCCGGCGCCGGGCCGAAACCACGGATCAGCTCGTACGTCCCGGAAAGCCCGCTTGAAATCGTGACGACCACGACCTTCTCGTAGCCGTCCGCCTTGATCCGCTTGAAGACGTCTCTGACCGTCGACGGGCTCGGCAGCGATGTGGACGGGATCTCCGTCGAGAAGCGCGCGAACACGTCCTCGGGCTGGATGTCGATGCCGTCGCGGTATTCCGCGTCCTTGTAGATGATCGTCAGCGGCACGACGTACATCTTGTACTTGTCGCGATAGTCCTTGGGGACGTCGCAACAGGAGTCCACCAGGATCGCGATCTTCTCGTCAGCCATCTTCTTCCTCTGTTTGTGGAGTCGGTCCGCCACGCCTCCGGACGGGAAAGCTACATCGCCATCTCCCGGAGCCGCGCGATGCGCACCGCCGGATCCGGGTGTGTGTCGAACAGCCCCGCCATGAAGTTCTTCTTCTTGCCCTCGGTGTCGTGCAGAGGGCTCGAGATGAACAGGTGCGCCGTCGCCTTGTTCGCCGAGCGCATCGACTTCGGGTCGGCGGTGATCTTGGCCAGTGCGTCGGCCAGCCCGTTCGGATTGCGCGTGAGAAGCGCACCGTCGGCGTCGGCGAGAAGCTCGCGCTTCCGGGAGATCGCGAGCTGCATCAGCGTCGCTATCAGCGGCGAGAGGATTGCCAGCACGATCCCGATGAGCATGAGGACCATTCCCACCTGCCCGTTGTCGTTGTCGTCGCTGTCTCCGCCGCCCCAGAACGTGAAGCGCAGGAAGAAGTCGGAGAGCAGCACCACGAAACCGACGAGTATCACGATGATGCTCGACAGCCGGATGTCGTAGTTGCCGATGTGCGAGAACTCGTGCGCGAGTACGCCCTCCAGCTCGGGCCGATCGAGTTTGGCCAGCAGCCCCGTCGTGACGGCCATGGCGGCGTGCTTCGGATCCCGTCCGGTGGCGAACGCGTTGGGAGACGGGTCGTCGATGACATAGACGCGTGGCATCGGCAGTCCCGACGTGATCGAGAGGTTCTCGACCAGCCGGTACAGCTCGGGCGCTGCCGCCTTGTCGACTTCGTGCGCGCCCGAGATCGCGAGCGCGACTTTATCGCTCCACCAGTACGCGGAGAACGACTGGACGATCGACAGCACGATCGCCACGGGCAACAACCAGGTCAGATGCAGCGCCTGGCCGAAGAAGTACCCGAGCGCGATCACGAGAGCGACGAAGACGGTCATCGTGACGACGCTGCGCCACTTGTTGGCCGCTATGTGCGTATAGGTCGTCGCCACGTCAGAACTTGACCTCGACGTTCGCGGTCTCGGCCGCGGTGGCCTCGATGAACTCGAACGCCACAAAGCCGAGCATCCCGGCCAGCATGTTCTGCGGGAAGACCTGGATGGCCGTGTTGAAGTCGCGGACGTTCGCGTTGTAGAAGCGCTGCGACGCCATGATCTTGTCCTGCGTGTCGGTCAGCTCGGCCTGCAACGACAGGAAGTTCTGGTTCGCCTTGAGGTCCGGGTACGCCTCGGCAACTGCGAACAGTGTCTTCAGTGTCTCGGTCAGCTGGTTGCTCGCGGCGATACGGTCGCCGGTGGAACCGGTCATCATGCCCGCGCGCTCGGCCGTGACCTTCTCGAACAACTCGCGCTCGTGCGTCGCGTAGCCCTTCACCGTGTTCACGAGGTTCGGTATCAGTTCGTAGCGCCGCTTGAGCTGGACGTCGATGTCGCTCGCGGCCTCCTGGACGCGGTTGCGGCGGGTGATGAGCCCGTTGTAGACGGCGATCACGAATCCGACGAGCACGACAACGACTGCAAGCAGGACCAGCAGGAACATCTCCATCTTCGGATTCCTCTCTCGGTCGACTCCCCACAGGGCAAGTATGTACCCGCGGAGGCCGCCGGTGTGGGCTCACGCCATCCGTTCAGTCTCGTTCGTGGCCGTTCGTCCGGACGGCCCTCGACACATTCATATATTCGTATATTCTCATACTTGTTGAACCGTCCCGTGAGCCCGCTGCCGTGCCGGAGGCGAACTTTGGACCGCGACTTCTTCTGCATGCACTCTGACCTGTGCAAGACCCTGGCGAACGACAAGCGCCAGATGATCCTTGGCGCCCTGCGCGACGGGGAACTCTCGGTCGGAGAGATGGCACAGTCCACGGGGATCCCGCAGGCCAACCTGTCGCAGCATCTGGCCACGATGCGTGCGCGCGGCGTGGTCCTGACCCGCCGCGATGGTCACCGCGTCTACTACCGGATATCGAATCCCAAGCTCATCCAGGCGTTCGATCTGATCACCGAGGTCATGCGCGAGTCGATGGACGAGCGCCTTCGCACGGCGGACCCCGACGGCGCATAGGGCGTCGCGACTCGCGCAGCACCAATGGAAACCACGGGGAGATCCCCGTATGCACCACGACTGAGGAGGACAAGGAACGATGAGCGCTGAGGTCGATTCGATGATGGCGCAGGTGGCCGCTCTCCCCGCGGCCGATCGCAAGAAGAAGATGACGATCGTGGTGATGAGCGGCGACTTCGACAAGCTTTTCGGAGCGTTCATCATCGGCACCGGTGGCGCCGCGATGGGCATGGAAGTCACCATGTTCTTCACGTTCTGGGGGCTCCGCGCCATCAGGAACAACATGAGCACCGGCAAGACCCTCTTCGGGAAGATGCTCGGCATGATGTACGGCGGCGACATTTCCAAGTCGAACCCATCGCACTTCAGCTTCCTCGGCATGGGGCGTTGGATGTTCGGGAAGATGATGGGTGCCCACAACGTGGCCAAGCTCGCCGAGCTCCGCGACCTCGCCGTGATGCTCGGCATCGGCCTGTATCCGTGCCAGATGTCGATGGACGTCATGGAGATGCCCCAGGAATCGTTCATCGAGGGCGTCAAGCCGGCGGTCGGCGTGGGCTTCATGCTCGCCGAGGCCGAGGAGTCCGCGATCCAGTTCTTCATCTAGCAGTCCGGCCACCTTCCACATGACCGAAAGGAACACCACCATGTCCGACATGAACATCGATCTCGAGCTCGACCTGAAGGGCCTGCTGTGCCCGATGCCCATGGTCAAGGTCTCGCAGAACATCACGAACGTGCCCGTCGGCGGCATCATCCGCGCCGTAGCGACCGACGCCGGCTCGATGGCCGACATCCCCGCGTGGGCGAAGTCGACCGGCAATGAGGTCCTGCAGGCCGAGAAGATCGACGGCCAGTTCGTGTTCCTCGTCAAGCGCGTCAAGTAGCGGGGGCCTGAGACTTCTATGGACTGGTTCTCATACCTCACGTCCGGTATCGGCGTGTACGTCGCGCTGGTGGTCTTCACCGGAGGGATGGCCTGGCGCGTGTGGCAGTGGTCACGCACGCCGCGCTCCCCCGTCCGCCTCGCGCTGTACCCGAAGCCGAAGACCGGCTCGGCCAGGTTCGGGAAGCTTCTCGTGGACACGTTCGTGGCGCCTCAGTCGTTTCGGATCGCGCCCGCGGTAATGATCGCAGCGATGCTGTTCCATCTCGCGGCGCTTGCGGCGTTCTTCGGCCACCTGCGGCTCGTTCACGAGTTCGACCCGCTGGTCGGCTGGCTCGGCGAAGGCGGGATGAACACCTTCGCGGCGTGGTCGGGCGGGGCGGCCGGCATCATCATGATGGCCGCGATCCTGTACTGGCTGGGCCGGCGCACCTTCGGCGCCTTCAAGAACCTCTCGGTCCCCGAGGACTATCTGCTGCTGGTGTTGCTGCTCGGCATCGTCGTCATGGGCAACCACCTGCGCTTCGTCGGCGGACTGCACGCGGATACCTACCGCGCATGGTTCCAGTCGCTTCTGGCGCTGAACCCGTCGTTTCCCGCGGACATGGCGGGGAGAGGCGAGATCTGGGCGCTGGATTGGCACATGCTCTTCGTCGACGCGTTCCTCATCTACTTCCCGTTCTCCAAGCTGACGCACGCCATCGGCGCGTTCGCGACAAACCTCGTGCGGAGCGGTGAGTAGCCATGGAGAAGAAGACGATCGAATCGATGGTGGGAGTGCTGGACGCCCGCATGAACCGCCAGCTCAAGCAGTACATGGACATCTGCGCGCGCTGCGCCATCTGCAAGGACGCGTGTCATCAGTACGTCGCCACCGGCGACATGAAGTACCTGCCGGCGAGGCGCGCCGAGCTGCTGAGGCAGATATATCGCAAGTACTTCACGAAGGCGGGTCAGTTCATGCCGGCGCTCTACGAGGCCCGCGAGCCCGATGAGAACCTCATCGACGAACTCTACGAGTCCACGTACGCCTGCACCGGCTGTCGCCGCTGCACCTACTTCTGCCCCTTCTCCATCGACACGGGGTGGATCACCGCAGTCTCGAAGGGCGTGCTCATCGCGGCCGGCCGCGGCAACGAGATGCTCGGCCAGCTGGCCGACGCGGCGCTGTTCAAGGCCGACAACATGGATATGTTCGACTCGATCATCGTCGATGGCTTCAAGGACGTTGAGCGAGAGCTGCGCGAGGAGACCGGGCGCGACGTCGCGATCCCCGTGGACGTCGCCGGCGCCGACATCCTGTACGTCGCGCTGGCGGGATCGCACTCCATCAAGCCGGCCGCGGTCATCTTCGACGCCGCGGGCGCGAGCTGGACGCTGTCCAAGTTCGAGGCTGCCAACTACGGGTTCTTCTTCGGTGACCCGGCCAAGGCCAAGCTCATCGCCGACCGCTTCATGAACGAGGCCAAGCGCCTCGGTGTGAAGGAAGTCGTCATCACCGAATGCGGCCACGCCTACCGCGTCGCCGAGATGTTCTACGAGGCCTGGGCCAAGGAGAAGATGCCCTTCAAGGTGCGCCACATCCTCGAGGTCATCGACGACTACATCAAGGACGGCCGCATCACGGTCGACCCGAAGGCCATCACCCAGCGCGTCACCTACCACGACCCGTGCCAGATCGGCCGCAACGGCGGCATCTACGAGCAGCCGCGCGACATCGTCACCGCGATAGCTCCCGACTTCGTCGACATGACGCCGAACCGCGAGACGCAGTGGTGCTGCGGCGGAGGTGGCGGGATCGTCGCGATGGAGGAGTTCAACACGGTTCGCTTGGCTTCCGGCGGCAAGAAGGTCGAGCAGATCCGCGCGACCGGCGCCACGATCCTGGCGTGCCCCTGCGAGAACTGCCGCCTGCAGATCGAGGAGCTCGACAAAGTCCACGACCTCGGCCTGCGGATCGTCCCGGTCATGGAACTCGTTGCCGAGGCGCTCGTGCCCAAGAAGTAGCATCCGGCGGTCGTCTGACCGCTACCGCACGACCGAGACCCCGCTCCGCTCGCCGGAACGGGGTCTCGCGCATACCACTCGTCGCAGCGCGCGATACACGCGCGCGCCTATCCTCTAGCGGGCAGGCCGCCGGACCGATAAGAGCAGAGTGGCCACACCAAGGCCCGCCACCGCACGCCACCGCACGCCACGGAACGAGGATCGTATGCTCGTATCAGCCGCATCGACCTCACGTCCTCACGCCCGCGTCCGCACGCTCGCGCGCGTATGCGCGGCCGCACTCGTTCTCGCTGCGGTGCTTGTCGCCGTTCCCGCGCACGCGGCAGTCTACGACCCGCTCAACGTCATCTCCTACGACACCTGGCGTGCCTCGTCGGCGATGTCTGTCGCCGACGTCCAGGCCTTCCTCGACACGCTGTCGGGACCCCTGAAGTCGTACGAGTGCACCGACACCGTGACGAGCGCGACCCCCGCCCGGCGCAGCGCGGCGTCGATCATTTGGCGCTCCGCACAGATCTGGAACATCAACCCCAAGGTCATCCTGGCCACGCTCCAGAAGGAGCAGAGCCTCCTGACCGTCAGCAACTCCGCCAACGAGGCGCGGCTCATCAAGGCGATGGGCTGCGGGGTCTATGGGATCGACCCGATCACGGGACATACGAAGAACCGTTTCCCGGGGTTCGCGAGCCAGATCTACAACGGTGCGAACAAGCTCTCCACCTACGAGATCACCTACGGGTGGTACGCCGGCAAGCCAAAGGCCGTGACCGCGCACCGGCAGGTCGAGGCGACGCGGGCCGTGGGCGCGGCCGTCGAGACGTACGCCAAGACGGTCTCCTACACCACGTACATCGTCCCGCTGAACGCGTGCACGTTCGCGCTCTACACCTACACGCCGTACTACCCGCAGAAGCTGTTCTGGGACATCTACACGCGCTACTTCGGGGATCCCCAGACGCCCGGTCGGATGGTGCCCGTCTACCGGTTCCGCAACACGCGCAACGGCACCTACTACTACACGGCCTCTGAAGCGAAGCGGTACACGCTCATCCGCACGGCCCGGAGCACCTGGGCGTTCGAAGGATGCGCGTTCACGGTCGACACGAGCGCCACCGCCAACGTGACGCCGCTCTATCAGCTGTACAACACGCGCACCCATAGGTACGCCTACACGATCTCGACGATGCTGCGCGACTCGCTTCTCAAGACCCGCCCGAAGCAGTGGCGCTTCGACAGGGTCGTCTGCTACGTGGCGCGGGAGATGGGCGACACCGCACCGGTCTACAAGCTCGAGAAGAAGGCGACGCACGCGATCGTCCTCACATCATCGGCAGCACTCAAAGCGAGCCTGACGACGGGGCGCTCGGCGCGCTACTCCTACCGCGGGATCGCCTTCCGCCTCGATTCACTGGAAGCCACGGTCCCGGTCGGTCCCACCCCGTAGGCCGCCCCGCCCTTGCGTCGCCTCGCTGACGAGGGATACTGTCGGCTTGAGGGCGTACGCGTGAGGGAGCGGGTCTTTAGGGGACGGGGTTGTGACCATGTCACGACGCATGATCTCGCTGGCGCTGGCTGTCGCGCTTCTTGCGACGGTCGTTCCACTCCAGGGGTGCCAGTCGGGAGGACCGGCTGCGGCCACCGCGAACACCAAGCCGTTCACCACCGACTACACGCTAAAGCAGGCGGACTACGACTTCTTCGTTGGATCGGACACCGTGGACACCGCTATCGTCCACAGCCCGTTCTACGCCGGCAATCAGCCGCTGCCCTCCCAGAACACCGCCGAGTACGAGAACGCGCGCTACAAGAAGGTCGGCGAGATCGTGGCCGATGCTGCCGCGCTCGTGAAGGCAGCCAGGGCTGCCGAACCAGCCATGACCACGCTCCGAAGCGACTACGTGTCGTTCCTTGAGAAACTGCGGACGACGGAGCCCAAGGCTTCGGCGTTCATCGGATCCTCGGCGACGAGCGTCACGGCACTAGCCGTCAAAGAGATCCTCGCCGATCAGGGCTACGCCGCCCTCATGTCGGTGGAAGCGTCGACGTCCTACGTCGGCACGATGCGCGACTACCTGCGGGTCACGCGCGCCAACGAATACGGCGCGCTACTGCTCGAGGACGCGAACACGATCATCGGGCACGCCGCCTACATCAGCGAGGTCCTCGCCACGGACGGCTCCGCGGCAGGAAAGGCAGCAGCAGCCGATTTCGACGCGAAGGCGACCAAGGACGTAGCGGACGCGATGGCTGCACTCGAACCGGTCGCGGCCGGCATCGACCGTATCGACCAAGGGATGAAGCTGCTCGCGAGCGGCGACTACTACTTCAGCCGCGAGGCGCTCGGATGGATGGCGTCCGAGTCCACGAAGTTGGGACCCCAGGTCGAGGCGCTCGCTGCGCACGGAGATCTGACCCAGGAGGACGTCGACGACATCAAGATCGCCTACGCCTCGTTCCAGGAATGGAACGCCGCGCTCACGGCCGAGCTCCGGTCCCTGGACACGAGCGGCCTCGTGGCCGTGGACGGCGCCGCGCCGTTCGGCGCCATGCCCTTCGTCGAGACCGCCTACGCCGCTGAAGGCGACGTCCTGTACAACCCGGGCGCGGACTACGGCAGTTCGGTCGCCGCGCTCTCGAAGGCGCCGGAGCAGAAGCAGGGCTGGCTCGGCGCCACCTGGAGCGGGGTCAAGACGGTCTTCGGAGCGGCCAAGACGACCCTCGGCGTCACCCTCGATGCGACGGCAGCAGGCGTCAAGAACATCGCCACCGTGGGATGCGGCATCTACTACGGCAACAAGCCTTCCGAGATATGGAAGGAGATGAAGGACAACGTCAAGGTCATCGGAGACAACTACAAGAACGGCGTCTCCGGTTCCGAGATCATCACCACGGCGGGTGGATACCTGGACCAGACCGAAGAGGGCGCGGGCAAGGCCATCGGTGGCTGGTCCAAGTCGGCCATCGAGGGGACGTGGGGCAAGGGCAAGATCGCCGACGGCGTGGGCTGGGCCACCGGCGGCCTCACCAAGATCACGACAGGGATGTTCACGGGACTCGCCAAGGGCATCTACAAGGTCGCCAACACGAAGTCGTCCACCGCCGACGTCGCCTCCGGGATCGTCGAGATCGGGCTGTCGTGCATCGGCGGCAGCAAGGTACTGGTCAAGGGGACGCAGGTTCCCGGGCTGCTCAAGGGCGCCTACCAGGCGCTCAAGAACAGCGGCAAGGCACTGAAGAGCCTCGCACTGAGCGCCGGCGACGCGAAGGTCAAAGCGGCGCTCGGCGCCGAGATGGCCGCGATACTTGCGAACAACAAGCTGACCAAGGAACAGATCGCCAAGCTCATGAGCAACACGGTCAAAGTCGAGATGGCCGAAGCGATCGCCGGGCTCATGGCGCGCAACCGCGACCTGTACATCAAGGCGATCCGCGACCTGATCGCGAAGGGCGGGTCGGGGCTCAAGACGAACTTCGTCGGCGGCATCAAGAGCTCACTGGAAGACCTCGTCTCCAAGAGCTTCGCCAAGTCGCTCCAGGGCGTCCTCGACGCCGGGACGACCGTCATCGGCGCGACCTTCAGTGATTACATCGACAACCTCGTAGGCTCACAACTCGACCCGATACTCACCGATCTGATCAACGCGGCGCTCGCGGTCGCGCCCGATCCCGACCAGGTCGACGGCACGTACTCGGGCTCCTACATCGTGACCAAAGTCGACATCCCCGACGAGATGAAGGGCACACCGGAAGGCGCCAAGTGCGCTTCGATCTTCAAGCAGATGGAAGGCAAGAAGCAGGCGATGACGCTGAAGGTCAGCGCGTCCGGCGGCAGCGCGACCATGTCGGCCGGCAGCGGGTCCCAGAAGGGCTCGTGCGAATACTCCGGCGGCGCCATCACCATGAGCTTCACCAGCAACGGCACGACTATCACCTTCGGCGGCAACGCGAAACTGACAAAGGAGGGCGTGTCGATGGGTGGTTCATGGAGCGCTCCCTACCCGAAGACGACCATCGTTCTGCGTGGCACCTGGTCCGCCACGAAGAAGTAGCCTCGGGTGCAGCCCGTCCTGCTGGAGTGGGGCCCCGAGGGCGCCCGCACGATACTGCTCTCGTACGAGGTGGCGTTCTGGGCGGCCGGCGTGCTCGCGATCGTCGTGGGCGTGCTCGTCGCGTGGCGGCTCGGCCTGCCGGTCGCAAAGACAGCGCTCCTTCTCGTGTCGGCGGCGATCGCCGTGCCCGTGGGTGCGCGCCTCCTGTACGTACTCGAGTACCCATCGCTCTTCACCGGCCCCGAGCCGTTCAACGCCTTTGCGCTCTCCCCACAGTACTTCTCGCTCATGGGTGGCATGCTGCTCGCCGCGTGGGCTGTGCTGGTCGGGATCCTTCTGATGCACCTCGACGTCTGGAAGACCGCCGACGCACTGGCGCCGGCCATCGCGATCGCCATCGCGGTCATGCGCACGGGGTGCTTCCTCGCCGGGTGCTGCTTCGGGTGCGTCACGGATGGACCACTCGGCCTGGTCTTCCCTCCGGGAAGCGCCGCCCACATCCTGCAGCTGTACAGCGGAACCGTCGGGCTGTTCGACGCACCGCTCCCGGTCTATCCGACGCAGCTGTTCGAGCTGGCCGGTGCACTCGTGGCAGGTGCGATCGCAGTCGTGCTGATGTGGCGGAAGGCACCCGCGGGCGTCCCGTTCCTGGCCGCTGCGGCCTTCTTCACCGCCGTGCGGTGGGCTGTCTACCCGATCCGCTACTACCCTGAGATGTTCGCGGGGCCGAGCTGGGAGTACCCGGTGCTCTACGCGGGCGTGATCGCCGTCCTCGTCGCACTTATCGTGTGGCGGATCCGGACGAGCGGTCGCTCAGGCACGAAACCCGAGTAGCCGATACTCCTTTTTGAGGGGCGGGTGTCTATAGTGTGACCCTGGCGGCGGAAACGCCGTCTTCCCGCGCGGGCACCGGCCGAGAGACGAAGGAAACACCACACAGATGCGTCGGGGCACCATTCGGACCATTCCGGTAGTAGTCGCGGTAGCCGCCCTGGTGCTGCTGGCTTCGGCGTTTGTGCCGACGGGCGGGATGCCGGTGGTGGTTTGTGCGTCGCCCGCGCCGCATGGCGACTCGCTGGTGCTCACTGCTGACGAGGTCGCGGCCTCCAGCGGCACGGCGTCGACTGAGAGCATCCGCGATGAACCCTCGCCCGTCCGAGCGGCGCAGGACGCCGGCGGCGTCATCGTCTCTCTCAAGCGGACGCCGACCGCAGCCGAGCGCGAAGCACTCGGCCTCAGCGCGTCTTCGCGCATCCGCGGCGAGCGCCTTCTCGTGGCCGCCGCGCCCGCCGGGGTGACGGCCACGCAGTTCGCGGACCGCCTCGCTGCCTCCCCCCTCGTCGAGTATGCCGAGCCCGACTACCTGCTCGTGCCCGCGCAAGCGCCGTACAGCAGTACGCCGAACGATGTCTATTTCGAAGACGAGACTTCCTGGGCTTTCAACGCGTCGAGCGGCACCACCGCCACCGTTGCCCACGCGAAGTCGTGGGCGTTGCGTGGCACCGGCTCAGCGAATTTCGACCTGGTGTGGCCCGCGCTCGCCAACGACAAAGCGGGACATGCGGGCGCGCCGGATGTGCGGGTCGCGGTCATCGACACCGGCTTCTACTTCGCCGGCTATCGGGACATGCCCAACAACATACGGCCCGCTATCGACGAGTGCGCCACGTACACGCCGAGCACCTCGAAGACGGCGTCGCGGACGACCACGGACACGGACGTGACGCCGGTCAGCACCGATGCCGCCGATTCCGCGCACGGGACGATGGTCGCCAGCCAGATCGGTCAGGGCACATCGAACTACTGGGGCTCTGCCGGTGCTGCGTGGGACACGCGCGTCGACGTCTACAAGATCCAGGGGAAGGTGAGCACGACTTCCACGTACGAGGGGGTCGTGAAGGGTCAGACCGTGATGCCCGATTCCGCTCTCATCAGGGCACTCTACGACGCCGTGGATGACGCGCACGCCAACGGCTACCGCCTCGTCATCAACCTCAGCCTCGTCGAGAAGTCGGGGAGCGCCGGGTCGACCGCCGTTCGCGAAGCGATCGCCTACGCGCGCCGGCCTGAGCACGACACCGTGATCGTTGCGGCGGCCGGTAACGACGGCAACTCCGTCGTGAGCTACCCGGCTGCCTACGATGGAGTGATCGCCGTCGGCGCATCGACCATCAACGGCGGCAGCGTGAGTCGCGCCTCCTTCAGCAACTACGGCACGAGACTCGACATCCTGGCGCCGGGCGCTCACATCTGGGGTCCGACGAAGCCGGGCGAGATTCTGGACCTGGAGAACCCGCAGGACGCCGGCTACCAGTGGTGGGATGGCACGAGCATGGCGGCGCCCTATGTTTCCTCCGCGGCTGCCTTGCTGTTGCGCGTGGAGCCCTCGCTGACTGCCACCGAAGTCGAGAGCTACCTGACGCGCAGCGCCGTGAACATGGGTGCGCCGGGACGGGACAACGAGACCGGCTGGGGGCGTCTGGACGTGAACGCCGCCTACCGCGCGCTCGCAACGCCGCGGACAACGACCGATGCACGCCTCGCCTACGCCGAGAACGCGACGATCACGCTCTCAGCGACCGACCGCGACAGCGGGTCCAACGTCACGGTGTACTCCAGGCTGGACGGAGACGACCCGGTGGCCGGCCGGACCGTGGTCGTACACCGAGACCCGGACGACACCATGCACACGCTCCAGTACTGGTCCGAGGACAGCAACGGCGTCATCGAGGCGGAGCAGCTCTTCGTATTCCAGGTGCGGGAAGCGGACCTGTTCGCGCCGGTCAGCTCGTGCGACTCGACCCGAACATACGCCGGGCAGGCCGCCGTGCTGCTGAGCGCGCTCGACCAGGGCTGGGTCGGCTCAAGCTTCCACCTGACGACGCACTACGCCCTCGACGGAGGAGCCGATACGACCGGCACCGCGCTCGTGGTCGGCTCAACCGGTCTCCACACCCTGCGCTTCTGGTCCGCTGACTACGCCGGGAACGTGGAGGTTCCGAAGGTCGCCACCTTCACGGTGACGCCGCTTCCGACAACGGTGACGATCGTTCGCAGTCCCGCCACCATCAACCACGGCGCGCACATCCACCTCTCCGGAATGCTGTCGTTGGCGCGATCCGGCGATGTGGTGAGCATCCAGGTCAAGACACCGGGAAGCCACATCTGGAAGAACTTCACCGGCTACTCGAAGTACTACCTTCGCGGGATCACGTCGTTCGACCTCGCCGGTCGCGGCGCTTGGTCAACGCTTACCTACACGCTGCGGACGCCTGGCCGCTGGTACTTCCGGGCCGTATATGCGGGCGACAAACTGGGCCTGAGCCGTCTGCCCGTGACGTCGAGCACAGTGAGCGTACTGGTGAAGTAGCGCTCGACCGGGCTCCGAAGACATAACGAAGGCCCCATTCTCGGGGCCTTCGTTGGTTGCGGGCGTTCGTGGATACGTGCCTCAGTGGCCGCTGCACTGATGGTCGGCCCCGAACGTCGACAGGCCTCCGGTCAGATACGCCTCGACCGCCTGCCGTGGCGTGGCAGAGCGATCGTCGAAGAGCGCCTGCATGCCGTGGGACGCCATCGCTGCGCGCGGTCCGCCTCCCATGCCCACCACGATCGCCACCTGCACCCCATGCTGTGCGAGCAGGCCCACCGTGGCGCCGCATCCGCCGTGTTCGTGGGGCGGATTCACGACAACGCCCGCCGGGGTCGGCACGCCGCCCTCGACGTCCACGAGCGTGAACGAACCGGCGTGACCGAAGTGGGCCGACCTGACGGCGTCGATGCCGCCCTCCGCCTCAGTGGGAACCGCGATCCTGATGCGATCGGTCATGTGCTGGACCTTCCGTGATCGTGGCTACTTCTTGGCTGTGCTGAAGTTCCCGAAGAGCTTGTAGAGAAGGCAGAAACCGGTGAAGCCGGTAACGATGGCAACGGCGGCCAGCACATAGAGGACGATGCCCCAGATGCCGCCGACCGTCCAGCCGATGTACGCCAGGGCGATGCCCAGGATGACGCGGATCACGCGATCGATCGTTCCTTCGTTGACCTTCATGACTTCACTCCTTCTCGATTCCGACGTGCGATGACTTCGGCTTCACGAATGCTTCCGTGCGGTGACCAGGTTGTGCCGGGGCAATCCCCCGTGGACGACGATCTCCTCGAAGCGGGCGCGACCGAGCTGGCTGACGAGCTGCTCGCTCGTGACGCGGATCTCCATCGGAGGCCCGCCCGCCCCATCGGTTCTTGCCCAATCGGCGACGAGCAGTTGCCCGGCCGGGCGCAACAGACGCGCCGCTTCTCGGTATGTCGCGAGCGGATCGGCGAGCTCGTGATGCAGGTTGATCATCACGACCAGGTCCGCGAAGCCGTCATCGAGAGGGACGTGGGTCTCCTCGGCCAGGAGCCCGCGGACACGGCCCTCGAGCGCGGCCGCCTCATGCTCGGCGATCCAGCGCAGCATGATCGGCTCAGTGTCGACTGCGTAGACGACCGACGAGGGCGCGAGGTGCGCGAATCTGCGAGCGAACAGGCCGGTTCCCGCACCGATGTCGACGACCACGCGCGGAGAAGGGCGCCCCAAGGCCGCCCACATGACATCGGGATCCAGTTCCGCGAAGCGCGCCTCGTCGTCGAGACGCGCGATCTTGGTGACGTCGAACTTCTCGTGCGGCACGCAGGCTCCTGTTCCGGTTGTGTGGTTGATGGTATACCCCACCGGGTATCTGCACGAAACGTGCCGAGACGTTCCGGCTTCATGGCAAACCCGCGGTGACGCTTCACTGAGACGGCACCTTGCGTTCACGTCGGCTTCACACCTCGCGCCGACACTCGGTGGCGGATCAGATGCTTGATCGGCGCATCCCACAGACAACGGAGGTATCACGATGAAGAAGGGAACAACGGCTGCGCTGGTCGCCGCCGCTCGCGGGTCTGGCTCTGGGCACCGTCGGTATGGCGTTCGCCGGCCCCGCCACGGCCGGACTCGGTTCGGGCATCGGCGCGATCTGCCGACAGGCCGGAGGCACGATCGCCGACCTGGTCGCGAAGGCCATCGGCCAGACGACGACCGACGTGTACGCAGCCCGTACGAAGGGACAGTCCTTCGCGGAGATCCCTGCGGCCAGCCGGGACCATCGGCGTATCCTGCGCCACGGACGGCGGCCGGATCGTCGTCGAGGTCGCCGATACCGGCGAGGGCATACCCGATGCCGACCTCCCCTACGTCTTCGAGCGCTTCTACCGCGCCGATGCGGCGCGCGCACGCGACACCGGTGGAAGCGGGATCGGTCTCGCGGTCTCGCGTCGCATCGTCGAGGACCACGGCGGCACGGTGTTCGCCCGCAACCGCGACGGCGGGGGCGCGGTCGTCGGCTTCTCGCTCCCTTCGGCGAACTGACGGCGCCCCTTCGCACACGGATTCTCCACGCCCGCTGAGCCGTCCGGAGCCGCACCGACCCCCTCCGAGCAGGTAGAATCTTGGGCACCACCCGTCGTCGTCCCGGAGGTAGAGCCCATGCGCGTCCGTCTTGCCACCGTCGCGCTGCTCGCGGCGCTCGCCGTGTCCGCGACCGCCTGCACACCGCCGGCGGGTCCCGCAAAGTCGACAGGCTCTACGACCGCCACAGGCTCCGTGAGCGCGAGTGAGACCGCGCAGATGAACAGCTCGAATCCCGATCCGGACGCGTTGCTCAGCATCGCGGACGTGCAGGCCACGAGCGGGATCGCAGGCCTCAAGCTCATAGCGCAAAGCGATTCCACCGAGGCCGTAGGCCGACTCAACTTCGCTAACGCCGACGGAACGCTCGTCGCGATCATGAACGTCGGCGACGCGGTCGCCTTCAGCCAGTCCTTGAACGGCATGAACTACTCGAAGGACGCGACCGGCACCGGTGACATGTGCTACGTGGGGCCGTCTCCCAAGCTCTCCAAGGTCCTGTCCATCTTCGCGGCGGCGCAAGGCGACCACGCGGTCATGATGAAGACGTTCCTGAAGGTCAAGGACGGGACCGAGACCTGGCTCACGATCGACCAGATGCAGCAGCTTGTCGGCCTTGCACTCTCGCGCTGGCAGTAGCGCGCCGCTATACTGTCGCGTTGCGCGCTCCCTACGGGTGCGCGCGGTGCGGAGAGTTGGCCGAGTCGGTTGAAGGCGCTCGCCTGCTAAGCGAGTAAAGGGCTTGAAGCCCTTTCGAGGGTTCGAATCCCTCACTCTCCGCCATTTGACATCTCCCCTGCGCGTGTTGCAGGATACGCAAGCCCTCGGGCGCCGGAAACGGCGTGAGGGACATGTGCGCCCTTAGCTCAGCGGATAGAGCGTCCGGCTACGAACCGGGAGGTCGCAGGTTCGAATCCTGCAGGGCGCACCACGCAGAATGCGATAGGGGCCGGTGGCGGAAACGCCTCCGGCCCTTCTGCCGCCCCGGTAGTCCGCCCAGGTCGCTCCATACCGCCAATCACGACACCGAGACTGTGGTTCTGGGTACAACGAGGTCGAGGGATCGGGCGCTCCGGCGTGGGCGGGTGTCGGAGTCAGGTGCGCGCATACGCGCAGCATCGGCGGCCCCGGTGGGAACGACATGGAGCTTGCATACGTCGTGGCGCTTTCCGGGGCCCTGCAGCTTGCCGCAGCGGCCTTTGCGATCACGCTCGTTCCGCTGACCGAGAAGCGGCTGGCCTGGAGCCTCATCGCTTCGGCCCTGCTTTGATGGCCGTGAGACGCGGACTCTCGTTGTCGCACCTGATCGGCATCGGCGACGCGCCGATCATGGATCCGCTGCAGGAGAACATCGGGCTCGTGCTGTCCGTACTCATGTTGACCGGGGTCATCCTGATCCGCCCGATCTTCACGCAGCGCAAGCGGGCCGAGCATGCCCTGCGCGAGAGCGAGGAGAAGTTCCGCCTGCTCTTCGATGAGTCGGCGGTCGGCAATTCGCTGACCACACTGGACGGCGAGATCCGGGTGAACAGGGCCTTCTGCGACATGCTCGGGTACCCGTGCGCGGAGATGTCAGACCGCACGACGTGGCGACAGCTGACGCATCCTGACGACATCCCCGCCACTGAGGCGGCGATGACGGCACTCAGCATGGGCGACGTCCACTCGGTGCGATTCGAGAAGCGCTTCCTCCGCAAGGACGGTGGTGTCGTGTGGGCGGATGTGAGCTCATCGCTGCACAGGAGCGCCTCGGGCGAACCCGAGTACTTCATGACGACGGTGGTGGACATCACCACGCGGAAGGCTGCCGAGGACCGGCTGCAGCACCAGGTCACCACCGACGACCTGACCGGGGCCACCAGCCGACGCCGCTTCTTTGAGCTGGCTCAGGGCGAGTTGAAGCGTGCCGTCCGTCACGGCGAGCCGCTGACGATCGCGTTCATCGACGTCGACCATCTCAAGAACGTGAACGACTCCCGCGGTCACGCAGCGGGCGACGGGGTGCTGATCGCGTTCGTCGATGTGTGTCAGAAGTGCATTCGCGAGATCGACGTGCTGGCCCGCCTGGGCGGCGACGAGTTCGCTCTGCTCATGCCGGCGACGACGTGTGCGCAGGCACTGGCCACCATCGGGCGCGTCAGTGCGGCACTGAAGGCAGACATCGCGAGCGTGCCTGAGCACACCCCGACGACCATCTCCGCGGGCATCGCCGGCCTCTCGGACGAATCCGAGACTCTCGACGCACTGCTGAGAAGGGCCGATCGCGCCCTGTACCGGGCCAAGGACGCAGGGCGGGACCGCATTGTGGTCGACGCACACTCGTAGTAGCGTCGAGCATCGTAGGCGTATGCCGATCAAGCGGGATGGCCGGAGGAACCATGGCGAGAATCGACAAGCGAGATCCCTCCTCCTTCAGGCGAGCTGAGGACGCTTGCCGGGCCACTACCGACGGCGCGCGACTCGCGGACGCGGCGATGGCCCTCCTCGGTTGCCGGAGCGCCGACGAGGTCTATGGGGTCGCCTGCGACTTCATGACACAGATCTGCCCGGGGTCGGTCATCTTCGTCAGTGAGATCACTCCTGACGTCACCTTCTTCATCACGCGCAGGTACGCCGGAATCGATGATTCCGTCGTCGGCAAGTTCGCGAGTCTCGTGGGCTTCGAGGTCCTTGGAAAGCGCTGGCCCATCCCGATCGGCTTCCGGGACCGCGTGCTCGACTCCACCCTTTCGCGGTTCGCGGGCGGATTCGCTGACCTCGTGTCCGAGGACATACCTCGCCCCGTCGCCGCGGTCATCACGAAGACCTTCGGCATCGTCGATCTGTTCGAGGTCGGCATCGCCGATGGCGCGCACGTGCTGGGCAACATCGCGATCCTTACGAGGACTCCCGGGACGATTCCGCCGGCCGATCTCATCGAGACGTTCGTCCGGCACTGCTACTCAGCGCTCGAGGGCATCCGCTCTGCAAACGCACTCCGGGCCAGCGAAGAGCGGTACCGGACCATCGCCGAGACTCTCACGAACTTCGTGTACTCGTGTGAAGCGGGCCCGGGCGAGTCGTACCGCATCGACTGGATGGCCGGTGCGGTTGAGGACCTGACCGGCTACACCGTCGCGCAGGTCAAGGAGCACGGCTGCTGGCGATTCATGGTGCTCCCGGAGGACCAACCGCTCTTCGACGCCAACGTCACCGGGCTCCGCCCCGGGCAGTCCGCGACCGCCGAGTTCAGGATCGTCCGGTCGGACGGGCAGATGCGCTGGGTGCGGTCGACCGCGCGGGCCGTCGCGGGAAGCGAGCCCGGAGCTCCGCATAGGGTCTTCGGCGGGTGCGAGGACATCACGCCGCGGAAGCTCGGCGAGGCCGCCACCCGCGAGTCCGACGAGCGCTTCGAAGCGATGTTCGAAGAGGCCCCTCTGGGCTATCAGTCGCTCGACGAGGAGGGTCGTTTCCTGGAGATCAACCCCGCGTGGCTGGCGACCCTGGGCTACGCACGCGATGAAGTCATCGGCAAGTGGTTCGGCGAGTTCCTCGCCCCGGAGTACGTCGACGCATTCCGCGAGCGGTTCCCCATCTTCAAGGCCCAGGGCCTGATCCATTCCGAGTTCCAGATGATGCACAAGAGCGGCGAGCGACGGTTCATCGCCTTCGAGGGTCGCATCGGACACCGCCCAGATGGCTCCTTCAAGCAGACACACTGCATCCTCGCTGACATCACGGAGCGGGTAAGAACGGATGCCGCGCTGCGTGAGAGCCACGACATGATCGTGAATCTCACCGATCAGGTGCCGGGCGTCGTGTACCAGTACGTGTTGCACCCGGATGGGAGCTCCGCCTTCCCGTTCTCGAGCCGCGGCATGAACGACATCTACGAGTACTCCCCCGATGAGGTGCGCGAGGATGCGACGCCCGTGTTCGGCCGCCTGCACCCCGAGGATTACGACCGCGTGGCGGCTGACATCGCGGAATCGGCGCGCACCCTGCAGCCGTTCCACTGCGAGTTTCGCGTGGTCCTCCCGCGGCAGGGCCTGCGCTGGCGACTGTCGGACGCGATCCCCCAGAGGATGGACGGCGGCGGCACTCTGTGGCACGGCATCATCTCGGACGTCACAGAGCGTCAACAACTCGAGGAGGACCGCGAACGCGACCTCGAGCGGCTGAGCCGGGCGCTCACCTCGACGGTCGAGATCGTGAGCCAGGTCGTCGAAACGCGCGACCCCTACACCGCGGGCCATCAGCGCCGCGTCTCGGACCTCGCGGTGGGCATCGCGCAGGAGATGGGAATGCCGGCCCACGACATCGATGAGGTACGGACCGCCGCGCTGCTCCACGATGTCGGCAAGATGTCGATCCCGGCCGAGATCCTGTCCAAGCCGGGCGCCCTCTCCCGGGTCGAGTTCGAGCTTATCAAGGGACACTCCGAGGCGGGATACCGGATCATCTCCTCGGCCCACATGGAGGGCCGGACCGCCGAGATCGTCTACGAACACCATGAGCGCTGCGACGGCTCGGGATACCCGCTCGGACGCACCGCGGACGAACTGCTGCCGGGGGCCAAGGTGCTGATGGTCGCGGACGTCGTCGAAGCGATGATGTCGCACCGGCCCTACCGGCCGGCGGTGGGACAGGACGCTGCACTCGCCGAGATCGAGCGGGGTTCCGGCGGCGCGTACGACGCCGAGGTCTGCGCGGCATGCGTGCGTCTCGTCCGAGACAAGGGCTTCGCGTTCTCCACCGCGTAACGGGATTCCCATCCCCGGCGATTCCGATACACTCCGACGCATCGGAAGACGTCGACAAGGGGACGAGATGGCAGGCTTCTGCGGCGGGTGCGGCCAACCGCTGTCTGACGACGCACGGTTCTGTGTCGGGTGCGGGCAGCCCGTAGCACCCGATCCGGGAATGGCCACTGCGGCCCCCGCCCCCGGCGTTGCTCCGGTCGGCTACGCTCCTCCAGTGGCGGGGGCGCCTTACGCCGCGCCGCCCGCGTACGCCGATCCTTACGCGATACCGCCGGCGAGTGCGCTGCCGCCACGGCCCGCGATGTCGCGCAAGTCCGTCATCATCATGCTGTCGACCGTGGCCGCGATCGGACTCCTCTACCTCGGCTGGATAACGATCCCGCCGCTGATGACGTCTCCGGCGAGCGCTGCCGACCAGCTGGTGAAGGCGGCCGTGGAGGGCAACGACGCGGCCACGAAGGAGCTGGTGGCTCCGGAGCTCGGCGCCACCGACGCGAGCGAAGTTCTGTACATGCTCGACGACCCGTCCTTCACACCGGCTTTCAAGGTGGCGTCGCAGCAGGGCCTGACGGCGATCGTCACCATGGGCTCCGACACCTGGGACTACCGGCTCACCGTGTCCCGCGCATGGAACGGGCCGTGGCGTATCTCGAAGATCGAGCTCTCGCGCAGCGAGGTCCTGACCGAGCCGGTCTCAGCGCCCACGGATCCAGAGTATGTGGATTGGGACTTGTGGCCCTCGAGCGAGTACGACATCAACCTCTCCGAGGCCAAGGAGGGCGAGCGGGAATACACCGTCAACTACACCATGGTCAACGGCGAGTCCGATCAGTCCGAGGGCACGTCCACCGTCATCTCACAGGCGGTGGCGAGCAAGGTCCTTCGGGGAACAGGCCCCGGACTGGTGACCTACGGGACCGCCTACTCGGCCTACCAGCCCGAGCTCAACGGCGACGAGCTCACGCTCTCGATGCAGGTCGCGATCGACTCATCGTACGGCTCCTCTTCTCCGAAGGGCACGAAGCTGCAGGCTCACATCCGCACGCCGGACGGCGTCGTCGTCGACAGCGAAGTGATCACGAACTCGGGGAAGGCCGACGCGAACAGCTACTACTACATGACCGCCAGCTGGAACTGGACGCCCGCCCTCATCAAACAGAAGGGCGACGCCGAGCACCCGTCGGACAGCTGGCTTCCGGGGACGTACGCGATCGTCTACACGGCGGACGACGAAGTCGTCGGAGCGAACTACTGGACGGCCCAGTAGTCGCTTCCGGGTCGTTGGCTGACGGCAGGTCCGCAGGTGCTCGCGCCTACCCGCCGAGCCCGAGCCGCTTGAGACGGGCGCTTCCGGGCATCCCTTCCGGCGTCCAGCCGCGCTGCTTGTAGTAGCGGCGCTTCATCGGGGCGAGTGGGACCACGCTTCGCGGATCGGACGCGTCGATCGGCTCGTCCAGCATGCGAGGCGGCAGAGTATCGTCCGCCTCGGTGATCCCGAACCGCGCGCCGAGTTGACGCTCCATCGTGTACGAGCGCTCGCCCACCGCCCAGAAGCGCCCGAACCCCATCCGCTCGCCGGTCACGAGCTCGACCGCGCGCAGGTGCGGCACGAGCGGCATCGGGATCCCGAGCATGCCGGGCGACATCGCGCGCAGTAGTCGCATGATCGGCGCGGAGATCGCGAACACTCCGTCGACCACCTTCCCAAGCGGGCCCTTCGCCCCACGGATCAGCGGCGCCGGGAAGACCGCGAGTGTCGTGAACAGGCATCCGCCCGCCGACGACACCGCTTCCATCAGGTCCTGCAGGAACGCCGCCAGAGCGGGCTTCGACTTCACGCTGCGGCCGTTCATGCGCAGCCCCAGGCCTTCGAGCGCGATCACGTAGCCGCCGTTGAGGTGGCATCCACCCCGGTTCGAAGTGGCGTAGCCGAGTCCGTGGCCGACCGCCCGACGCGGCTCGTACGCCGCCAGCTCGAGGCCCTTCACGTGGATCGCGGCTTCGGGAGCGCCGTAGCGGGCCGCCAGATGCCTGCTGCCCTCGGCGAGCTCGTCGCCGATGCCGCGCCGGTGCGCGACGTCGCCGATCAGTGCGGAGACCCCGACTGTCACGCCGAAGGCGAGCGGGAACGGTGCCAGGCCTCGCTCCGCTAGTTCCATCGCACACGCGAGCGTGGACCCGAACGTCATCGTGTCGAGACCCGCGTCGTCGAGGAGCACGTTCCACTCGATGATGCTGTCCATGTCGGCGTTGTCGATGTTGGCGCCGAGAAGAACCAGCGTCTCGAGCTCGGGACCCTTCACGCGCTTGCCGCCGCACTCGACGACACGCCCGCACCGGATCGGGCAGCTGAGGCAGCCGTCCGTGCCCACGAGCCGACCCGCAGCCAGCGCCTGCCCTGACGTCGTGGAGACGCCCTCGAACCGCGCCGCCTGCGCATTCCGGGTGGCCACGATACCGAGCGCCTGCATCTCCGGGAGGAACCCACCGGTTCCGAACTCCGGCAGCTGGCCGCCCGTGAGCGGGTGGGCCTTGAGCGTGCGAGTCCACTTCCGGACGTGCGCCTTGAACTCGTCCGGCCGGGCCACCGGCACCCGCAGCAATCCGTGCGCGAGGATGCCCTTCACGTTCTTCGCACCGAACACGGCGCCGAGTCCGGTCCGCCCCGCAGCGCGCTCGTCGGAGACAAGACATGCGTAGCGCACGAGGTTCTCGCCCGCCGGACCGATGACGAGCGCGGAGCTGCGCTCCTCGACCGAGGCCTTCAGCGCCGACTGCGCC
>JANYLP010000077.1 GCA_025361445.1 Coriobacteriia bacterium
CCGCTGCCGATCCCGGCAGCGGGGCCTCTGTGTCGCCGGGCAGGAATCCGTCAGAAGCGGCGCACGCGCACGATGCCTGAGGTGCAAACGACCTCGACGCCCCGCGACTCGATGCGATCCAGGATGAGGTTCATGCCGAGCGTGTCGGACGAGATGTGGCCGGCGAGGACGAGGTTCATGTGCAGGTCCTCTGCCCGCTTGCGATGCTCCTCGCTGTAGTGCATCCCCACGAGCGTGTCGACGCCGGCGGCGGAGAGGCGGTTGAGTGCATCGGTCGGACCCTCGGTGCCGCCGGTCATGTCCACCGCGATCGTTCCGGGCCTGTGCGTGCCGTCGCCCAGGATGAGCTCGGGACCGTAGCCGTGCTTCGCGGCGTACTCGTATTCCGGTATGGCGCGAACGACCTTGACGAGGTCATCGAGCGTCGCTGGAGCGGCCTTGTCGATCGCGCTCTGAACGAACCGCTGAACCGAGTTATCGGCGGGTGTGTGACACGACATCGACGCGAAGTCGAGCAGCTCAGCCGCCTGGATCGCGCGGTAGTGGTTGTACGGGCTGAACTTGCGGCGAACCTCGGAGGCACGCTTCGCGATCAGTGAGTCGGCCGCGCCAAGCCCCACGCCGCGCGACGCCCAGATATCGGCCTGCATGTGCATGACCTCATCGAGGCGTGCGAACCCCGGACCCTCGGGATGATGAGCGAAGATCAGGTCGATCGGCGCGCCGCGCTCACGCAGGCGGTCCGCCAGCAGAACCTCGGCAGCTTCCATATCCACGCCGGTCAGAAGACCGCGGATCTCCATCTCGGGGTCGCCCGCACAGATACGGGTGTCCGAGTATGGATTGGTCAGACGCTCCACGTCGTAGAACGGCTTCTCGTCCGCTTCCAGCTTCCCGTAGGCGGCCTTCGCGGACGCCATCACCCGCTGCAGCTCCTCGGCGGAGCGCGGGTCGGCCTCCATGCCGGCCTCGACGCACGTGCGGTAGATGTCGCGCAGTTTCATGTCTCGCACCTTCCTCGTGCGCGATGGGCCGGGGATTCCCGGCATGCGCGCTTCCGACACGTGGAGCAGACGCCGACTCCACTAGGGGCCTCTATCAGCGCTTCGTAGAACCGATCCATTGAGCGGTCACGGAAGCGGCGTCACGTGCGAGCAGCAGCTGCGCCCGAACCGCCTCGTGACCGGTGCCGCCTTCACTTCCGCGACGCGACACGACGGCGTCAAGATCCACCGCGCTCAGGGCATCGGCCCCGAAGGCCGGAGATGCGGCGTGCAGGTTCTCCAGGGATAGCTCCTGTAGCGTCCTCCCGCTTCTCTCGCACTCGAGCACGAGGCGACCCACGATCTCATGCGCCTCGCGGAACGGCACCCCATTGGCGGCGAGATAGTCGGCAAGATCGGTCGCCGCCATGAACCCGCCGCCCGCTCCCACGCGCATCCGATCCTCGACGACGGTAAGGGTCGCGACCATGCCGGCACAAGCGGCCAGGCAGTCAGCCAGGGTCGAGGACGCGTCGAAGACGCCTTCCTTGTCTTCCTGCATGTCCTTGTTGTAGGCCAGCGGAAGGCCCTTCATCACCGTGAGAAGGCCGACGAGGTCGCCGTAGACCCGCCCGGTCTTGCCGCGCACGAGTTCCGCGACATCGGGGTTCTTCTTCTGCGGCATGATCGACGATCCGGTGGCGTATCCGTCGTCCATGACGATGAACCCGAACTCGTCGCTCGACCACAGTACGAGCTCCTCGCACAGTCGCGACAGGTGCATCATCGCGACCGAGCACGCGTAGACGAGGTCGAGCAGGAAGTCCCGGTCGGAGACAGCGTCGAGTGAGTTTGGAATGACGTCGGAGAAGCCGAGCTCTTCGGCGACCATACGACGATCGACGGCGAAGGTCGTTCCCGCGAGCGCGGCCGATCCGAGCGGCGAGACGTCAGCGGCGTCGCGCGCGTGCCGCAGTCTCGCGATGTCGCGCTCGAACATCCAGAAGTACGCGAGAAGGTGGTGGGACAGCAGAACCGGCTGCGCCTTCTGCAGATGCGTGTAGCCGGGCATCACGACGCCGAAGTGGTCGTCGGACACAGCCAGCAGAGAATCCTGCAGCGCGGCCACTCCGGTGATGAGATCGAGGGCCAGCGCCTTCGCGTGGAGGCGGGCGTCCGTGGCGACCTGGTCATTGCGTGAGCGGGCGGTGTGGAGCTTGCCACCGACGGCGCCGACGCGGGCTGTGAGCGCGCGCTCGATCGCCATGTGTATGTCCTCGTCAGCGTCGTCGAAGACGAAACGGCCCTCAGCCAGGTCGGCGTGCACGGCAGCGAGGCCCGCTTCGATCGCTCGCGCGTCCGCATCGGGGACGATGCCCTGCGCGGCCAGCATCCGCACGTGCGCGATCGATCCGCGGATGTCCGATTCCCACATGGCTCGGTCGACCGGCAGCGAGGAGCCGAAGCGCGTCACGAACGCATCGAGAGAGCCCTCGAAGCGACCTCCCCATGCCTTCTTGGCGTCCTCAGGCATCCGGAGTGTCTTTGGTGACATCGGGTGCCGGCGGCTGCGCGATCGTATCGACCACCCGGGGCGGTACCGCGGAGGAGACCTTCATGGGACGCTGTTTCACCAGGAACCAGATGAGAAGCGCCACTGCCACGACGAAGAGGATCACTCCGCAGAGGATGAAGAATCCGGCCCCCGCCATGAGTGCGTTCAAGTCCACGTTCATCTCTATACCTCGCCTTCCTTGCCGGTTTTGCGGCGCTGACGTGCCCACACTCTCGTAGGCAGGCCCCACAGATCGATGAAGCCCTTTGCTGCCCGGTGATCGAAGCTGTCGGTTTCGTCATAGGTTGCGAGATCGTAGTCGTAGAGCGAATACGGGCTGCGCCGTCCGACCACGACGCACGAACCCTTGAAGAACCGCAGCCGGACATCGCCCGTCACGAGCTTCTGGGTCGTCTCGACGAAGCCGTCGAGGGCTTCTTTCAGAGGCGAATACCACAGCCCGTTGTAAACGAGCTCGGCCCACTTCTGCTCGATGCCCAGTTTGTAGTGGAGCAAGTCGCGCTCGAGGCACAGGTCCTCGAGGGCCTTGTGGGCCTGGATGAGCGTCAGGGCCCCGGGAACCTCATAGACCTCGCGGCTCTTGAGACCGACCAGTCGGTTCTCGATCATGTCGATCCGACCGAAGCCGTGCTTCCCGGCAACGTCGTTCATCGCGACGATGATCTCGTGAAAGCTCGTCGCCCTACCGTCGAGTGCCGTGGGCAGGCCCTGCTCGAAGGAGATGACGACGTACTCGGGCGTGCCGCACTCGTCCGCGCGCGCGTCGTTGGTCATCGTGTAGATGTCCGCCGGCGGCTCGACCCACGGGTCCTCGATCGCGCCGCACTCGATCGCGCGACCCCACAGGTTGTCATCGATCGAGTACGGGTTGTCCTTGGTGGTCGGCACCGGGATGCCGTTGGCGGTCGCGTAGTCCATCTCCTGCTCGCGGGTCTTCAGGTCCCATTCACGGACCGGCGCGATGATGGCGATATCGGGGTCGAGCGCTGCGATGCCGACCTCGAACCGGACCTGGTCGTTTCCCTTGCCGGTGCACCCGTGCGCGATGAAACGCGCGCCCGTCCGGTGCGCCTCCTGCACGAGGTGCTTCACGATGATCGGACGCGACATCGCGGAGAGCAGCGGGTACTTGTTCTCGTACAGGGCATTGGCCTTGAGCGCCTTGCTGAGGAAGTCGCTCACATACTCCTCGCGGACGTCCTTGACGATCGACTCGACCGCGCCGATGGAAAGCGCCTTCTCGCGCACGACCTCGAGGTCCTGTCGCTCCTGTCCCACGTCGATCGCGAGAGCGATGACGTCGACGTCGTGATTGTCACGAAGCCACTGGATCGCGACGGAGGTATCGAGCCCTCCGGAATATGCAAGAACGCACTTCTCCCTGGTCATGCTCGTGTCTCACTTCCGAGTCGTGTCGGGTCTGGCCAGCGGTGGCGCGGCCCGGGGCTCATGAGCCGACGGGGGCGCAGCGGGGTGGGACGAGTCAGGATCGGCCCCGGTACTTCTCGATCGTGTCGGCGATCGAGGCGGCATCCGCGGCGGAGCAGGTGATGACCAGGATCGTGTCATCGCCTGCGATAGAACCGAGGATGTCTTCGAGGCCCGCGCCATCGAGGGCTGCGGCCACACCGGGAGCCGTGCCCGGCGACGCCTTGACGATGAGCATCGTCTCGGCCTGCACGACGCTCGTCACAAGCTCCGAGATCATCCGCTGCAGGTGGAGGTCTTCCGCCAGCACGTAGACACCTTCGGGCAGCTTCCGCAGCCCCATCTCCGTGATGTCGCGAGACACGGTCGCCTGGGTGCACACGTAGCCCGCGGCCCGCAGGTGGTCGACCAGGTCCCTCTGAGTGCGTATCCGTTCGCGACGCACCACGCGGCGGATGACGTCCTGCCGTTCGATTCTCTTCTTCATTTCGTCACCCCATGACCATCGTGAGCAGGGCCTTCTGAGCGTGTAGGCGGTTCTCCGCTTCGTCGTAGACCGCGGAGATCTTCGAATCGATGACCTCGTCGGTGACTTCCTCACCGCGATGGGCGGGAAGGCAGTGAAGGAAGATCGCGCCGGGAGCGGCCTTGGCCATGAGGTCGGCGTCCACCCGGTACGGCGTGAAGAGCTTCACGCGCTCGGCGTGCTCCTCTTCCTGACCCATGGAAGCCCATGTGTCGGTGATCACGACCTCGGCATCAGCGACCGCCGCGGCCGGATCCCGGACCACGCTGAGCACCGATCCGGTGTATTCGGCTATGTGACGGGCGCGCTCGAGCGCCTCGGGAAGCGGCTCGTGCCCCTCGGGACAGCCCACCGTCAGGTTCATCCCTGCGAGAGCGGCTCCGATGAGCAGCGTGTTCGCCATGTTGTTGCCGTCACCGACGTACGCCGCGTTCAGGCCGGTGAGCCGATGCTTGCGCTCCCGGATCGTGACGAGGTCGGCGAGCACCTGGCACGGGTGGTAGTCGTCGGAGAGCGCGTTGATGACCGGGACCGTCGCGTGCAGAGCGACCTCTTCGAGATGCGACTGCGCGAAGGTTCTGAGCACGATGCAGTCGACGTACCGCTCGAGCACCTTCACCGTGTCCTGAACTGTCTCGCCGCGCGAAAACGCGCTTCCCTCGCCTATCAGCATGATCGGCGTGCCGCCGAGGCGGCAGATACCAACCTCGAAACTCACGCGTGTGCGCAGAGACGGCTTGAGCATGATCACGGCCACCGACTTGCCCGCAAGCGGCCGGTAGTTGGCTCCGGTAGCGATCGAGGCCCTCTTCTGGATTGCAACGCGTTCCAGGAAGAACGTCAGCAGATCAGGCGTGAATTCGCCCAGCGTCAGAATATCGTGCCCGCGAAGACCTTCCATCGTCTGCCCCTCCGGCCCGTCTAACATGCCACCAGCTCATAAAGTACGCCGCAGAGTGTATCAATCTCAGGCCTGCCGCACACGAGCGGGGGCAGGATGCGAAGAATATGCGTCCCTATGTTGTTCAGTACGAGCCCGTGTGCAAGAGCGGCCAAAGCGATCTCGTCGGCGATCGGCTCGCTGAACTCGAGCGCATTCATGAGGCCAGCCCCGCGCACGTCCGCGACCGCGCCGGTATCCCGTGCGAACGACCGCAATCGCGCGCGAAGGTACTCGCCGGATTCCACCGCGCGCTCGCCGAGACGCTGGTCCTGCAGCGCGCGCACGCACGCGCGGGCGGCCGCGCACACGACCGGGCCGCCCCCGAAGGTCGATCCGTGGTCCCCCGGGGCGAAGACATCCGCTACGGCGGCTGTCGCCACGAGCGCGCCGATGGGCAGACCGTTCGCCAGCGACTTCGCGAGGCACATGACATCGGGCTTCACGCCGTAGAGCTGCCAGGCGAATGCGGGGCCGGTGCGCCACATACCGGTCTGCACTTCGTCGAACATGAGCAGGACGTCGCGCTCGTCGCACAGCGCGCGCACCGCCGTAAGGTAGCCGGGATCGCACGGGAATACCCCGCCCTCCCCCTGCACCGGTTCGAGCAGGACCGCGCACGTCGCGTCGTCGATCACGGATTCGAGCGCCGCGATGTCGTTGAGCGGGACGTGGCTGAACCCGGCCGGCAGCGGGGCGAACGCTTCCTGCTTGCTGGGCTGGCCGGTGGCGGCGAGCGTGGCCAGGGTGCGGCCGTGAAAGGAACGCTCGGCCGTCACGATGTTGTGGCACGCCGAGCCACGGCGGGCCGTGCCCCACTTGCGGGCGAGTTTGATCGCGCCCTCGTTGGCCTCGGCGCCTGAATTGCAGAGGAACACCTTCGCGTCGCCGCCGTGTAGAGCGACCAGGTCACGCGCGAGTTCGTCGCGATACTCGACGTAGTAGAGATTGCTGACGTGGGTCAAGCGTCCGATCTGCTCACGGACCGCTTCGACCACCGCCGGGTGGCTGTGCCCGAGGTTGACGGCTCCGATGCCCGCGACGAAGTCGAGGTACTCGCGACCGTCATCGTCGTAGAGCCGCATCCCCTCGCCCCTCACGAACATCGCCGGCTTGCGTGCATAGGTATGCATGTGGAACTCGGCGTCGAGAGCGGCGGTCTGTGCGTAGCGGGTGCCCACGCGGATCACGCGCCTTCCGTGGTGATCATCGTTCCGACACCCTCATCCGTGTAGACCTCCAGCAGCAGCGCGTGCGGAACGGTGCCGTTGAGGATGTGCGCACGGGGCACGCCGCCCCGCAAGGCGCGGGCGCAGGCAGCGACCTTCGGGATCATGCCGGAGGACAGAACGTCGGCTGCGATGAGGTCCTCGGCCTGCTGCAGGGAGAGCGCGCTGATCAGCGACGCTTTGTCCGCGAAGTCGGCATAGAGACCGTCGACGTCGGTGAGGAAGATCGCCTTCGAAGCGCCCAGCGCGGCGGCGAGTTCACCGGCGACCAGGTCGGCGTTCACGTTGTACGAACCGCCGTCGTCTCCGTAGGCGACAGTGGCGATCACTGGGATGAAGCCATCGCCGATCAGGTCTGTGACGACGGTGGTGTCGATCGCCTCGATGTCGCCCGCGCGCCCGAGGCGCTCCGAGACGGGCCGCGCCTTGAGCAGGTTCGCGTCATCGCCCGAAATGCCGACCGCGAGGCGGCCGTGCCGGTTGATCGCGGAGACGAGCTCCTTGTTCACCTTGCCGACGAGCACCATCTTCACGACTTCCATTGCGGCGTCGTCGGTGACGCGCAGACCGTCGTAAAACTCGACGGGCATGCCGAGCTTGTCCATGAACGAGGTGATCTCGGGACCGCCGCCGTGCACGACGACGGGATTGATGCCCACGAGCTTCATCAGAACGATGTCGGAGGCCACCGACTCCCGGAGCGCAGGGTCAGTCATCGCCGCGCCACCGTACTTGACCACAACGACGCTGCCCGCGGTCGTCTTGATCCACGGCAGCGCCTCGGTCAGCGTCATCGCCTTGGAGAGCAGGTCGTTCATCGTGCCGGTCACCTCCTGGTGGTTGCCACATCGCGACAGGCGCGAGGATCAGCTCCGGTACTCGCCGTTGATCCGTACGTACTCGTAGGAGAGGTCGCAGGTCCAGACGGTGGCCGTTGCGTCGCCAACGTGCAGGTCGACCAGCACGTCGACGTCGGGCCTGCCAAGTGCCTCAGCCGCGGCCTGCTCGTCGAACGCGATGGCGGCACCGGCCAGGCAGGTCGGGATACCGGCGAAAACCACGTCGAACGCGTCGGGATCGATGTGCGCGCCCGACTTGCCGATCGCCATGGCTACACGGCCCCAGTTGGCGTCGGCCCCGAAGATCGCCGTCTTACACAGTGGCGAGTTCGCGATCGAGAACGCGGCGAGTTCGGCATCGTGCTCGGATGCGGCGCCACGGACCGTGACCTCGACGAACTTCGTCGCGCCTTCGCCGTCGCGCACGATCATCCGCGCGAGCTCGCCGGCCACGTGATGGATCGCCGATGCGATCGCGTCGTACCGCTCGCTGCCGGCGTCGATCGGATCCCCGCCCGCAGCGCCCGACGCCATGAGCAGGCACATGTCGTTCGTGGAGGTGTCGGAGTCCACGGTAATGCGGTTGAATGTGCGCGCGGTGGCGGCTCGCAGCGCGGAATCGCAGGCGGCGGGCGTGAGCGGAGCGTCGGTCGTGATGAAGCCGAGCATCGTTGCCATGTTGGGCTGGATCATGCCCGAACCCTTGGCCATGCCCCCGACCAGATACGTGATGCCGCCCACGGTCAGCGAGATCGCGCACTGCTTGGTGAAGGTATCGGTCGTACGGATCGCCTCGGCGGCGGACGGACCGCCATCGGAAGCGAGCAGGTCCGCCGCGCCCGAGATGCCCCCGAGCACCGTGCCGAGCGGCAACGGCAGACCGATGACGCCGGTGGAAGCGACGACCACGTCCTCAGCGGCGCAACCGATAGCATCCCCCACTGCCGATGCCATGGCGCGCGCATCCGCACGACCGGAAACGCCCGTGCATGCGTTGGCATTCCCGGAGTTGATGACGACGGCACGGATGTGCCCATTCGCTGTGTGTGCGCGCGACACGACGACCGGGGCCGCGGCGATCGTGTTGGTGGTGTAGACAGCGGCTGCGGGGACTGCAGACTCGGCCACGAGCAGAGCGACGTCCAGCTTGCCCGCCTTCTTGATGCCCGCAGCCACGGCGCCGGCGCGGAAGCCGGACGGCGCCGTCACGCCGCCTTCGACCGTCCCAAACCCATGATCGCCAGCCGGCTGCATACTTCCCGCCCCCTAGACGATCGGCGCGTAGGCGGTGAGCCCCGCGCACTCATCGAGGCCGAACACGACGTTCGCGCACTGGATCGCCTGGCCGCCCGAACCCTTCACCAGGTTGTCGATCGCACAAGCGACGACAAGCATCCCGGTGGACTCGTCGAGCGCAATCCCGATGTGAGCCCGGTTGGTGCCGGACACCTCCCGCGTGGACGGCATGACGCCATCGGAGTGGACCGTCACGAACGGCTCGTCAGCGTAGCGCGCCCGGTAGGCATCAACGACGTCGGCGATCGTCAGGCGATCGGCGGCCTGGAGGTAGACGGTCGAGAGCAGGCCACGGGTCATGGGCACGAGATGCGGGGCGAAGCAGACGGAGACCTGGGCCCCGGCGATCGCCGAGAGCGTCTGCGCGATCTCCGGGGTGTGCCGGTGGGAGGCCACCTTGTAGGGCTTGACCGACTCGTTCGCCGCAGAGAAGTGGCTGCTCGCGCCGAGAGCACGCCCCGCACCGGAGACGCCCGACTTCGCGTCGACGATGACGAGGGTGGCCGCCGCGAGACCCGCTTCGAGCGCGGGGGCTGCGGCCAGCGCCGTCGCCGTGGGATAGCAGCCGGGGCACGCCACCAGGGTGGCGCCCGGGAGAGATGCGCGCGTCAGTTCCGGCAAGCCGTACACGGCGGCGGCGAGCAGGTCGGGCGCTATGTGCGGCGCGCCGTACCACGACTCGTAGACCGCGGCGTTCTTGAGGCGGAAGTCGGCAGAGAGGTCGATCACGGTCAGCCCGGCCTCAACAAGACCGGGGGCAAGGGCCATGGAGGCCGTGTGCGGAACAGCCAGGAACACGACGTCCGCGCTTCGGGCGACGTCGCAGTCGGCGGGATCCTCGAAGACGAGGCCGCTACCGGCGAGCCCCGGATAGACCGCCTCGAGCGGGCGACCGGCGTCCGCGGCCGACGTGACGACGGTCACCTCGAACTCCGGGTGGCCTAACAGAAGCCGAACCGTTTCGATGCCCGTGTAGCCGGCTCCGCCGACGACCGCTGCCCTGATCACGTGACTCCGCCTCCCGGATACGCCGCGACCCGCGCTCCGCGGGTCGCTACCCATATCACCGTATACCCTGTGCGCAGTCTACACATTCCGTCGCATACTCGTCAATCTCTATGCGCATATGTTCGCTCAGATAGCACTTGCATGCATCTGAAACGCATATGCGGGACCCGCTATGCGCCAGGACACCGCATACGCACGGAGTTCACTCCCCGCCGCGCAGGCGACCACCGAGGGCACCGGTCACCTTGCGGACGAGCTTCTCGTGGGCCTGTTCGACCTCGTCGGAGGTGAGTGTGCGCTCCGGATCGCGGTACACGAGCGAATATGCAAGCGACTTCAGCCCTGCGGGCACGCCCTCGCCGCGGTAGACATCGAACAGACGCGCCGACTCCAGGAGCTTGCCGCCCGCGGACCGGATCGTCTGCTCCGCACGCTCGGCGGATACGCCCTCATCCACGACCAGTGCGACGTCCATCTTGACCCCGGGATACCGAGGAAGGTCCGTGAACGGCCGCACGTCGCGCGCGGCCTTGAGCAGCGGCTTCAGTTGGACCTCGAAAACGGCGACCGGCCCGGCACATTCGTATGCGTCGAGCACGGACGGGTGCGCCTCTCCCAGCCAGCCGATGACATCGCCGCCGACGAGCACTTCGGCGCTGCGGCCCGGCTGGAGCCACGGCAGGTCGGTCGCACGCAGCTTGAAGCGCGCGATGCCGAGGTCCTCGATCACGGACTCGAGCACGCCCTTGGCATCGAACAGATCGAGTACCGGAGGCGCGTCGTTCCACTCGGGACGCTTCCACGATCCCGCGAGGACACCGGCGATGACGGTCCGCTCTTTCGGGAGCTTGCGGCCGTCCGCGGTGAACCAGACCGATCCGATCTCATAGAGGTGGACGTCGGCAACGCCGCGGTTCCTGTTGTGCGCCACCGCGCGAAGCAGGCCCGGCAGCGTCGTGGTCCGCAAGACCGCCTGGTCGGCGCTCATGGGATTGAGGAGCCTCACCGGCATCTCACCCGGTCCGAACGTCCACTCGAGTCGCTCGGTGTCGGTGGGATCCGCGAAGGACCAGGTGATCGCCTCGTTGAGTCCGGCGCCGCGAAGCGCAGCCCCGATCCGCTCGGTCAGGGTCTGCTGCGACGTGAGGCCCCCTACCCGGCCGCGGCCGGCGGGAAGCGTCGACGCGACACGATCCATGCCGAAGACGCGCACGACTTCCTCTATCAGGTCCGCTTCGCGCGTGAGGTCCGGACGGAAGGTCGGCACGGTCACGAGGAGCACGTCAGCGTCGTCCGAGCCGGTGACCGTCAGTCCGAGGCGCGTCAGGATGCCCGTGACGACCGGCTCGGTCAGGTCGGTGCCCAGCAGCGCGTTCGTGCGCGAGACGCGAAGCGTCACCACCGCCGGCACGATCGGAACAGGGTATGCGTCGATGACGCCGGGAGCGACCGTGCCACCGGAGACCTCGGCGAGCAGCTGTGCCGCCCGGTCGACGGCCGCGATGCAGGCGTTCGGGTCGACCCCACGCTCGAACCGCTGGCTCGCTTCCGATATGAGAGCGAGTCGACGACTCGTTCGGCCCACTGAAGCAGGCGCGAAGCATGCGGCCTCGAGCAGGATGTCGACAGTGGCGTCGGTGACCTCTGTGTCCGCGCCGCCCATGACACCGGCGAGCGCGACAGGGCCCGTCGGATCGGCGATCACAAGAGTGTCGGCGGTGAGCTCACGGTCCTGGCCGTCGAGGGTGACGAGGCGCTCTCCGGGGCGCGCGACACGCACGGTGATCGCGGCGCGGCCATCTGCCACACCGATCGCGGCCGCATCGAACGCGTGCAGCGGCTGACCGAGTTCGAACATGACGTAGTTCGTGACGTCCACGACGTTGCTGATCGGCCTCGCACCCGCGGCTGCGACGCGCTCGGCGAGCCACTCGGGCGACGGAGCGATCTTCACGCCACGGATCAGGCGCGCGGTGTAGCGCGGACAGAACGCCGGGTCTTCGATCGCGACGCTCACGGACGTGCTTACGGGCGCCCCGGACTCGGAGGGGACGCCCGACGGGACGCGCGCGCTCACGCCGGTGACCGCAGCAACCTCGCGCGCGACCCCCGCCATCGACAGGCAGTCTGGGCGGTTCGGCGTGACCTCGAGTTCCAGAACGGTGTCCGCCGTGCCGTGATACTCGAAGAAGGGCGTTCCCACGGGCGCGTCGCTCGGCAGGATGAGCAACCCCGACTGGTCGGCGCCCAGGCCAAGCTCGGCCGCGGAGCAGTTCATACCCTCGCTCACGACGCCGCGAAGCTTGGCCTTCTTGATGGTCAGGCCGTTGGGCAGCGTGGTCCCGACGGTCGCGACCGGGACGAGATCGCCGGCCTCGAAGTTCTGCGCCCCGCACACGATCTGCAGCGGCTCCCCAGCGCCAACGTCCACGGTGGTGACCCACAGCTTCTCGGCCTCAGGGTGGCGCTCCTTGGTCAGGATGCGCCCCACGACGACGCCGTCCACCGCCTGACCGACGGTGTGGATCGCCTCCACCTTCGTGCCGGTCATATCGAGAAGGTCGACCAGCGCTGGAGTGTCCAGCGTCACATCGACGAGTTCGCGGAGCCATTTGAGGGAGACGCGCATCGGGCCTCGGTCCTTTCACAGCAGGGTCGAACGCACCCGGTCGGGGCGGGAGGAACGTCAGAACTGGCGCAGGAAGCGCATGTCACTCTCGACGAAGTGGCGCAGGTCGGGTACGCCGTACTTGAGCGCGGCGATACGCTCGGCACCCATACCGAACGCGAAACCGGTGTAGCGCTCGGGATCGATGCCCGCGAACCCGAAGACGTTCGGGTCGACCACGCCGCATCCCAGGATCTCGAGCCAGCCCGAGCCCTTGCACATGCGGCACCCGACGCCGTCGCACAGATGGCAACTGACGTCGACCTCGGCCGATGGCTCGGTGAACGGGAAGAAGTGCGGCCGCAGGCGCACCTTGCGCTGCGGACCGAACATCTCGCGCGCGAAGTGCTCGAGCGTACCCTTGAGGTCGCCGAACGTGATGCCTTCGTCGACGACGAGCCCCTCGATCTGCGTGAACTGGGGCAGATGCGAAGGGTCGGCAACGTCGCGGCGGTATACCCGGCCGGGCGCGAGGATATAGATCGGTGGGGTGGCGTTCTCCATGACGCGCACCTGGACCGGTGACGTCTGGGTGCGAAGCAGCACGTCCGACTCGCCGCGAACCGCAGCGGTCTCGCCCGAGAGGTCCTCGACGTAGAAGGTGTCCGAGGCATTGCGCGCGGGATGGTCGGGTGGCGTGTTGAGCGCCGTGAAGTTGTAGTAGTCGAGCTCGACCTCGGGCCCTTCCGCGATGGTGTAGCCCAGTCCGATGAAGATGTCGGACACCTCGCGCACCACGCGCGCGATCAGGTGTTCGCGACCGGGGGCTCGACGGCGACCGGGCAGGGTGATGTCCACGGCCTCTGCTGCGAGGCGCGCCCGCAGTGCAGCCGACCCGAGAGTGCCCTCGCGTGCCGCGAGCGCACTCTCCAGAGAGGTGCGCACTTCGTTCGACACCTTGCCGACCGCCGGCCGTTCCTCGGCCGAGAGGCCGCCGAGCCCGCGCAGGGCGGCCGTCAGCGAGCCCTTCTTGCCGAGCAGCGCGATACGGACGGCCTCAAGCGAAGTCAGGTCGTCCGAGGCCGCGATCGCCTCGAGCCCGTCGTCGCGCAGCCGTCCAAGTTCATCGATGAGCGCCATGCCGGTCCTTCCCATGCGATCTGCAAGATCGGTCCGCTCGCATCATAAGCAAAGCCGACGTCCGCGCCCGCGGACATGTCATCCATGTCCGGGGACGGAAGCCGGCTTCCGCGGTACCACCCCGGTTGGCCGGACGCGTTCTCCGACCCACCTCGTCCACGCGAACCCACAGCGCGGCGCTTCGAGTCCTCCGCAGACTCGGCGTCCCTGTAACGGGGGATCCGGCTTCCCTAGCGGACCGCCACCGGCGGCCGTTCAGGTGAGCGGCTCGTGGAGTGAACCGTCGGTGCGCTCGTGATGCGGGACCTTCACAGCAGGTGCGGGTCCCTCTCTGATGCATCACACGTGCTCGCGCCGTCGTCTCTCCGTCGTCGCCTGACTATGTGTCATGTGAGGCGAGATTGTATCACCCGGACCAGGGCTTCGAGGACCGCCACGGCCCGTCCTGTGGGCAGAACGACCACCACCACGCCGCGCACCGCGGTCACAGGAACGGGGTCCAAGTCCGGCGCGGGGTTCGCGTCTCCTTGAGTCTGCAGCCGGCCGTCGAAGGTGACTGCGATGACCCGGTGCAGGACCCCCTCGGGCCACCCCGCCTTCTCGATCAGAACGATGTCGCCGACCTTGACCCCCGTCGCGCCCCTGCGAGCGACCGCGAGATCCCCGGCGATGAGCGCGGGCGACATCGAGCCGCCGCCCACGTAGACCGCGGTCAGAGCGGAGAGCGCCCACGCGATCGCAGCGGCGATCAGGATCGCCACGGCAACCTTGACTGCGATCGCGCGGGCGCGGCCCATCAGTGCACCTGCTCCGCGTCGATGTAGAGCGAGATCTTGGTGTAGTCGCCGGCCAGCTCGTTGCCCGCGGCCGCGGGGATGCCTACCGAGAACTGCAGCTGAGCCCGGGAGCCCGCAGCCAGCGTAAGCGGGGTCGTTCGAAGCGTGGACAACGGCCCCTCGTACACGACGGCGCCGTCGGCCGCGACACGGACTGTGAGCGCCTCGAAGAACTCAGTGATACCGGACTTCTTGGCCGCCGTGACGACGTAGTCGACCGGCAGACTGCCGGAGTTGACCACCGTCAGCTGCTTGGTGACGGTCGACCCCGGAGCAAGCGCGTCGATCGAGAGCGCCGCCGAAGTGGGCTCCGTCGAGATCGCTACCGTGCCGGCCTTGATCGTGTTCTCAGCTACCTGCGCCTGTCCTGTGAAGTAGGCGCCGGCCGCGCCGAACATGAGCGTGGCCACGAGCGCCCCGATGACCAGCAGGATCTTCCCCATCGATACCATCCCTTCGGTGTTGCGTCGTACCACCGAGGGTTGGAGGACGATGCGTGTCGTCCGTGGCATGTGCCGCGGTACTCAGGATTCTGACGGGCGCCACTTTCCATGCGCCGTCCGTTTCCCGACCGCCCACCGACGAGCACGGAACAGGACGGACCTAGGCCACCTGGGCGTTCTGCCTATGCCGAATCACTTTGTAGATCTCGAACCACACGACGCTCAGCAGGCCGGCACCGGCGGCGATCAGGAAGTCACCGAGCGGAGGAAGGTCGAACTGGAACAGCCCGAGGGTCGCCGGGAACGCGAAGAGCAGGGCGATCGCGCCCACAGTGCCGCCCGTCACGTACCACAGCGCCTTGTTCTTGTACTTCAGGCCGCCGATGATCGAATGCGTCCACGAGCGGTTCACGAAGATGAGCCCCAGGTTGCCGATGACAAGCGTCGCGAAGGTGAGTGCCCGGACGGCATCCGCGCCAGCGGGGCCGTACGAGAGCGCCGACCACAGGTACACGGCGAGAACCGCGACGAGCACGCCGAAGCCCTGGGCGAGGCTGACGCCGATCATGCGGCGGCTGAAGACCGGCTCGTTCACGCCACGAGGCGGACGTTCCATGATGTTCGCCTCTTCGTTCTCCGCCTCGAAGACGACGGAGCACGCCGGGTCGATGATCAGCTCGAGGAACGCGATGTGCACCGGCATCATCACGAGGGGCATGTCGACCCCGAACAGCTTCGGTACCAGCACCGGCAACAGCGACATCCCGGCGATCGGCACGTGAACGGCGAGGATGTAGGCCATCGCCTTCTTGAGGTTGTCGTAGATGCGCCGGCCGACGCGCACCGCACTCACGATCGAGGAGAACGCATCGTCGGTGAGCACGAGAGCGGCTGCCTCGCGGGCCACGTCGGTGCCGCGCTGCCCCATCGCGATACCGATGTCGGCCGCTTTGAGCGCGGGAGCGTCGTTGACGCCGTCGCCGGTCATCGCGACGACCTCGCCACGGGCCTTCAGTGCCCGCACGATGCGGAGCTTCTGCTCCGGCACGACCCGGGCGAAGATGTCGATGTCGTCGATGCACGCCGCGAGAGCTTGGTCATCCATCCCGTCCAGTTCCGGACCGGTGAGGATGCGCGCGTCGGCGTCGAGGCCCGCGTCCGTCGCGATACTGCGGGCGGTGCCCGGGTAGTCACCCGTGATCATCACGACGCGCATGCCGGCAGTCCGCGCCTGCGCGACGGCATCGGGGACATCCTCGCGGATCGGGTCCTGGAGGCCGACGAGCCCCATGAACTCAAAATCGAAGTCGTGCTGGATCTCCGGCAGCCCTTCGGCCGCGCGGAAGTTCGCGCGCGCGACGCCGAGAACGCGCAGTCCGGTGTCGGCCATCTCCGAGACCTGCGCGATGATCGCGTCGACGCGTGCGGCTTCCATGTGGCAGAGGTCCGCGATCGCTTCCGGAGCGCCCTTCGCGGCGATGACGTAGTCGCCGCCGTCGGGGCTTCTCCACACGTGCGACAGCGCGAGCAGCCTCTCGGAGAGCGGGTACTCCTTCACGAGCGCCCAGTCGGCGTGCATGTGCTCGGTCTGGGCGAGGAAGCGCTCGCCGAGGACCTTGAACGCGGTGTCCATCGGATCGAACGGGTCGATGGGTGAGGCCAGGACCGCGTACTCGACCACCCCGTGGAAGATCTCGGGCAGCGCAACGCCGTCCACGAGGAATCCGCCGGCATCTGTGCGAAGTTCCCGAACGGTCATCCGGTTCTGCGTGATGGTGCCGGTCTTGTCGGAGCACAGAACCGTTGCGGCGCCGAGCATCTCGATCGCGGGCATGCGCCGCGTGAGCACGTTGCTCTTGGAGACTCGCCACGCGCCGAGCGCGAGGAACACGGTCAGAACGACGGGGAACTCCTCGGGAAGCATCGCCATCGCGAGCGTGATGCCGGCGAGTGTGGCGGAAAGCCAGTCACCCCGCGTCAGGCCATACACGAGGATGACCAATGCGGCCATAGAGAGCCCGAGCACAGCGATGCCCTTGACGAGGCGGTCCACGTCGCGCTGCAGCAGCGTGCGCTCCGACTCGACGGATTCGAGCGCGATGCCGATCTTCCCGATCTCCGTGAGCTGCCCGACAGCGGCGACCTGCGCGACGCCCTGACCCTTCACGACGAGCGTGCCGGAGAAGACCCACGGCGTTCCGTCGCCACCGGGAAGTCCGACCGTCATCGACGCATCCGGGCCGCAGGCGGCCTTTCGCACAGGGACGGACTCGCCCGTGAGGAGGGACTCATCGATGTTGAGATTGGAACAGTCCAAAAGGACCGCGTCCGCCGGTACGCGGTCACCCTCGGCGAGCAGGATCAGGTCGCCTCGCACGACTTCGCGTCCGGCGATGCGCACCTGTAGGCCGTCGCGGATCACGAGCGCGCGTGGACTCGATAGGTCGCGCAAGGCATCGAGCGCGCGTTCCGTCTTGCGCTCCTGGAACACCGTGATGCCGATGACGATGACGACGAACACGAACAGGAGAGCCGCCTCTTTGATTCGGCTCGGATCCTGCATGCTGATGATGATGTTGACGGTGCCGGCCGCAACGAGCAGCAGCAGCATCGGCTCCTTCACGACCTCCCACACGATCCGCATGAAGCTCCGCGGCTTGGCGGCGGCGATCTCGTTCGGGCCCTCACTGGCGAGGCGCTGTGCGGCCTCGGCTGCGGTCAGGCCAGTCATCGTACGGATGTCTTTCTCGGCTGCGATGGCTGCGGGTGACATGGTCTCCTCATCGATGACGGCCCGTGCGGTGCCGTCTACCCCCGGGCGACCGCACTGCGGCCGTCCACATAGCCCGAAATCGTCGGGCTATGACCACCTGTTAGTCCAGAGCACGGCACGACCTTAGTGCAGGGTAATCCGAGCTGAACGCGCGCGAAGCGGCCTCCCCCATCACGCGCAGAGGCCCCATCGCGGTCTGCGACAGGGCCTCTGATGTGCGGTCGACGCCCGCTGCGGGCGACGCCGTCTTACGCTACGCGAGCCGCCTTCGACTTCTCGCACAGCTGCGAGAACCCGGCGGGATCGGTGATCGCCATGTCGGAGAGGACCTTGCGGTCCAGCTCGATACCGGCCTTCTTCAGGCCGTTCATGAACACCGAGTAGGACAGCCCGTTCAGACGCGCCGCGGCGTTGATGCGGGCGATCCACAGCTTGCGGATCTCACGCTTGCGGACGCGGCGGTCGCGGTACGCGTACGCCATCGAGTGCTGGACCTGCTCTTTGGCGACGCGGTACGACCGGGACTTAGCTCCGTAGTACCCGGCTGCCCGGGCGAGTACGGTGCGGCGCTTCTTCTTGGCGGTTACTGCTCTTTTGACGCGAGGCATCTGTCAGTCACTCCTTCTTGCGCGAAAGGGTCGGCGAGGCTAGACGCCGAGATTCTTGCGGATCACGGCGATATCGGCCTTGTCGACCAGCGAAGGAGCAGCGAAGCCGCGCTTACGCTTCGGGCTCTTCTTCTCGAGAATGTGGCTCTTGAACGCGTTCGCACGCTTGATCTTGCCGGTCCCGGTCAGCTTGAAGCGCTTGGCGGTCCCCTTATGGGTCTTCATCTTCGGCATCGTTGAACTGCTCCTTCGAGTACGTGGTACGGGTGCGTGTGCTTACTCGGCTGCTTCGGCGGCCTCGGGCGCAACCTCTGCGACCTCGGCGACGTCCGCGACGTCCTCGGCCTCTGCAACGACCTCTACGACCTCTACGACCTCCGCAACGGGCTTGGCCACCTTGACGGCCTTCGTGACCTTGGCGATGTCCGCAATCGTCGCGGCACCGTCGGGGGTCTCGACAGCGACCTCAGGAACGGCCTCATCCGCATCCGACTTGGGGGCTGACTCTCCCCTGGCCGGCGGCTTGATCTCCTTCTTCGAGGGCGTGACGAGCATGAACATGTTGCGGCCCTCGAGCTTCGGCTGGTTCTCGATGTGAGCTATCTCGCGAATGTCCTCCGCCAAACGCTCCAGGATCGCCAGTCCGCGCTCTGCGTGCACCATCTCACGGCCACGGAACATGATCGTGACCTTGACCTTCGCGCCACCCTCGATGAAACGGATGACATGCTTCTTCTTGGTCTCGTAGTCGTGGATGTCGATCTTCGGCCGGAACTTGATCTCTTTGACCTGGATGGTCGTCTGATTCTTCCGGGCCTTCTTGGCCTTCATGGCCTCTTCGTACTTCCACTTGCTGTAGTCCATGATCCGGCAGACCGGCGGATCCGCGTTCGGCGCGACCTCGACGAGGTCGAGCCCCAGATCGTCGGCGACCTTCTGGGCATCGGAAGTCACAAAGATGCCGAGCTGGTCGCCTTCGACGCCGACGAGCCGCACGCGCGGAGTACGAATCCGCTCGTTGATGCGAGTCTCGATAGTGCTTATCGCATTCACCTCCGCGCTTTAGCCCGGAACCGCTTCCCGGGCATGAGCAATACGTCTCCTACAAACACGAACGCCCGCGGCTCGCGTGTGCGGCCTCGGGCGATTTCCACGGTCAGCACTTCAGGTCGCCACCTGCGGCGCCTTCGTGATGTCGCTTACTCGACCAGGCAGCAACGGGACGTCCGCGCCACTCAGGTGGGGGCCTCGTGATGCCGGCCCCGCTTGTCAGCGGTATTCGATTAGCCGTGCGAGTATACGGGGGGACCCGCCGAGACGCAAGCACGGGGACCTGAGGCGCGACTACCCGGCGAACCCGCCCTCCGCGTGATCGGCGTCAGCGACGATGACGATGTCGACGTTGCGGGTCTCGCGCATGATACGGCTGACGACCGATCCGCGCAGGACCTCGTCGACGCGACTGCGAGCCGACTGGCCCATGATCACGTAGGTGACCTGGTTGCGGTTCGCGAACCCGATGATCTCGGCGGCGGGGTCGGCGCCGACGGTATCGACGACCTCCCCGCCAAGATCGAGAGCGAGCAGCCTCATCTCATCGAGGATCTGCTCCTCTTTGCCCGACAGCGCCACGCCCGGAGGGCGGACGTAGAGCACCCAGAAGCGGCCGTTCATGCGACGCGCGAGCCGGTAGCCGCGGCGAATCAGCTTGGCGGCGAGCGAGCGCGGAGTGATCGCGACGAGCACGCGCTCGTTCACGCCCCACGTCTTGTCTACGTCGTGGTCCTGGAGGAACCGCGTCAGGTCCTCGTCTACCTCGTCGGCGGTCCGGCGCAGAGCGAGCTCCCGGAGCGCGACGAGATTGCCGCGCCGGAAGAAGTTCGTGAGCGCCTGTGGCACCTTTTCGGGCTCGTAGATGACCCCGCGGTTGAGCCGGTTGACGAGCGCTTCGGGGGTGATGTCGACGAGAACCACCTCGTCGGCAGCGTCCAGGATCCGGTCCGGCACCGTCTCACGGACGTGCACGCCGGTGATCTGCGCCACCGTGTCGTTGAGCGACTCGAAATGTTGCACGTTGACCGTGGAGATGACGCTGATGCCGGCTTCGAGGATCTCCTCGACGGCCTGCCAGCGCTTCTCGTGCTCGGCCCCCGGCGCGTTCGTATGCGCGAGCTCATCCACCAGCACCCACTGCGGGTGACGGGCGATGATCGCTGCCGTGTCCATCTCCTCGAGGACCGTACCGCGGTACTCCATCTTCTTGGTCGGGACCTTCTCGAGGCCCTCCGTCAGCGCGATCGTCTCCGGACGCTTGTGGGGCTCGACGAAGCCGATGACGACGTCCTCGCCGCGGAGGTGGCGACGCTGCGCTTCCGAGAGCATCGTGAAGGTCTTCCCGACGCCCGGAGCGTAGCCGAGGAAGATCTTGTGGCAGCCGCGGGTGCGCGCCACGTGCTCCCTGATCTCGTCGAGCTCCTCGTCGGTCACGGTTGCGCCCCTCTACTTGACTGCGTCGAGAGCCAGGTTCAGAAGCAGCACGTTGACGCGCGGCTCTCCGAGCACACCGAACTGGCGGCCGACGGCCTGCGACTCCACGATAGCGCGAACCTGTGGCACGGGAAGGCCGCGCACCCGCGCCACACGCGCGACCTGCGCGTACGCGTTGGCGAGCGTGATGTCCGGATCGAGGCCGCTCCCGGACGCGGTGACCATATCGACGGGAACGGTACCGGAAGAGAGGCCGGGGTTTTCCGCCACCGCCGCTGCAATACGGGCGCTGACCGACTCCACCAGCGCCTTGCTCGTGGGCGCGAGGTTGGACGCGGAGGACGCAGCGCCGTCGTAGCCGTCGGCGCCCGCGGCGGAGGGACGCCCGTGGATATAGGCCGGCCCGGTGAAGGCCTGACCGATCAGCGACGACCCGACCACGGTGTCGCCTCTGCGCACGAGGCTCCCGTTCGCCTGCGCGGGCATGAACGCCTGTGCGATCCCAGTGACCGCGAGCGGGTACACGATGCCCAACACGAACATCGTGAGCAGCGCCATGCGGATCGAGGCGAAGACGTATCTCTTCATTACCGGGCCTCTCTACGCAGCCAGACGCAGCGCCACGAGCGCCATGTCGATGAGTTTGATGCCTACGAACGGAACGACGAGACCGCCGAGGCCGTAGATGAGCAGGTTGCGGCGCAACACCGCGCCGGCGCCGAGCGGCCGGTAGCGCACGCCCTTCAAAGACAGCGGGATCAAAGCGACGATCACGAGTGCGTTGAAGATGACCGCCGACAAGATCGCGCTGTTCGGGGAGTTCAGCCCCATGATGTTGAGCGCGCGGAGCTCCGGATACGCCACCATGAAGATCGCCGGAATGATGGCGAAGTACTTCGCAACATCGTTCGCGATCGAGAACGTCGTGAGCGCGCCGCGGGTCATGAGCAGCTGCTTGCCGATCTCCACGATCTCGATGAGCTTGGTAGGGTTGCTGTCCAGATCGACCATGTTGCCGGCCTCTTTGGCCGCGGTCGTGCCGGTGTTCATGGCCACGCCCACGTCGGCCTGCGCGAGCGCCGGAGCGTCGTTCGTGCCGTCCCCGGTCATGGCCACGAGCTTGCCCTGCGCCTGCTCCTTGCGGATAAGCTCCATCTTCGCCTCGGGAGTCGCTTGAGCGAGGAAGTCGTCGACTCCGGCCTCCCGGGCGATCACGGCAGCGGTCACGGGGGTGTCGCCCGTGATCATGACCGTCCGGATACCCATCGCCCGCAACTGCTCGAACCGTTCCCGGATGCCGCCCTTGACGATGTCTTTCAGGTGGACGACGCCGAGCGCCCGATCATCGATGGAGACGACGAGCGGGGTGCCGCCCTGCTCGCCCACGCTGCGGGCAAGATCCTCGATCTCTAGCGAAGCGTGACCGCCGAGACTGTCGACCCACGCAGCCACCGAGTCGGCCGCGCCCTTGCGGATCTTGTGACCCTGCCAGTCGACCCCACTCATCCGCGTCAGTGCGGTGAACGGGATGAAGGTGGTGTCCTCGGCATGCAGATGACGCTCGCGGATCCCGAACTGCTTGGCCAGGACGACGATGCTGCGGCCTTCCGGCGTCTCGTCGGCGATCGACGCGAGCTGCGCGGCGTCGGCGAGCTCCTGAACCTCGACACCGGTCACGGGCAGGAACTCGGCGGCCTGACGGTTGCCCAGCGTGATCGTGCCCGTCTTGTCGAGCAGCAGGGTGTTCACGTCGCCCGCTGCCTCAACCGCGCGGCCGGACATCGCGAGGACGTTGTGCTGGACGAGTCGGTCCATGCCCGCGATGCCGATCGCGGAGAGCAGCCCGCCGATCGTGGTCGGGATCAGACAGACGAGTAGCGCTATGAGCACCGAGACCTGCACGGGATTGCCCGAGAAGACCGCGAAGGCCTCGAGCGTGACCGTCACGAGCAGGAAGATCATCGTGAGCGCCACCAGAAGGATGTCGAGCGCTATCTCGTTGGGGGTTTTGGAGCGACTGGCACCCTCGACGAGCGAGATCATGCGGTCGAGGAAGGTCTTGCCGGGCTCGGATGTGATCTGGACGATGATGCGGTCGGACAGCACCTTCGTGCCGCCCGTGACCGCGCTGCGATCCCCCCCGCTCTCGCGGATGACGGGCGCCGACTCGCCGGTGATGGCGGATTCGTCCACCGATGCGATGCCGTTGATGACATCACCGTCGCCCGGGATCGTCTCGCCCGCGGAAACCACCACCGTGTCGCCCCGGCGCAGCTGCGCGGCCGGGATCTGCTCGATGTCCTCGCCCTTCATGAGGTTCGCGAGCGTGTCGGTCGTCATCTTGCGCAGCGTGTCGGCCTGGGCCTTGCCGCGTCCCTCCGCCATCGCTTCGGCGAAGTTGGCGAACAACACCGTGAACCACAGCCAAAACGCGATGGCGATAAGGAACGGCAGGTGGTTCTCGCTGCTGAACGTCCTGGTCACCGTCACGAGCAGTTCGGCGAACACGTAGAACGTCACGATCGCCGCGCCGATCTCGACGACGAGCATGACGGGGTTGTGCCACAGCTTCATCGGGTTGAGCTTGATGAACGACTCGCGCACGGCCTGCAGGATCAGCGCACGCGAGTTGGCGACCGCCTCCCGCTTGCGCGGAGCTGAGGTGCCGGGGGGTGTATCGACGTGCATGTCTATCGAAGCGTCGGACATCTCTGCACCTCCTCCTAGAAGAGCTTGCCGGCGGTCATGAGGAGCTGCTCGAGCACCGGTCCGAGCGCAAGGACCGGGAAGAACGTCAGCGCACCGACGATGACGACCACGCCCACGAGAAGCCCGCTGAACATCGGCGTGTCGGTCGGGAACGTCCCCGCCGACGGCGGCACCTGCTTCTTCGCGGCCAGGGAGCCGGCGATCGCCAGCACCGGCACGATGAAGAGGTAGCGTCCGATCAGCATCGCGATGCCGATCGTCGTCGTGTAGAAGAGCGATGCGGCGTTGAGGCCCGCGAACGCCGAACCGTTGTTGCCGACGCCGGAGGTGAAGGCGTAGAGGATCTCGGACAGGCCGTGCGGTCCGACCGACAGGCGTCCGGCCATCCCGGCGGGTGTCGACACGCCGAGTGCGGCGAAGCCGAGGATGCCCGCAGCAAGCGCGAGCACCGCGAACATGGCGAGCTTTATGTCCTTCGGGCCGATCTTCTTGCCGAGGAACTCCGGGGTGCGCCCGACCATAAGCCCAGCGATGAACACGGCCAAAATCGCGAAGACGAGCATCCCGTAGAGCCCGGCCCCGGCACCGCCGAAGACCACCTCGCCGAGCGCGATGTTGAGCATCGCCATGCCGCCTGCAAGCGGCGTCATGCTCGACATCGAGGCGTTCACGGCTCCGCAAGAAGCACCGGTGGTCACGCTGCCGAACAGCGCAGAATCGGTGATCCCGAACCGGACCTCCTTGCCCTCCATGTTGCCGCCGGCCTGCGTGACCGAGGCCACCTGATCGGCTCCGGCCTTCGTGAGGTTCGGGTTGCCGGCGGTCTCGAAGCCGTACATGACCCCGACGCTCAGGGCGAAAAGTATCGCCATCGCGGCGAACACCGTCACGCCTTGCTTCAGGTTTCCGGCCATCTTCCCGAAGGTGAACGTGAGGCCAGCCGGGATGGCGAGGATCGCGAGCATCTGGAGCAGATCGGTGAGCGGCGTCGGATTCTCGAACGGATGCGCGGAGTTCGCGTTGAAGAACCCTCCGCCGTTGGTGCCGAGGACCTTGACCGCTTCCTGAGACGCCACTGGGCCCACGCTCATGGTCTGCGTCGCGCCCTGGACGGTCGTGGCACTGACCGAGCCGGCCATCGTCTGCACCACGCCCTGCGAGACGAACACGACGGCAAGCACCAGGCAGATCGGCAGCAGCACATAGAGCCAGGTGCGGGTCAGGTCGACCCAGAAGTTGCCGACGGTGCGCGATTCCTTGCGTATCAGGCCGCGGATGAGCGCGATGGCTACCGTGATGCCGGTCGCAGCCGAGATGAAGTTCTGCCAGGTGAAACCCGCCATCTGGATCAGGTGGCTGACGCCGGTCTCACCGGCGTACGCCTGCCAGTTGGTGTTCGTCACGAAGCTGACCGCCGTATTGAACGCGAGCGCCGGCGACATGCCGACCGCTCCCGTCGGGTTGAGCGGGAGGGAGCCCTGGAACCGCAGCATCGCGTACAGGATCGTGAAGCACGCGAAGTTGAAGAGCAGCAGCGAGACCGCGTACACAGTCCACGGCATCTCCCCGCTCGGGTCGACCCCGCCGACTCGGTACACGAAGCGCTCCACGGGGGCGAGCACCGGCGTGAGCCAGGTCTTTTCGCCCTGATACACCCTCGCCATGTAGAGGCCGAGCGGCACAGCGATCCCCGTGAGAAGGACGACGAAGCCGATCAGTCGTGCGATATCGAAAGCCACGTGCGGCGCGCCTCCCTTGTCAGAACTTCTCGGGGAACAGGAGCGCCAAGCCGAGGTAGACAAGGATGCCGGCCGCGATCAGTCCCATGACGATGTACTCGGCCACGTCGTCGCCCCCTAGAGCTTGTCGGCCGCGCGGACGTAGAGCAGGCAGACGCCGAGGAACACGAAAGCGAGCCCGTAGTAGATGAGGTCTTCCATGTGACGCAGCTCCACTCCCCGACCCGTCTGAACACGATCGCCCCGAACGCATGAAGAATGCCGTCCGAAGACGGCATCTGAGTACATGCTACGGGGCAGCGCGTTCAGCCCGCGTGAAGCCGGGGGCGTCGAGTGTGAAGAATCCGCTAAGAAGCGGTGCCTTCGTCCCCGACAAAGCGGAAGCCGACCCCGGGCTCTGTCAGGATGTAGCGCGGCACGCCACCGGCCGGCTCGATCTTGTGGCGCAGATGCGAGACGTGGACGCGCAGCGTCTGCGTGTCGGAGATGTAGTCGGGACCCCAGACCTGCTCGAGCATCATGCGCGAGGTCACGACCCGGTCCGCGTTCCGCGCCAGAAGCGCCAGGATGTCGAATTCCGTGCGGGTCAGGTGCGCGGGTTCGCCCGACACAGTGACCTGACGCCTCGCGAGGTCGATCACCAGCTCGCCCGCGCGGATCTCGCGGATCGAGGCCTCGCCGCTCACGGTTCTCCGGAGATGCGCACGGATACGGGCGAGGAGTTCGCCCGCTGAGAACGGCTTCGTGAGGTAGTCGTCCGCGCCCAGGTCGAGCGCCGCGATCTTGTCCGCGTCACCGTCGCGCACGGACAGCACCACGATCGGACCCACGTACCAGGTGCGGAGTTCCTCCGCCACCTTCAGCCCGCTCATGTCCGGCAGGCTCAGGTCGAGGATGATGAGATCGGGCGTTCGATCGATGGCCAGCTCGAGACCTTCCCCGCCGGTCTCGGCGACGTCCACCATGTAGTGATGGGCCTGCAGCACCGACCGGAGTGCGCGCCTGATCTGCTCTTCGTCGTCGATCACGAGCACGCGAGCGCTGCGCTCGGGGGCTCCGGGGCCGGAATCGGTCATTGTGCGGTTCCTTCCAACGGCAGCGATACGACGAAGCGGGCTCCGTGCGGATCGACGTCCTCGACCCACACGCGTCCATCATGATGACGCACGATCTCCCGCACGATCGCGAGGCCAAGCCCGGTACCGCCGGGCGAGACCCCCGAAGCGGCGCCCCGGAAGAACTTCTCGAACACCTGCTGCTTCTCGTCGTCGGGCACACCGGGGCCGTGATCCTCGACCCATGCGAGCATCTCACGGCCGAGAACGCGAGCCCCCACGGCGACCGACTCAACTTCGGGCGAGTACGTCAGCGCATTGTCGACCAGACTCGATATGACTCGGGCGAGCTGGTTGAAGTCGACCCGGACCGGCGGAAGGTCGTCAGGGATGCCGAAGCGCACTCTCTGCCGCTGGCCGACGGGGATGCGCTGGGCCACCGTCCCGAGGACCTCGCCCAGATCGTAGATCTCCGGCCGGGGGCGCCAGGCATCCGACTCGAGCCGCGACAGGTCGAGCAGGTCGCGGATCGAGGAATCGAGCCGTCCGAGGTCTTCCGCAACGGCGAGGAGCTCCGAGTGCACCCGTTCGGCGCCGCAGTCCTCGCCTTCTTCGAGCAGGCCCGTGACACGCGCCGTCACGGCCGCGAGCGGCGTCTTGAGCTCATGCGAGACCGATGAGACCAGCGTCGCCTTCAGGCGGTCGGACTCGCGGACCGCGCTCGTGTGCGCGGCGGCCTCTCCCAGACGACTCCGCTCCAGGAAGGCCGCGGCAACGTTGGCGACGGCGAGGAGTTGGCGCGTGCCCGCGAAGGCGGGCTTCGAGCCCACGAGCGGGCGCGCGTACAGGACACCCTCGAGCCCGTCACTCGTCTGCAGAGGCACATAGGCTCCGTCCGCGACGACCCCGGAGATCGCGTCGGCCGCATCGATGCTGACGGGCCTCAGGTCGGGCGGGACATCGTCAGAGGCAATCAGCGCGATCGCCTTGTCGTTCCGGAGGACCCAATCCGCCAGCGCGCGTTCGGTCAACCCGGCGGGACCGTCACCTGCCTCCGCGACGAGCGTCGCGGTACCGGCCTCGGTGCGCACGAAGATCGCAGAGCGCCCCGCTCCGAGGACGGCGACGACCTCGTGCACGATGAAGGACGCCATCGCTTCAACCGACTTCTCGGAGACCAGACGTGAAGAGAGCCGGTTGAGCAGCGCGATCTCCCGTTGGCGCTGGACAGCGGCGTTCTCGCGCTCCTTCATGCGCCCGGTCTGGATGCCCGCCACGAGCGCTACACCCAGAAAGACGATCATCGTGACCCAGTCGACCGGTGAGGAGACGACGACCTGGTAGTAAGGCGGCACGAACAAGAAGTCGACCAGCAGGAACGCGAGGGTGCCCGCGGTGATCGAGGAACGGACGCCGCCGGCGCGGGCGATCCACAGCACGATCGGGACGAAGAGCAGCATCACCTGCGCGGGATGCAGCACGGACCGGAACGGGAGCATGACGGCGGTCGCCGCCCCGAGGGCGACGATTACGAACGGAATCCCCCAGAAGGCATTCAGGAATCGCGACAGTCTCATGCGCGGCAGCGTAGCACGCGCGCGCGGTCGTGCGCGCACGTGCGGCTAGGCGAGCGGGTCGCCGTCCTTGACCATCGCGATGAGCTCATCGATCGAGCGCGAACCGATGTCGCCGCCGGTGCGCTCGCGCACGCCGACCTCGCCCGACTCGGCCTCCTTGTCCCCCACCACGAGCATGTAGGGGACCTTCTGCTGCTGGGCCTTGGCGATCTTGATCCGCATCGGTTCGTTGTCCGAGAAGACCTCGACGCGCACGCCTGCCTTCTCAAGCTTGGCGCGCACCTCGGTCGCGTAGTCCATGTGACGATCGGCGATCGGGACGATGATGACCTGCACCGGAGCGAGCCACGTCGGGAAAGCGCCCGCGTAGTGCTCGATGAGGATGCCGAAGAACCGCTCCATGCTGCCAAGGATCGTGCGGTGCAGCATGTACGGCTGCTCCTCGGTGTTGTCCGACGTGCGATACGTCAGGCCGAAGCGCTGCGGCAGGTTGTAGTCGACCTGGATCGTGGAGGTCTGCCACGTTCGCCCGATGGCGTCTTTGAGTTTGATGTCGATCTTCGGGCCGTAGAAGGCGCCGTCGCCCTCGTTGATCTCGAAGGGGACGCCCTTCTCCTCGAGCGCCTTGATGAGGGCCTGCGTGGCGGTGTCCCAGAACGCCTGGTCGCCGATCGACTTCTCGGGCCGGGTCGAGACCTCGGCCGAGTACTCGAATCCGAAGACGCCGTTCACGTACGCGACCAGGTCGAGCATGCCCATGACCTCGGAGTGCACCTGCTCGGGCATACAGAAGATGTGCGCGTCGTCCTGTGTGAACGAGCGAGCGCGCATGAGCCCGTGGACGACGCCGGACATCTCATGTCGGTAAACGGTGCCGAACTCGGACATGCGGATCGGCAGGTCGCGGTAGGACTTCATGCTGTCGCCGTAGATCATGAGGTGGCCGGGGCAGTTCATCGGCTTGATGCCGTACTCGCTGGTCTTGCCGTCGCCCTCGTCGACCTCGAAGAAGTACATGTTCTCGCGGTAATTCTCGTAGTGGCCCGAGATCTTCCACACGTCGGCCTTGTAGATGTGCGGCGTGATGACCTCGACGTACCCTCGCTCGTAGAGAACGCCGCGGAGCCACTGCTGGAGCAGGCGCAGGACGCGTGCGCCCTTGGGGTGGTAGAGCGGCAGCCCGGCGCCGGCCTCCTCGTGGAAGCTGAAGAGGTCGAGCTCACGGCCGATCTTGCGGTGGTCGCGCTTCTCGGCTTCTTCGATGCGGGTGAGGTACGCATCGAGGTCCTTGTCGGAATACCACGCGGTGCCGTAGATGCGCTGCAGCATCGGGCGCGTGGAGTCGCCGCGCCAGTACGCGCCGGCCACCTTGGTCAGCTTGAACGCGCGGATGCGGCTGGTATCGGGTACGTGCGGACCGCGGCACAGGTCGGTGAAGTTGCCCTGCGTGTAGGTCGAGATCGTCTCGCCCTCAGGGAGCGCCTCG
>JANYLP010000113.1 GCA_025361445.1 Coriobacteriia bacterium
ACGTCGGCTCGATCGACGAGCTCATGAACGCCATCGACACCTTCATCCCCGACCCGGTCCGCGACATCGAGAAGCCGTTCCTGATGGCCATCGAGGACGTCTTCACCATCACCGGGCGCGGCACCGTGGCCACCGGCCGCGCTCGATCTCGGTGCGGCCGACGCCACGGAGAAGCACGCCGATGTTGTCGCCGGCCTGCGCCTGGTCGAGCAGCTTGCGGAACATCTCGACGCCGGTGACGACGGTCTTGCGGGTGGTGGGGTGGATCCCGACGAGTTCGACTTCGTCGCCGACCTTGACGACGCCACGCTCGACACGACCGGTGGCGACGGTGCCACGACCGGTGATCGTGAAGACGTCCTCGATGGCCATCAGGAACGGCTTCTCGATGTCGCGGACCGGGTCCGGGATGAACGTGTCGATGGCGTTCATGAGCTCGTCGATCGACTTGTTCCACTCTTCATCGCCCTCGAGCGCCTTGAGCGCCGAGCCGCGGATGATGGGGGTGTCGTCGCCGGGGAACTCGTACTCGTCGAGCAGCTCACGGACTTCCATCTCGACAAGCTCGATCAGCTCCGGATCGTCGACCATGTCGCACTTGTTCAGGTACACGACCATGTAGGGGAAGCCGACCTGGCGGGCGAGCAGGATGTGCTCACGCGTCTGGGGCATGGGGCCGTCAGCGGCGGACACGACCAGGATCGCGCCGTCCATCTGCGCGGCACCGGTGATCATGTTCTTGACGTAGTCGGCGTGACCCGGGCAGTCGACGTGCGCGTAGTGACGCACCTCGGTCTCGTACTCGACGTGCGCGATAGCGATCGTGATGCCGCGCTCGCGCTCTTCCGGAGCCTTGTCGATCATGTCGAACGGCGTGAATTCGGCAAAGCCCTTCGATGCCTGACGCTGGGTGATAGCAGCGGTCAGCGTCGTCTTACCGTGGTCGACGTGACCGATGGTGCCGACGTTGACGTGCAGCTTGGTGCGCTCGAACTTCTTCTTCGCCATGTGTCTCCTCCTTCAAAGGTGACGCTGGGCGGACCGGTCGCTTCTTCTCGCGATCCGGGCGCGCCCGCTGCCGGGTGACGGCCGGCTCGTTCGGACTTCGTGCTTTCGTGCTGCCTTGCGTATCTACGACCGGCCGTCGGGCTCGGGCGTGGATGACCTTGGTAGCGGTGGCTGGACTCGAACCAGCGACTCCGCGGGTATGAACCGCGTGCTCTAAACCAACTGAGCTACACCGCCATATGATAAGCGACCGGTCAACGCTGCGTTCCCGCACGGATCCCCGTACATGAACAGATGGCCGGTGGATAGAAAATGGAGCCCACAATCGGACTCGAACCGATGACCTCTTCCTTACCAAGGAAGTGCTCTGCCGACTGAGCTATGTGGGCTTACTGGTGGGGGCGCCAGGATTCGAACCTGGGTAGGCGTAGCCAACGGGTTTACAGCCCGTCCCCTTTAGCCACTCGGGCACACCCCCACACAAACAAAAAGCCATATTCGCGATGTCAAGGTGGTAGCCGGAACCCTGCGAAAAGGCGAATGGATAGTACCCGCCTGCCGTCGTGCCTGTCAACGGCTGCAACGGGGCCGGGCGTATCTATTCCGGACGCCCGCGTGAACGACGCCCGAGCGCATAAGCGAAGCGCGCGCCACATTCGGGCTCGGGCGCCTCGCGGAGATGTCGTGGAGCCGGCGATCGGATTCGAACCGATGACCTATCGCTTACAAGGCGATTGCTCTGCCAACTGAGCTACGCCGGCGCGCGACACATTCTGCCGCATCCGGCGCCGGCGCGCATCTGCTTGCGCGCGCGAGGGCGTACGAAGGTGACGACGGGACGACCGAACGACGGCCGGGCTTCAGCAGGTGCGGCAGCGCTGGATCTGAAGCTCGACTTTGCGCTTCACCCGCTGAAGGGCGTTGTCCACAGCCTTCGAATGGCGGCCGAGCTCGTCGGCGATCTCGTTGTAGGAGCTGCCGTTGACGTAGAGGCGCAGCACATCGGTCTCGAAGCCGGAGAGCGCTCCGACGAACCCCTCTGTGATGCTGGCGGTCTCCCACGCGGCGATGACTACCTCGGCCGGATCGCAGACCTCGCGAGCGGCGAGGATGTCCGAAAGGACGCGATCGCCCTCATCCTCCGCCCCCGCGGGGCGGTGCAGCGAGATGTAGGTGTTGAGCGGCGTGTGCTTCTGACGGCTCGCGGTCTTGATCGCGGTGATGAGTTGCCGGGTGACACACAGCTCGGCGAACGACCGGAACGATGTCTGCCGGTCCGGCCGGAAGTCGCGCATCGCCTTGTAGAGGCCGATCATGCCTTCCTGGACCACGTCGTCACGATCGGCGCCAGCAAGGAAGTAGCTGCGCGCCTTGCACCGGACGAAGCTGCGGTACTTGGTGATGAGGGCGCTCGAAGCACTCTCATCGCCGGATTGAGCAGCCAAGACCATCTCGACCTCGGCCTCGGCACCGAACCGTCGGGCTGCGCCCGCAATTGCACCCATTCCTTTGATGACCTCCCCGGCACAGGAACGGTGGATCTCTCCCCAGAAGACACCGCTCGCCCCCCGGCGAGATGCGGTACGGCGGAAGTTACAGGGGAATGGTGACGTTTGTCAACGAGAATGCAGGAACCTCGTGATTCGAAGCGACGAAGAGTCAGTCGGACTCCACGCCCTTTCGTCCCGACATGCCGTCGAGCCTCCTCCGGACGTCCGCGCCCAACCGATCCGAGACGGTCGAGCGACGACGGACGCCGGTCGTATGACGCTCGCGCCGGTCGCGCTCGTCGTCGTCGAGTTCGAGCGAGAAGGCCGCCGCGCGCGTGACGGTCACGCTTCCCCCGGTCGCGGTCCAGCGGGTGGCAGCGTCCGAGGTGACGATCTCGGTGAGATCCCCCGCGGCCCTCGCTGCGGACGCGAGCGCCTCGATCACGGAATCGGCGTCCATCCCTGACGGCGAGAAGATGACGGTGATGCCGCCCACGTCGCGCGGCTCGCCGTCCGAGACCGGGTTCGCGGCGCCGTCGAACACGACGGTGACGCGCTCCCCCTCTGCTGCCCTCGCGCCGAGATCCGCGATCAGCCGGTCGCGCGCCGAGTCGAGGTCCCTGGCGGCGTCAGCCGCATAGCGTGGCGAACCGAGGAGAAGGTTGTAGCCGTCGACGATGAGGGCGCGGGCCATCCGATACCTCAGTCGCGCGGCGCGCGGCGCAGCCACTCGTACGCGAGCACCGCGGTGGCCGCGGAGACGTTGAGCGACCCGATGTGTCCCTGAACCGGCAGACGGACGAGCAGGTCGCACTCCCGTTCCGTCAGACGCGCGAGCCCGGTGCCCTCGGCGCCCATGACGAGCGCGATGCGGCCGTCCAGTGGGGCGTCCCAGGCCAGCGTGTCCGCCTTCTCTGAGGCGCCGGTGACCCAGTAGTGTTCCTGTTTGCAGCGGGCAAGCGCCTGCGCGACGTTCGCAACGCGGCAGATCGGCATGTGCTCGGCGGCGCCGGCGGCGGCCTTGATGGCAGACGCGGTCATCGTCGCGGCGCGATCCTTCGGGATGACGACACCGTCGGCGCCGACCACCTCGGCGGTGCGCACGACCGCGCCGAGGTTCCCGGGATCCGTGATGTGGTCGAGCACGATGATCAGGCTCGACGACTTCTCCGCCGTACGCGTCAGGAGGGTATCGAGCTCCGTGAACCGGAACGGCTCAGCGATCGCGATGACGCCCTGGTGCGCGCCGCGCTCGCTCATGCGATCGAGCTCGTGTCGCGAGACCGGATCGACCCTGATGCTCCGCTTGCGCGCCTCATCAGCGACCATCGCGAGCGGGTCCCCCGCGCGAGCGCCCTCGAGCACGAAGATCCGCTCGACACGGCGGCCGCTCGCCAGAAGCTCGGTGACCGCGTTGCGGCCTTCGACGCGATCTTCCACGGCCCGGCCTCAGTTCTCGGAGACGATGACGCGCGGACCCGCGGCAGTATCCTCGACGCGGACGCCGAGTGCGGCAAGTCCGTCACGAACGGCGTCGGCACGAGCCCAGTCCTTATCCGCACGTGCCGCGGCGCGCGCTTCGAGCAGCGCGTCCATCGCAGCGGAGGTGTCGTCTCCGGAGTAGCCGGCGACCTCGGCAGCGATCGCGATCACGCCGACGGGAAGGGACGGGCCCGTCTCTCCCGCCGGAAGGTCCACGCCGAGGACTCCGAGAAGTTCGATGACCGTGGCCGCGGCGTCACCGAGGACGTCGAGATCCGGCGCAGAGAGAACCGTCTCGTTCGCCGACAGGAAACCGTTCGCCGCTCGCGCCAGCTCGAAGAGCGCGCCGAGCGCTCCGGCGCTGTTGAAGTCATCATCCATGTCCGCCGCGAACCGGGCGCGAACCTCGGTCACGACGGTCTGGAGCGCCTCACGGTCAGCGACCCCGGCGCCGATCCCGGGAGCCGGGCGATCCCGCAGCCAGGTGATCATGCGCACCATGTTCGCGAAACGCTCGTAGGCGGTGCTGGCCTCTTCAAGCCGCTCCGTTGAGAAGTCGAGCGGGCTGCGATAGTGCGTCTGAAGCATGAGCAGACGCAGGACCGGCGCCGGATACGCCTCGAGCACGTCCTTGAGCAAAGTGAAGTTCCCGAGTGACTTCGACATCTTCTCTGCGTTGATGTTGAGCATGCCGCCGTGCAGCCAGTAGCGGGCGAACGGCTTGCCGGTCGCAGCCTCGGACTGAGCGACCTCGTTCTCGTGGTGCGGGAAGATCAGATCGCTGCCGCCCCCGTGGATGTCGAACGGCACGCCGAGTTCCATCTCGGACATGACCGAGCATTCCAGATGCCAGCCGGGGCGCCCCTCGCCCCACGGGCTAGTCCAGTGCGGCTCGCCGGGCTTGGCCGACTTCCACAGTGCGAAGTCGAGGGGGTCGTTCTTGCGCTCGTCCACGCCCACGCGCGCGCCCGACTCAAGGTCGTCGATGTCGCGGCCCGAAAGCTTGCCGTATCCCGTGAAGGAACGCACCGCGAAGTAGACGTCACCATCCACAACGTAGGCATGGCCCCGCTCGATGAGGCGTTCCACCATCTCGATCATGGGACCGATCGTCTCGGTGGCCCGCGGCTGGGCGGTGGGCTTCTCGACGCCGAGGTCGGCCATCGCTTTCAGGAACGCATCGCTGTACGTGGATGCGACCTCGGCTGCGGTGACGCCGGCTTCCGCGGCAGCGCGGATGATCTTGTCGTCGACGTCGGTGATGTTCTGGACGAAGGCCACGTCGAACCCTCGGTGCTCGAGATACCGCCGGATCAGGTCGAACGAGAGGAAGGTCCGGGCGTTCCCGATGTGGATGTGGTTGTAGACGGTCGGACCGCAGATGTACATGGAGACCTTGCCCGCCTCGCGCGGGACGAAGTCTTCCTTTGTTCGGCCCATCGAGTTGTAGAGGCGCAGGGTCACTTAGTTCTCTTCCGGCGGGGTGGGCGTCATGGGGGCAGCAGGCACGGCAGGCGCGGCGGCCCCGGCGGCTGCCTGTTCATCGCGCGCGAGCCGAACCTCCACGCGGTCGATCCGGTGCTGGATGCAGCGAAGCATCTCGACGACCGGGTCGGGAAGGTCCTCGTGGTGGAGGTCGACGACATCGACGCGCGAACCCTCGCGAACGACCACGCGCCCGGGAACGCCGACCACCGTGCAGTTGGGGGGAACGTTGTTCACCACGACAGCGCCGCCACCTACCTTGCTGCCGCGACCGATCGTGATGTCTCCGAGAACGGTAGCCCCTACACCGATGACGACGCAGTCCTCGATCGTGGGATGGCGCTTGCCGCGCTCCTTGCCGGTGCCCCCGAGAGTCACGCCCTGGTAGATCGTGACGGTGTCACCGATGATCGTCGTCTCACCGATGACGACACCCATGCCGTGGTCGATAAAGAGCCCCTCGCCGATCGTGGCTCCGGGGTGGATCTCGATGCCGGTGCGGTGTCGGACCCACTGGCTGATCGCGCGGGCCAGGAAAGTGTGTCCGCTCATATAGAGCCGATGGGTGCGGCGCTGCCAGCGGATCGCCTTGAGCCCGGGATACATGAGGTACGCCGCCCACGCCGACGTCGCCGCGGGATCGCGTTCCATGACAGCAGCTATGTCACGCTTGAGCCGATCGAACACGTGGGACCGCCTACCGTGTCGGGCGCCGCTTCAGAGCCGGGTCCGGTGCCCGGGCCCGGGACGCTCGGGCTGCCGCAAGTGTACCCGAGCAGCGCGCGGTCGCGTCACCCCGGGAGACGAAGGCGCGGCGCTGCGTCAGTCCCTTTCGAGGATGACGACCGCCTGAGCCGCGACTCCCAGCCCACGGCCGATAGCACCGAGACCTTCCGTGGTCGTCGCCTTCACGCCGACGTGATCGACCTCGACGCCGAGTGCGCGCGCCATCTCAGAACGCATCGCCTCGCGATACGGCGAGACCCGCGGCGACTCGAGGACGAGCACGGTGTCGGCGTCTGCCAGGCGCCAGCCGGCCTCACGCATGAGGCCCCCGACCCGCTCCAGCAGGTCGATGCTGCAGCAGCCTTCGTACTCTGGATCGGTATCCGGGAAGTGCTGGCCGATGTCGCCGGCGCGCATGGCACCGAGGATCGCGTCCATGAGGGCGTGGACGAGAACGTCGGCATCGGAGTGTCCGAGCAAGCCCCGATCGGAGGGGATCTCGACGCCGCCGAGAACCAGGCGCCGCCCTTCGGCGAAAGCGTGGACGTCGTATCCCACGCCGACCCTGATCTGACTCATCCGGCCTCCCCCGCCCGGGGCTCCAGGAGCGCAGCAAGTATCGCGAGGTCCTCCGGGACGGTCACTTTCAGGTTCGAACGGGGGCCCGCGACCATGATCACGACACCGCCGACCGCCTCAACGAGCGCTGCATCATCCGTCCCCTCGAAGCCGGCGATACCGGCCCGCCATTGGGCACGGGAGAGAGCGGACGCACGGAACACCTGCGGGGTCTGGGCGTTCCAGAAGCGCGTGCGGTCGGGCGTCGCGATCACCCGCCCGCCAGGATCCACCTCTTTGAGCGTATCGACGCACGGGTAGCCGACCACGACGCCATCGACGTCGTCCCGGCCTGCCAGCGCAGCGAAGGCGGCGCTGATCGTCTCGGGCTTGATCGCCGCTCGCGCTCCGTCGTGGATCGCGACGAGGTCGACGCCTTCGGGGAGCGCGGCGAGTCCCGCGCGAACCGACTGTATCCGCGTAGCGCCTCCGGCGACGACGGCGACCACCTTGCTCACGCCGGGCACGTCGACCGCGACGCGCCGGTATTCATCGACGCGGTCGGGGTGGGTCACGACGACCACTGCGTCCACGTCCTCGCATCGTTCGAAGGCGAGGAGGGTGTGCGTCAGCACCGGCAGGCCCGCAACGACCGCCAGCTGCTTGCCGGAGGAGTGGCCGAAGCGCTCTCCGCTCCCGCCGGCCGCGATGACGGCGGCGTTCACTGCGGCAGGGCCGGGCGAGCGAAGATCATGCGGCCGCCAGATGTCTGCAGCACCGACGTGACGAGCACGCCTGCGGTGGTCCCGAGCAGATCGCGCCCACCCTGGACGACGACCATGGTTCCGTCCTCCAGGTATCCGACGCCCTGCTCCGGCTCCTTGCCTTCCTTGGTCACTTGGATGGTCAGCTGCTCACCCGGGAGATGATTGGGCTTCAGCGCCGAAGCAAGGTCGTTCACGTTCAGAACGACTATCCCCTGGAACCGGGCCACCTGCGTCAGGTTGTGATCGACGGTGACAAGAGAGCCCTTGGTGTCGGTCGCGAGCTGGACGAGCTTGGAGTCGACTTCCGGTATCTCCGGGTAGTCCGCGGAGAAGACCTCGACCGGTCTCTCTCCGCCACGCATCGATGTAAGCAGATCCAGCCCTCTACGTCCGCGAGCCCGGCGGACGTCGTCCGCGGAGTCCGAGAGTGTCTGCAACTCCGACAGGACGAACCCGGGGACTCTGACTTCACCGTCGATGAAGCCCGATTCCATGAGTTTGGCGAAGCGCCCGTCGATGATCGCGCTGGTATCCAGAAGCTTGACGCCGACGGCGTGTGTCTCCGCGCCCTCGGGAGCGAAGCGGGAGAAAGCCTTCTGGACATCGGAGCGCTTCAGAAGGGCGATCCTCATCCCGACGTAGCCGAGCAGTATGAAGACCAGGACCTGACCGACGATCGACAACCAGACCGGCTGAAGCGCGCGGAACGGTATCGAGACCAGAAGCGCGAAGACGAGGCCCACCAGCAGCCCGGAGACGGCCAGGATCAAGTCGGACAGCCACATCTCCCGCACGTAGGTCTCGAAGTAGTCGTAGGCGCGCTGGAGCTCCCGGCCGATCATGCCGCCGATGATGAAGCCGATGGAAGTTCCGAGGATGACGAAAAGGATGATGATCGTCTCACGCGAGTATGCAATCTGCGTCGGCCAGTCGATCAGGCCGTTGACGCTCAACCCGGCGAGCGCACCGAGTGTCGCCATGACGAACCGGGTGAGCTGGACGAACACGACCGTCGCTGCTCGAGCGAGCCGACGATTCATCTTGCCGTCCGGCATAGCACCCCCCTCTCCTCGGGATGCCGTGGTCGGCATCCCGCAGAATCCCCCATATTTGCGCCCGATTCTAGCATCGCGCCCCGACAGAACCGGGCGTCCGCGAGTCGGACGGTCCCAGCGGTCAGGAAAGCGTCGTCTCCCTCAGCCTTCGGAGGCCTTCTGAGATCGTCCGAGCCCTCCTCGCACCCACTCCGTCAACGGAGTCGAGGGCTTGCTCTGTCGCACCCGAGATCACCGACAACGCCGCGAAGCGCTCGACCAATCGGTTGATGACGGCGAGTGGCAGGGACGGGATCCGGCGCAGTACGCGATACCCACGCGAACGCGTAGGCAACTCGAGCCCGTCGGTCGTTCCCGCGAAACCGAGGATCGCGGCGGCACGTCCGCTGTCACCGAGTTCGTCTTGCGTGAGTTCCGATAGCGCGATCCGGGCGGCCGCGGCCTGAGCCACACTGCCGCCCTGCACGTAGTCGCGCACGAGCGTGGCATGCTCATCGGCAACACCCGCGGTCAGCTCGTCGGCCTGCAACGAGACCAGCCGGCCTTCGGAGCCCAGCTGATCCACGTAGCGCGCTACCTCCTTCGCCACTCTGAGCACGAGTTCCGAGCGCTGCACGGCCAAGACGGCGTCGCCGACCGTCACCGCATCGTCGAACTCGAGCAGCGTGAGGCGGCCGAGCGCCCGATCGAGACCGGTGCGGCACCGCTGAAGGGTCTGGAGCGCCTGATTCGCCTTGGCGAGCACGACCGTGACGTCCTCGAGCGTGATCTTCGATCCGTGCCAGTAGATGCTCACCGTGCGTCGGCGACGCGACACCGAGATGACGAGCGCCGAAGTCTGACGGCTGACGCGCTCCGCGGTACGGTGCCGCATGCCCGTTTCGGAGGTTGGAAGCGACGCGTTCGGCACAAGGTGCACATTCGCGCGGAGTATCGTCTCGCATTCTTCGTCGAGTAGGATCGCCCCATCCATCTTGGTGAGCTCGAAGAGCCGCTGGGGCGAAAAGGGCACTGAAAGGGCGAAGCCCCCGTCACATATGGCCGTCACGGAGTCGTGGTCGCCGATGACGATGAGCGCGCCCCCGTCAGCCGAGATGATGTTGTCGAGCGCTTCACGGAGGCCCGTTCCGGGAGCGGCGCGGCGCAGTGCCTCGGCGAGTCGGTCCCGGGAATGTCCCGCGACCTTCCCGCTCCCCTTGGCGTGCCTCGGGCCGTGCGTCTGTTCTTGGGTCATCTAGTCCCCTGCGGTCCCGCGGCCCAGCAAAGCGACCGCGTCCGAAACATTTGCGACGATACGACTGTCGATACCCTTGATCGAACCCGAGTCCCCACCGGAGGCCGCTGCAATCATCTTCAGGCCGAGCCGTGTCGCTTCCCCGATGCGGGCGCTCGCGTGAGCGACGACGCGAACCTCACCGGCCAGGCCGATCTCGCCGAACGACGCCAGCGTTTCCGGCAGCGCGACGTCGCGACGTGCCGATGCGAGTGCGAGTGCGAGCGGAAGGTCCGCTGCCGGCTCCGTGATACGAACCCCGCCGGCGACGGACACGTAGACGTCATGCTGCCCGAACGAGAGTCCCGCCCGGCGCTCGAGGACGGCGAGGACCTGGAGGAGTCGCTGCGGGTCGATCCCGGTCGCGAGCCGACGGGGCATCTGCAGGTACGAGGGCGTCACAAGGGCCTGTATCTCGACGAGCACCGGGCGCGATCCCTCCATCGCCGCCATGACCGCCGAGCCGGAGACACCGGCGGGACGATGGGCCAGCAGCGCCGCGGACGGGTTCGCAACCGGCGCGAGCCCGGCCTCGACCATCTCAAAGACGCCGATCTCCGAGATGGAGCCGAAGCGGTTCTTCACCGCCCGGACGATCCGGAATGCGTGGTCCCGGTCTCCTTCGAAGTACATGACGGTGTCGACCATGTGCTCGAGCACGCGAGGGCCCGCGATCGCACCCTCCTTCGTGACATGGCCCACCAGCAGCGTGGTCACGCCATGGTCCTTGGCCATGCGAGTCAGGCGCGCGGTCGAAGCGCGCACCTGTCCGACAGACCCGGCCGAGCCCGGAGATTCGGGATCGAACATCGTCTGGATCGAGTCGACGACGAGCACCTCAGCTCCATCTTCGAGGGCCGCCGATTCGACGAGCGAGACATCGGTAGCGGGAAGAAGACCGATGTCACCGGTACAGCCCAGCCGCTCCGCGCGCATCTTGACCTGCGCCGGCGATTCCTCGCCGCACGCGTACAGCACGCGCGTGCCCGCGCGTGCGAGCGCGTCCGCGACCTGGAGCAGCAGCGTCGACTTGCCGATGCCGGGCTCCCCGCCAAGCAGCACGATCGAGCCGCGGACGAGCCCGCCTCCGAGCACCCGGTCGAACTCGTTGATGCCGCTCGCGATCCGGCGGTCACCAGCGGTCGCCACATCCGCCAGTCGGACAGGCCGGACCTGAGCGCCGGACGCGTGCGAGGAGGCCGCCGACGTGTGGGCGACCTCCTCGATGAACGTCCCGTATTCGCCGCACTCGGGGCAGCGACCTGCCCACTTCGCCTCCACGTGCGAGCACTGACCACACCGCCAGACGCTTCGCACCTTCGGCATGTGTGCCTACTCTGTCGCGGCGCCGCGGCCCGCGGTACCGCTCTCTTTGCCGCTCGAACGCTGAGGCATCATGGCGCGCTTTCGCGACGGCTTGACCGCAACAGGCTCCGGGGACCCGGCACCCTTGCAGAAGACGAGCGCGCCGTCCTTGGCGTCGAGCTCGACCACGTCGCCGGCCACCCAGTTCCCGGCGAGCATCTCCTCGGACAGCGGGTCCTCGACAAGGCGCTGGATCGCGCGACGCAGCGGACGCGCCCCGAACGCCGGGTCGAAGCCCTCCTTGGCAAGCAGTTCGCGCGCGGCCGCAGTGAGCGTGATGCCCACGCCGCGGGTGATGAGCTGGATGCGAAGCTCGTTGACCATGAGGTCGACGATCGACCCGATCTCATCGGAGGTGAGCTCGTGAAAGACGATGACCTCGTCGACCCGGTTCAGCAGCTCGGGACGGAAGAGCTTCTTGAGCTCGCCGGTGACCCGGTCCTTGATGGCCTCGTGCGTGATCCCGCTCGTGGCTGACTGCGAGAAACCAAGGGTCGTCTTGCCCTTTGTGATGTCACGGGCTCCGACGTTGCTCGTCATGATGATGATCGCGTTCTTGAAATCGACCTTGTGACCCTGGGCGTCCGTCAGCCGGCCCTCTTCGAGGATCTGGAGCAGCACGTTGAAGACGTCGGGGTGGGCCTTCTCGATCTCGTCGAAGAGGATGACGCTATAGGGCTTGCGGCGGATTCGCTCGGTGAGCTGTCCGCCCTCCTCGAAGCCGACGTAGCCGGGAGGCGAACCGACGAGCCGGGAGACCGTGTGCTTCTCCATGTACTCGCTCATATCGAGGGAGATAAGCGCATCCTCGCTGCCGAAGAGGAACTCGGCCAGCGCCTTGGCAAGCTCGGTCTTGCCCACGCCGGAGGGGCCGAGGAATATGAACGACCCCGAGGGGCGGCTACCGCTCTTGAGGCCCGCGCGCGAACGACGGATCGCGCGGGACACTGCCGATACCGCTTCGTCCTGCCCGATGACCCGCTGATGCAGCGAGCCCTCCATGCGGAGAAGCTTAGCGGTCTCCTCTTCGGTGAGCGCGGTGACGGGAATGCCGGTCCACATGGATACGATCTGGGCGATCTCGACCTCGGTCACCTCGACCAGACGTGACTTGTCCGGCTTCAGCCAATCCTCTTCGACCGCGCGCTTCTCGGCGATGGCCTGCTTCTCTTTGTCGCGGAGCGCGGCCGCCTTCTCGAATTCCTGCGCCTCGATGGCGGCCTCCTTCTCCTGGCGCACCGCGCGGAGACGATCCTCGACTTCGCGGACGTCGGGAGGAGCGGTCATCATCTTGATGCGCATCTTCGAGCCGGCCTCGTCGACCAGATCGATCGCCTTGTCCGGGAGGAACCGGTCCGAGATGTAGCGGTCCGCCAGCACCGCAGCGGCCTCTAGGGCCCCGTCGGTGATGGATACGCGGTGGTGGGCTTCGTAGCGATCGCGCAGACCGCGTAGGATCTCG
>JANYLP010000036.1 GCA_025361445.1 Coriobacteriia bacterium
GAAGGTGAAGGTCAAGCGCGCGCCGAGTGGCGGTCAGCCGAAGCGCATCGCGACGGACATCGAGACCCTTGAGGGACCCGCGCCGGCGTGACGATGACGGCCAATATCCCGATCGATCCCGTGTGGTTCGTCCGCCCGGACGGGCGCGACGCTTCCCGGACCATCCACGGCGTCGCCCACGCCACGCGTGTGCACATCCATGCGCTCGAACTTGCTGAGACGCTGGACATGGCCCCATGGGAGCGCAGCGCGCTCCACTACGCCGCCATGTGGCACGACATCGGTCGAACGCACGACGGCGTCGATTACTACCACGGCGCGAAGAGCGCCGGCAAGGTGGTCGGCCTCGGCTTGCATACCGATCTTGACCCCGTGATCCTCGAGGCGGTTCTATTCGCCGTGACTCACCATTGCGGCGACGAGACGCACGCCGAGAGTGCCGCCCTGCGTTCCCACGATCCAGAGGCGACCCTGCGCATCTTCCGCGTGCTCAAGGACGCCGACGCGCTGGATCGCGTTCGCCTCGGTCGCGGCGATCTCGAGCCGTCGTTCCTGCGTTTCGAGGAGTCGTGGGCCCGTATCGACCGCGCGTGGGAGCTGCTGCGCGAGATCTCGTAGCGAGCGTGCCGGGGCGTTCGCCGATTCCCCATAACTTCGCAGGGCCGTCCTGCCGATGATTCCTATATCGGATCATCGGGAGGCTCCAATGTACGAATCGGCGTTGGCATATGCGGCCGAACTGGCCCGGCCCTGGGTATGGCCCGCAGCCTACATCGCCGTCGGGTCCTTCGTGCTCTTCGGGATCACCCGCCTGTGGGCCTTCGGCCCCGGGCTTCGTTTGGCCAAACGCACCATGGCGACTGCTGCCGATGGTGGTCGCCCGACGCTCGGACACCGCATCGGTGGTGGGCTGCTCCGGAGCTTCGTTGGGCTTACCGTCTTTAGCGCCACCGTTCTCGGCAAGGTGTCCGCAGCTGCAGCCATCATCGCGTGCGCCGGCTTCCTCGCGATCATGCTCACGGCTCCAGCGGCGGCGAATGCCGGCGATCCGATGCTGAAGCAGGCTCAGCAGTTCCTGCAGGCTGCGATCCCAACGGAGTTCTCAAAGGTCTCGAACCTGGCAGCACCGGAGGTCACCACGGGAAACGGTTCAACCACCTACACATTCCGTATCCCGAAAAAGGCCGGAGCCAAGTCTGCGAAGGCGCAGACCTACTCCGTGACCATCGGCCGGGACGGCGTTGAGGTCAAGCAGGGGCCGTAGTAGGCGCGCGAAGCCGCCCCTAGAGCGCCAGGAACTCGGCCACGTCTCGCGCCAGCGTACTCTGGGCCCCGAGCACGCAGCTTACGTGTCCGTCGGTCTCGCGCAGGACGAAGCGTGAGCCGGGGATCTGCTGCGCTGAGGCGCGGGCGTTGCGCCAGGGTACGTAGACATCTCTTCGGCCATGGACGACGAGCACGGGGAGCGCGAGCGAGGCCGCGTCCTTGGCGAGGTCGACGCGAGACATCGCCATCATCGTGGCCACGGCGTTGCGATAGGACGTGTGCCGGAAGTCCTGCCGCATCCGCGGCGGGTAGAGATCGCTCACACGCGAAAAGACGGCGGCGTCGAACTGTTCCTGAAGGCGCGCGTGGTAAGAGCGTGGAGCCACCGCGGCGAAGATGGATCCCACTGCGCCGATGGCGCCCCAGCAGACCGCAGCGCGCAACCCGTCCCGCGGGCGGGTCGTACCGCTGACGAGCACGAGGCGGCGGGCGAGGGCAGGGCGCATCGCGGCGATCCTTACCGCGATCATCGCACCGAAGCAGTGTCCCACCAAGTCCGCGTAGCCGACCTCGAGGTAGTCGAGCACGGCGAGCACGTCCTCGACGTGTTCGGGCAGCGTGAAGCCGCCGCCCGCCATGGGGCCGTCCGAGAATCCATGCCCGCGTAGGTCGACAAGGAGAGACGGACGCCCGTGCGCTTCGATGGGCGCGGCGAGCCGTCGAAGCGGGTAGCTACTTCCTCCTATACCGTGCAACAGCACCACGGCGGGGCCTGTGCCCGGCACGAAGCGATACCAGATCCTGTGGCCGTCGCTGAGGGTCAGGAACTCACCGGATGCACGTGTGGCCTTGACGTCCAATCGTTCCCCGATTCCGTGTCCGACTCGCCTTCGAGTCTACAGCAGCGCCTGAACGTCCGGGCCGGCTCTGCTACACTCGCTCCGTTCACAACCGCACAAAGCACCCCCGACGGGTGCCCGCAACGCCGCCGCGCACGTGCGCGTCGGTTGCGCGGGAGAATAGGGAAGCCGGTGAGAGTCCGGCGCTGTCCCGCAACTGTGATGGGCCGCACCACGAGGCTCTAAGCCAGGAGACCTGCCCGCTCGGGAGCGACCGCACGATGAGGCCTTCGAGGAAACGAGGCCCGCGTCGCCCGGCAGGCCCTCTTGTGAGAGGAAGCCACGCCCGCCGGACAACACGGAATCCTTCCGAGACGGCCCCCGCACCCGCGGGGGCCGGTTCTGTTTCCGGAGCCCGCCTCGAACGCACCGCTGCGGCGCGGCAAAGTGGGCCGAGGACAGCCCGGACGACGGAAGGAACGGCCGATGTATCAGGGACGACACTCTCGAAGCGCACGGAATGTACGGATCGCAGTGATCGGAGCGGCACTGGCCGCGCTTCTGTCCACGCTCATCGCGCTCGCCGGGTGTGCCGCGCCCGCATCCGGACCCGTGGCAGCTCCGGAGTCGATCTCCACCGCGCCTGTGACGGATCTCACCATCTTCCCGTTCACCATCACCGACGACTCCTACCGCGAAGTCACCTTCACCGTCCCGGCGACTCGCGTCGTCTCACTGGCTCCGGCGAACACCGAGGTCGTCTACGCGCTGGGTGTGTTCGACCGGGTGGTCGGAGTGACGACATGGGATGACTATCCCGCTGAGGTCGCCGGTATCGCGAAGATGGGCGATTTCACTACCCCGAACCTGGAGGCGATCGCTGCCGCACAACCGGACCTGATCCTGGTCACCGGCGGCGTGCAGGCGGACGTTCTCGGTAAGCTCGAGTCGCTCGGCGCGAAAGTCCTCGTCATCGATCCGACGAACATCGCCGGCGTGTACGACGGCATCGAGCGCGTGTCGAAGGCGCTCGGCATCCCGGCGAAGGGCGTCGAGGTCGTCGCGAAGATGAAGTCCGATCTCACCTACATCCGTGCCGCGGTCTCGGCGGAGCCGACCGTAAGCGCCTTCATCGAGATCGGCTGGAACCCGCTCTATACCGCCGGCCCGAAGACGCTTCTGGATGACGTCCTCACACAGGCGGGCGGCACGAACGTCGTGACGCTGACCGGCTACGTGGGGTACTCGGTCGAACAGCTGGTCAAGGATCAGCCGTCTGTGTATCTCGGCACGCTGTCGTCGATCACGGACACAGCGACGGTGGCCGCGCGCCCGGGCTACTCCGCTATCGCAGCGGTGCAGAACGGCAGGGTCTTCTCGCTGAACGACAACCTGGTGTCGCGTCCCGGGCCCCGCCTGATCGAGGGCGTGCGCGAGATCGCCAAGGCTTTGCACCCGAGTGTCTTCAACTAGGGGAGCGACGTGGGCCGTACCGGCATCAGGCGCGCTGTAGTCGTCCTGCTCGTGCTCGCGGGAGTGCTCGTGCTCGCCTCCGTGGCGGGCGCGGCGTTCGGCGCTGTGCCGATCACCGCCCAGCAGGTCGTGGACGCGATCGTCGCCGCGCTGCGGGGCCAGCGCCTCACGCCGTCCCAGGCGCTCGTGGTGCAGCTCCGCCTGCCTCGAGTGGCGCTCGCCGCGCTCGTGGGCGCATGCCTTGCGGCGGCGGGCACGCTGTATCAGGCGCTCTTCCGGAACGCGCTGGCCGACCCCTACATCCTCGGTGTCTCGAGCGGGGCCGGACTCGGGGCGGCTCTCGCCTTCGTCTTCGGTGGCACCGGCGTTCTTGCCTTGATCGCACCCCCGCTCGCGGCATTCGTCGGTGCCCTGCTCACCATCCTGCTCGTTGCAGCGCTCGCAACCAGGCGCGGCGTCATGGAGACGCTGTCTCTGCTGCTTGCCGGCGTCGCTGTCTCATACACGCTCGCGGCACTGACTTCCTTTGTGCTCGTGGTTCGTCGCGAGCAGATGTCGCGCATCGTGTTCTGGATGATGGGCGGGCTGCAGGGCGCCACGTGGGACCAAGTCGCGGTGGTGGCGGTGATGCTTGTCGCGGGCCTGGCCGTGCCGCTCGTGTTCGCTCGCGAGCTCAACATCATGCTGCTCGGAGACGAGCGCGCTGGCGAGCTGGGCGTCAACGTCGAGCGAGTGAAGCGCGTCATCCTCGCTGCGGCCTCGCTCGTGGTGAGCGCGGCGGTCTCCGTGTCCGGCCTGATCGGTTTCGTCGGCTTGATGACCCCGCACGCGGCGCGCCTCGTTCTCGGCCCTGACCACCGCCTGCTCCTGCCGGCTTCGGTACTCTCCGGCGCGATCGTGATGGTCCTGGCCGACCTTGTGGCCCGAGTGATCCTTGCTCCTGTGGAGCTGCCCGTGGGCATCGTGACCGCCCTCGCCGGCGGGCCCGTCTTCGTCTGGCTGCTGGTGCGTGCCCGGCGGGGGCCGTCGCTATGAGCGCCACTCTGCGTTTCGAGCGCGCAAGCGTCGGCTACGACTCGCCCGTCGTGAGTGGCGTCACGCTCGAGGTCAGGCCCGGCGAGCTGGTGGGCCTCATCGGGCCCAACGGCGCCGGCAAGACGACGCTGCTGCGCGCGGTGACCGGGGGAGCGCGGATCTTCTCGGGCACCGTGACCGTGAGCGAGCGCCCAGTAGCCGCCTACCCTCGGCGTGAGCTCGCGCGCCTCGTGGCCGTCCTGCCGCAGGCCACGCCCTCGATGTTCGCCTTCTCGGCTCGTCAGTTCGTGGAGATGGGGCGGCACACCCATGTCTCGCGCTTCGGCGACCTCAGCGCGGCTGATCATGCCGCCGTGGAGCGCGCTCTTGCGCTGACCGACACGGAGTCCCTGGCCGGCCGCCGCGTCGACGAACTCTCGGGCGGAGACCTGCAGCGGCTCACGCTCGCCCAGGCCCTCGCCCAGGGACCGAGCGTGTTGTTGCTCGACGAGCCGACCAGTCATCTCGACCTCAACCACAGGCTTCAGGTCCTCGACGTCGTTCGTTCGCTCACGAACGAGGGGCTGGCCGTCCTCGCGGTATTCCATGACCTCGACATGGCCGCGCGCTACTCCGATCGCCTCGCGGTCGTTGTCGGCGGAGGTCTCGCCGAGCAAGGCACCCCCGGCGAAGTTCTGACCCGGGGGAGTCTCCGGCGCGTGTTCGGCGTCGCCGCCGTCATCGGTACCGATCCGGTCACCGGATCGGTACAGGTGCTTCCCGTGGTCCGCGCCGGCGATGGCGCGCTCGCGGCGAATGGTCCGCGCGTTCTCGTGATCTCGGGTTCCGGGAGCGGAGCGTCGCTGATGCGGCTGCTGACCCTTGAGGGCCTTCGTGTGTCCGCCGGTGCGCTGTCTCTCGAGGACACGGACGGGGCCGTCGCGTCTGCTCTCGAGGCGTCGTTTCCCGAGATCGGTCCCTTCGCCGAACTGAGCGCTGCGGATGAGGCGACGGTGACCCGGCTCGCTCGTGACGCCGATGCGATCGCCGTGGTCGCCTCTCCCTTCGGTCCGCACAACCTCGGCAACCTGCGCGCGCTGGTAGCCGCTGATGCTGCCGGCAAGACGCTGCTCGTGGGCGCGCTCACGCCTGAGCTCGACTTCTCCCATGGTGATGCTGCGGAGATCTGGGAATCGCTTGGCAGAGCGGGAGCGCGCCTGTGCGCGAGCCCGCGGGATGCCGTTCGCGCCATTGAGGAGGTGCTTCACAGGTGAGCCTCGTGCTACTGACAGGCCCCGTCCGCAGCGGCAAGTCGGCTGCTGCGGAGAGACTCGCGTCCGAACGCGGCGGACCCGTCGTCGTCGCTGTGGCCGGGTGGGAGGGCGATGCCGAGATGGAGCGCCGGATCGTGGCGCATCGCGAGGCGCGGCCTGACGGCTGGACGACGATGGATGTCGGCGCGGACGCCGAGTGGCTCGCGCAGGTACCGCCTGATGCCGTCCTTGTGCTGGACTGTCTCGGCACGATCGTGGCGAACATCTGCCACGAGGCGGTGGGTGAGGCCGATATCGCGCCGCACGGGGCAGAGGCCGAAGTCGCGCTCCGTGTGGACGCGCTCGTCGGCGCGTTGCTCGCCAGACGAGGCGACTCGGTTATCGTGTCCAACGAGACCGGCTGGGGAATCGTTCCAGTCTGGCCCGGCGCCCGGCTCTTCCGGGACGAGCTGGGCCGTGCGAACCGGCGTCTCGTCGAAGCGGCCGATGCCGCGTATCTCGTGATCGATGGCAGGTTCCTCCACCTGCGCGCACTGCCCGCGCACATAGTGTGGCCGTGATGGACTCGCAAAGGAGACAGATGAACCCCGAGACACTGCTCAAGACAGTCATCGACACTATCCCGTCCCCGGACGCCGCGTGGGAAGAGCGCGCGTGGGCGCGGCTCGACTCCCTCACCAAGCCGCCGCGCTCCCTCGGACTGCTCGAGGAGATGGCGCAGCGTCTGGCGGTCCTGCAGCGGACCGAGAAGCCGAGTGTGACCCGCAAGGCGATCGTGCTGATGGCCGGAGACCACGGAGTCACGGCACAGGCCGTCGCTCCGTATCCGAGCGAGGTGACGGCTCAGATGGTCGCGAACATCGCCGCAGGCGGCGCCGCGATCAATCAGCTCGCAGCTCACATCGACGCGCGTGTGGTCGTAGTGGACGTGGGAGTCGCGCACCCGGTCTCCTACGCGTCGGGCGTCGTGAACGCGCGCGTTGCCGACGGCACCGCGGACATGAGTGTGGGCCCGGCGATGTCTCGCGAGCAGGCGCTTGCCGCCATCGGTGCGGGGATAGAGCAGGCGGCGGAGCTGGCCGAGGAGGGCATCGACCTCATCGGGACCGGCGACATGGGAATCGGGAACACCACGGCCTCCGCGGCCATAACGAGCGTCCTCACGTGTGTCGATCCGTCCGATGTCGTAGGGCCGGGCACCGGGCTCGACGAAGCCGGTGTTCGGCACAAGGCTGACATCGTCAGACGCGCGACGGAGGTAAACATCCCCGACCCGCTCGATGCCCTCGATACTCTCGCGAAGGTGGGTGGGCTTGAGATCGCCGGCATCGTCGGCGTCATCCTTGGCGCCGCGTCGCTGGGTATCCCCGTCGTCGCGGACGGGTACATCTCGGGCGCCGCCGCTCTTGTGGCGATGCACATGGCACCCGCCGTTCGGCCCTGGCTGTTCGTCTCCCACCGCAGCGCGGAGCCCGGGCATACTGTGGTACTGGAGGCGCTCGGGATGCGGCCGGTGCTCCAGCTCGACATGCGTCTCGGCGAGGGTACTGGGGCCGCGCTTGCGATGGGCCTTATGGATGCGGCATGTGCGGTCATGTCCGGGATGGCGACGTTCGCCGAGGCCGGCGTGGCCGACCGGGAGGACTAGATGACCCAGGACAGCCCGGGTAGGTCGAACCCGGCTGCGGCACCGGAGCCGGCACTGCTGGCGAGGCCGCGCCCCCTGACGGACTTCGCCGCGGCGATCGGGTTCCTGACGGCGCTGCCGTGCGGTCGCGTTTGGCCGGAGGGCCGTGCACCGCGATCCGTTGGCTGGTACGGGTGGGTCGGTTGGATCCTGGGCGGAGCGGTGCTCCTGCCGCTGACTGCGGCGAAGTACTACCTTGGCTCTACGGACGTGCTGCGAAGCATCCTGTTCGCGGTTCTTGTTGTGGCGTCGTGGGCGGCCCTGACGCGCTTCTTCCATTGGGACGGCCTGGCGGACACGTTCGACGGCGTACTCGGTGGGCATACCCCCGAGAGGCGCTTGGAGATCATGCGCGACAGCCACATCGGAGCGTTCGGCACCGCGGCGATGGTGCTCGTAGCCCTGCTGCAGGTGGCGAGCGTCTCGCTGCTCGTCTCGCGCGGCGAGCTGTGGCCGTTGGTCGTCGCGCCGGTGATCGCCCGCTTCGCGATCTCATTGGCCTCGTGGGAGCTTCGACCTGCCCGCCCGGACGGGCTCGGTCTGGCCGTGATGGGGCATGCGGGACGCTACGAGCGGATGGTTGCTGGATCGGCGGCGCTCGCCCTCGTGGTCTGCATCTCCCTCGGCGCGACCTCCAACCAGTTCGTTCTCGTCACAGCAGCCGGAGTCATCGCCGGTATGGCAGTGCCCCGCGTGCTCTCGAAGCAGGTCGGTGGCATGACGGGTGACCTGTTCGGCGCTACCGTTCTCCTCGTCGAGACGGCAGTCCTGCTGGTTGGAGCGGTGATCCTGTGAGCGATACCATCGCTGAGGGCGTGCACGACCAGTCGACCCGCACGACGCCCGTTCAGGTGCTGATCGCCCGCCATCCCCAGGTGGTCGCCAACGTGGAGGGTCGCTTCGTCGGGACGGGGGAGTCGCCCTTCACTGAACTCGGCAGGCGTCAGTGCGTCGAACTCGCGGCCTACATCGCGGCCTGGGGACCGACCGCCATCCACACGAGTCCACGAGACCGCGCGCGGAGGGTTGCCGAGGCTGCGTCATTGCTGGCCGGCGTTCCGATGCACGTGGACGACGACCTCGCTGAGATCGATTTCGGAGAAGCAGAGGGCCTCACGTTCGACGAAGCCAAGGCCGCCGGCGTCGCGGTCGACCTTCTCGGAGGGCCACCGGAGTCGTCGCCCTTTCACGACGGTGAGACGTGGCGAGCGTTCGCCGCGCGCATCGATGCAGCTGCCGAGCGCATCGAACGCTGTGGCTCGCGCATGGCGGTCGTCGCGCATGGCGGGACTGTGCGCTCCCTTATCTCACACTGGCTCGGGCTTGCTGACAACGCAGCATGGCGCTTCGCCGTTCCGAACGCGTCGGTGGCGACGCTGACGCTGTGGGACGGCACGGGGACGCTGCGAACGTTCGGTCTGGAAGTGGCGCCCGGAGACGGGCCGGCGACCGACTCGATCAGCGGCCCGCGGTGACCGGACCGCGTTTCCGATTCGACGCCGACGCTGCACTGTGGTTCGCGGTCGCGCTGCTCGTCTCGGCCTTCGCGACACTGCCGGTCCTGGCCATCGGCCTCGGCATCCTCGGTCACGCGCTCGACGGCCATGCCTACATCGGCGCCACCGGCGCGACGATCGTCCTCGCATTCGCGGTAGCGACAGGCCTCCTCGTTCGTGCACGACCGTGGAGGAACTACCGCGACACCCTGCTCACGCTCTACATCGTCCAGGCCGGTGCGGCGGTGTTGCTGGCGGTAGGACAGTTCCTGCGGGCCCCCGCCCGCATCGACATCGTCGCGGGTCAACTTCTGGCGCCGCTGACTTTCGGGATCGTGCAGATCGACAGCTTCTCGCCGCTTGCACTGGCCTTTCCCGATGCGTGGCCGCTTGTCGGGACCGTACTCGGAGCGGCGGTGGGCCGCTGGCTCCTGACGGCGCGCGGCCGCCCGGTGGGGGAGCCGGCGCGATCGCGGGTGGAGCCGATGCGGTTGCCGAGGCCGTAGCGCCCTCCACGCTTGCCATGACCGCAGGCAGCCGCCACAATCCCCTGTACACCGCGACCGACCAGTGTGGAGGAACGATCGTGGACCGGAGCGAACTGATACGACCCGAGCTGGGCGGCATGAAGCCGTACACGCCGGGACTTCGCGCGAGCGAGGTCCGCGAGCGCACGGGACGCGACGAGGTCAGCAAACTCTCCAGCAACGAGTACCCGCTCGGCCCCACGCCCCGCGCTGTGGAGGCGATGGCAGCCGTCCTTCCGCATCTCAATCGCTACCCGGACGGCTCCGTCCGCGCCCTCAAGCAGCGTTTGGCGGCGCATTGGGGAGTCGAGGAGCGCTTCCTGGCTGTCACCAACGGCAGTAACGAGCTGCTGCGACTCGTCGCGCAGGCGGTTCTGCGGCCCGGTGACGAGGTCGTCTACGCGTGGCCGTCGTTCGTCGTGTATCCGCTCGTGACGCGTCTGTTCGGCGCGACTCAGGTGGCCGTGCCGCTTGACGCCGACGCCCGTCACGACCTGCCGGCGATGCTGGCCGCGGTGACCGAGCGCACGCGCCTGATCTTCCTGTGCAACCCGAACAACCCGACCGGGACGATCTTCACCCGCACGGAGCTCGAGGTGTTCCTCGCGGCGGTTCCACCGCACGTTCTTGTCGTTCTGGACGAGGCGTACTTCGAGTTCGTCGACGACGGCTCATACCCCGATGGCCTCCACTACTTCGATGGTCAGCGCCCCCTCGTTGTCGCGCGCACCTTCTCGAAGATCTACTCGCTCGCCGGCGTCCGGGTCGGCTACGGCTTCCTGCCCGAGCCGCTGCTCGCGGCCGTCGACGCCATCCGCGAGCCGTTCAATGTCAACACCGTCGCCCAAGTGGGCGCGTTCTATTCTCTCGACGACCAGCCCGAGGTAGTTCGGCGCAAGCACGTGAATCGCGAGCAGAAGACCTACCTCTATTCGTGCTTCGACCGGCTGGGGATCGCCTACGTGCCATCCCACACCAACTTCGTATGGCTCCACACGGAGAGGCCGGCCGAGGTGTTCGAGGAGCTGCTGCGCGAAGGCGTCATCGCCCGCTCGTTCGGGGATACGCCGGCTTTGCGGCTCGGAGTGGGTACGGACAAGGACACGCGCAGGACCGTGGCGGCACTCGATTCGATCGTTGGGCGCCGCGGCTCCTTCTGACAGGGATTGTGAGGCGCTTCTCTGATGCTCATCGTGATGCGGGACCACGCGTCCCCCGAACAGATCCAGCACATCGTCGATCACCTCCATCTCGCCGGTGCTGAGACGCACCTGTCACAGGGCGAGGTCAAGACCGTCATCGGCGTCGTCGGCGAGCGCGAGCTGGTCTACTCGCTGGAGATGGAGGGCTTCCCGGGTGTCTCAGAAGTCATCCGCGTACTCAAGCCGTACAAGCTCGCGGGCCGCGACTTCCAGGCCGAGGACACGGTCGTGCGCGTGGGAGACGCGCAGATCGGTGGCGGCACCTTCGGAGTCATCGCCGGTCCGTGCTCGGTGGAGTCCCGCGAGCAGATGATGTCCGTGGCCGCGTCCGTGAAGGCCGCCGGTGCCTCGATGCTGCGCGGTGGCGCGTACAAGCCGCGCTCGAGCCCGTACGCGTTCCAGGGCATGGGGCTCGACGGGCTGAAGCTCCTGCGCGAGGCCGGGGACTCGGCCGGGCTGCCGGTCGTTACCGAGGTCCTCGACGTGCGCGATGCCGAGACCGTTGCCGAGTGGGCCGACGTGTTGCAGGTCGGCGCGCGCAACATGCAGAACTTCATGATGTTGGAGGAGCTCGGCACGATGCGGAAGCCGGTGCTGCTCAAGCGCGGCCTGTCCGCCACCATCGAAGAGGTCCTCTCCAGCGCGGAGTATGTTCTCAAGGGAGGCAACCGCGACGTCATACTGTGCGAACGCGGCATCCGGACCTTCGAGACCTACACCCGCAACACGCTCGATCTTGCGGCCGTGGCAGCGTTCAAGATCCTCACACACCTGCCGGTCATCGTGGACCCGTCCCACGCGACCGGGCGCCGTGACCTGATCGCCCCGATGTGCCGTGCGGCCATACCTGCCGGCGCGGACGGCCTCATCGTGGAAGTGCACCCCGATCCCGAACATGCTCGCTGCGACGGCCCGCAGTCGCTCGACCTGGACGCGTTCGCCGAGCTCGCTTCGACGCTCGGCCCACGCGTGGCGTTGGAGGGAAAGCACCTGTGAGCGCTGCCTTCGAGCACGTCATCGTCGTAGGAGTCGGCCTCGTCGGCGGTTCTCTCGCCGCGGCGTTGCGCACGCTTCCCGACGCGCCGCGCGTCACAGGCATCGACCGCGACGAGTCCGCGCTCGCGCTTGCCCTTGAGATGGGCGTGATCGATGACGCTGTGCCGGTGGAGGGTTTCGATCCTGCTCTACTGACCGCCGATCTGGTGGTGCTCGCCACGCCAGCTGCGGTCGCATCGGAATGGCTGGAGATGCTCGGCGAGGTGGGCTACGCGGGGGTCGTGACCGACGTGGCGTCGACGAAGGCCGACGTCGTTGCCGATGCCGCTCGGCTGCTCGACCCGCGGGCCACGTTCATCGGCGGACACCCGATGGCCGGAAGCGAGCGCAGCGGCGTGGCAGCGGCCGATCCGGAGCTGTTCCGGGGCGCCTACTACGTCCTGACGCCGGCCGGCGACACAGATGCGGACGTCTACGGCCGGCTGCACCGGCTCGTGACATCGATCGGCGCCCGCGTGATATCGCTCGAGGCGTCTGCACACGACGAAGCAGTGGCGGCCATCAGTCACGTGCCGCACGTGGCCGCTTCCGCTCTGACGAACATGGCATCCGAGCGTGCCCGGGCCGGATCGGACGTTCTGCGACTGGCCGCCGGCGGGTTCAAGGACATGACGCGGATCGCCGCCGGCTCGCCCGACCTGTGGACGGGCATCTGCCTCGACAACGGAGATGCGGTCGTCCGCGGCCTCGACGAACTCGGAGCGCAACTGGCGGAGTTCGCGGCTCTCGTGCGCGCGAGCGACCGCGCGGGTATGCGCACGTGGCTCGCGCGCGCCGCTGAAGTGCGCCGCTCCCTGCCCGCGCAGTGGGTGCCCGCATCCGAGCGCCTGCGCGAGCTCACCGTGCCGATGACCGACCGCCCCGGAGCGATCAGCGCGATCACCCAGGCCGCGGCTCGCGCCGGATGCAACGTCGAGGACATCGGCATCGATCATGTCACCGAGGACACCGCAGTCCTGCACCTGCTGCTCACCGACGAAGGTGACGCCGATGCGCTGGTTGCGGCACTGACGGCGGACGGCTTCGAGCCGGTCCTCGAGCCGCTTGCCCCGGAAGGGGGAGGCGCGTGAGTCGGCGGTTCGCACCGACCGAGCGTTCTCTTTCCGGGACCGTGCGCGTTCCTGGTGACAAGTCGATCTCGCACCGCGTCGTGTTGTTCGCGGCGATGGCGGAAGGCACGAGCCGGCTCAGGGGCATCCTCGACTCCGCGGACGTGCGCTCCACCATCGCGGCTGTGCGTGCGCTGGGTGTGGACGTGCGTTTCGAGGGCAAGAGCGCCACGGGACTCGAACTCGCGGTCACCGGATGGGGCGCGCGCGGTCCCCAGTGTCCGCGCGAAGCGATCGACTGCGGTAACAGCGGAACCACATGCCGCCTCCTGCTCGGGGTGCTGGCGGGATGGCCCGTCACCGTGACGCTCGATGGCGACGCCTCCCTTCGGCGGCGGCCGATGCGGCGCGTGACGGAGCCGCTTCAGTCGATGGGCGCGCGTGTCACCACCACCGACGGGCGCCTGCCGGTGACGATCACTGGTGGCTCGCTGCGCGGCGTGGCTTTCGAATCCCCGGTAGCGAGCGCGCAGGTCAAGACGGCGGTGCTCCTGGCCGGGATCAGGGCCACGGGCGATACGGTCGTGACCGAGCCCGCGCTGAGCCGCGACCACACCGAACTTCTCCTGCCGGCCTTCGGGGTCTCCATCTCGTGCGGTGGGGGCCAGGCGACGTGCGCGGTGACCGGGCCGGCCCACATGACCGCAACGGACCTCGCGGTCCCCGCGGACCCCTCTTCCGCCGCGTTCCTGATCGGCGCGGCGTTGATCGTCCCGGGGAGCGAGATCGTGCTTCCGGAAGTCGCTCTCAACCCCACGCGCCTGGGCTTCATGCGGGTGCTTCAGAGGCTCGGAGCCGACGTGGACGCGGAGGTCGGCCGAGCCATCGGGGCCGAGTCTGTGGGCACGATCACTGCGAGTTTCCGCCGAGGGCTGACTGCGACGACGGTTCTTGCGAAGGAGGCTCCCTCTCTCATCGATGAGGTCCCGGTGCTCGCGGTGGTCGCGTGCACGGCGCAGGGTACGACGCGGTTCGAGGGCATCGGCGAGCTTCGTGTGAAGGAGTCGGATCGTCTTGCGGAGATCGCGGTCGGTCTCGGGCGCCTCGGCGTCGTCGTGCGCACCGGCGACGACTGGCTCGAGGTCGATGGCCCGGCACGGCTCCGCGGCGGTACGCTCGACAGCAAGGGCGATCACCGGCTTGCGATGGCGTGGGCCGTCGCTTCGCTGATCGCTGCCGGCCCCGTCACCGTCGAGGGATGGGACGCAGTCGACGTGAGCTACCCCCGCTTCGCCGAGGACCTCGCGTCGCTGGCGCAGTCGACGGGCCGATGACGGCCGGGGCCGCTGCGCGGTAAGGCGGCCACCTGTCTGCTACGCTTCCGCCGTACCTGCCACAGCAAATCCGCACGTCGCGAAAGGACCGTCAGTCGCCCATGATCGTCGCTATCGACGGCCCGGCAGCGTCCGGCAAGTCAACCGTTGCTCGCGCTATCGCCACGGAACTCGGGATGGCCTACCTCGACACCGGCGCGATGTACCGGGCGATCGCCGTTGAAGCGCAACGCCGTGGCATCGCGCTGGACGACGGCGAGGCACTGACCCGCCTAGCGCTCGAGGCACACATCCACTTCGGCCGCGAAGGCGGCAGCGGCCTGGCGACGCACGTCGAGGTCGACGGCCGCGACGTGACCGCCGCGATCCGCACTCCGGAGGCCGACAGGGCCGTAAGCCCCGTGTCGGCCGTTCCGGGCGTGCGTGCCGCGATGGTCGAGCAGCAGCGCCGCATCGCCGGGCGCGAGCACGACACCGTACTCGAAGGTCGCGATATAGGTAGCGTCGTCTTTCCGCATGCCGAGCTGAAGATCTTCCTCACCGCAAGCTCTGAGGAGCGAGCTCGGCGGCGCACGATCGACATGGAGCGCCGCGGCGCTGGAATGACCTACGACGAGGTCCTTGCGGACCTGCGGCGGCGCGACACGTACGACTCCTCCCGTTCGGCGTCTCCGCTGCTCAAGGCGGCCGACGCCATCGAGCTCGACACGACCGGCATGACGATCCGCGAGGTCGTCTGCGCCATCGAGACCCTCGTTGCCGAGCGCCGATGAGGACTCCGCATCCGCCGCGCGTCTTCTGGATCGCGCACATCGTGCGCGCCACCTTGGGGCGGCTGCTCCTGCTCATCTTCAGGGTGAAGCTGGTCGGGCGCGAGAACCTTCCGGCTTCCGGCGGCTACGTGATGGCCGGGAACCACATCTCGTATGCCGACCCCGTGCTGCTGTGGTGCGTCGTCCCCCGGCCGACCCACTTCATGGCCAAGACCGAGCTGTGGAGCAACGACTTCCTTGGCTGGTGCCTGGACAAGTTCTGGGCGTTCCCGGTCGACCGCGGCAATGCCGACAGGACCGCCATCGCAAAGGCCGGCGCGTATCTCAAGTCAGGCGAACCGGTTGCCGTCTTCCCCGAGGGGACGCGCAACTTCGCCGGCGAGGCCGAGGCGCAGGGCGGCGCGGCATTCCTTGCGATGCGTTCGGACGTGCCGCTGGTCCCCGTCGGCATCTCGGGTACCGATCTGATCAAGCCCCATGGTGCGCGCAGGATGCGCTTTCCGCGCATCACCGTCTCCGTCGGCACTCCGATACGCGCCGCGGACTTCGACGGACTGGGGCGCAAGGAGGTTGTCGGAGCCATGACCGCCGAGGTCATGCTCCGCATCACCGGACAGCTCGCGAACGCCCGGAAGGTGGCAGGTCGATGAAGGTCCAGGTCGCGCGCCATGCGGGTGTCTGCTACGGGGTAGAGCGAGCGCTCAAGCTCGCGGATGAGGCGGCGGCGACCGGAAGACCGGTCCACACACTCGGGCCGCTGATCCACAACCCGCAGGCTGTCGAGGCTCTGAGAGCGCGCGGCGTCGAGGTCGCAAAGGTGTTCGACGAGGCGGGGGAGGGCATCCTCGTCATCCGGACCCATGGCGTCGATCCGGCGATCATCGAGGCGGCCGCTGCGAGCGGGCTCGAGGTTGTGGACGCGACGTGCCCGTTCGTGTCGAGTGCTCAGGAAGCCGCGCAGCAACTCAAGGCGGATGGGTACAGCATCGTCATCGTCGGAGAGGCCGACCATCCTGAGGTCGAGGGTATCGTCGCGCACGCAGGCGGCGATGCGATCGTCGTAGAGGAAGTCTCGGACATCCCTGCCCACCTACCGTCGCGGAAGGTAGGGATAGTCGTTCAGACCACCCAGTCGCTCGAGCGACTGAACCAGGTCGTTGCAGCCCTCCTACCGCGCGTGAGCGAACTCAAGGTTCACAACACGATCTGCTCTGCGACGGGTAAGCGCCAAAGTGCTGCGGGCGAACTCGCGCGGGGCGTCGACGTCATGGTCGTCGTCGGCGGCCACAACTCCGGTAACACCACGCGGCTCGCTGAGATCTGCCGGAGTGTCAACGCCCGCGTGCACCACGTCGAGACGGCCGAGGAACTCGACCCGGTCTGGTTCCGCGGCGCACACAGCGTGGGCGTCACGGCGGGCGCATCGACCCCGGACGAGCAGATGGCGGGTGTCGTCGCGGCGATCGAGGCGATGACGGATGACGTATCCGACTGAGGCCCCGTCGGCGGGGATCGGCGGCCGGGTCAGCGCTGTGGAATCCGGGGGTGCTATGGCTCGCGCCGGGATCGCACCCGGCGACGTTATCGTCAGCGCCGATGGCCGTCCCGTGCGTGACGTCATCGACTGGATGTGGCTTGCGGACGCCGGCTCGGTGACGGTATCGGTGCGGACCGGCGATGAGGTACCGCGCACTCTGACCATCGGTCGCGACCTCGACGAAGGTTGGGGTCTCGACTTCGACGCTGTCGTGTTCGACGGCATCCGCGAGTGTGACAACGCGTGTACGTTCTGTTTCGTCGGACAGCTTCCGCCGGGCATGCGGCCGTCACTCTACGTTCGCGACGATGATTTCAGGCTCTCGTTCCTCGTGGGGAACTTCGTCACGCTGACGAACCTCGACGACGACGACATCGATCGCATCCTGGAGCAGAGACTGTCACCCTTGCACGTATCGGTACACGCGGTGGATGCGGACGTTCGCCGGCACCTGGTCTGCCCGACGGTGGACGATCGGGCCCTCGAGTTCATCGATACCCTGCTCGCGGGCGGGGTCGTGCTGCATACGCAGATCGTCGTCGTCCCGGGGTTGAACGACGGTCCAGTACTGGACCGCACTCTCGAGTGGCTGGCCGCACGACCGGGAGTGGCTTCCGTCGGCGTCGTTCCGGTTGGCCTGACGCGCCATGCTCGCGCAGGCATGCCCGGGTATCACACGGCCCAGCAGGCAGCCGCGTTGCTTGCACAGCTCACCCCTTGGCAACTCCGGATGCGTGCCGAACGTGGCGAGACGTGGGTGCAGGCCGCCGATGAGTTCTACCTGACGGCGCACTCGCCGTTGCCGTCGTGGGACGACTATGATGGCTTTCCGCAGTTCGAGAACGGTATCGGGATGGCGCGGTCCTTCCTCGACGAGATGGCCGAGCTGCTGAAGGAGTTCAGCGGCCGGACGCAACATGTGCGCGGCGTCGTGCTCGTCACAGGCGAACTGTTCGCACCCGTACTCGACGCTCTCGCACGCACCATCTCCGGGGGTGGATGCGCGGTGCGGGTATTGCCGGTGCGCAACGAGCTTCTTGGGGCGACCGTCACGGTGGCGGGACTCCTGGGCGGGTCGGACCTTGAGGCAGCGATCTTCGCGGATGCGCGGGCGCGCGGGGGCGCGCACGCGGGTGAGACGTACCTGCTTCCGGACGTCGTGTTCAACGACGATGGCGTGACGCTCGACGGTCACGACCTGCAGCGTATCCAGGATGAGGCCGGGTGTGACGTGCGTCTGGTATCATGCGACGCCGCGGGTCTGGTCACCGCGCTAATGGAACTGTCCACCCCAAGCAGCGGGTGATTCCTCATGTCGATTCCCATCGTAGCGGTGGTAGGCCGTCCTAACGTCGGCAAGTCCACTCTCGTCAACCGCCTCGTTCAAGGTTCGGACGCCATCGTCCACGCCATGCGCGGGGTCACACGCGATCGCAGCTATCACCGCACGGACTGGAACGGGCGCGAGTTCATGCTCGTCGACACCGGCGGCATCGAGCTGGGTACCGACGACGCCTTCGGCGATTCCATCCGGAAGCAGGCGATCGTTGCGGCCGAAGAGGCCGACGCGATCCTGTTCATAGTCGACGGCAAGACGGGCCTGTCCGCGGGCGATGAGGATGTCGCTCGCATCCTCCACAAGTCGTCGCGCCCCGTCTTCCTCGTGGTCAACAAATGCGACACTCCCAACGACATGACCGCTTCCTACGAGTTCTGGAACCTCGGACTCGGGGAGCCGCGCGCCGCATCAGCCCTTCACGGGCACGGCACCGGCGACCTTCTCGACGAGCTCGTGGCTGCGCTGCCTGAGGCCGAGCCGGAGACCGAAGAGGCCGAGCGTGGCATCGCGATCATCGGACGACCGAACTCCGGCAAGTCTTCGCTCTACAACCGTCTCATCGGCGCCGAGCGCTCGATCGTCAGCGGAGTGGCGGGCACCACGCGCGACTCCATCGACACGGTCGTCGAGCGCGATGGCGTGCAGTATCGCCTCGTTGACACCGCCGGTCTTCGGCGTCAATCGAAGATCGACGAGTCTGTCGAGTACTACAGCTTCGTGCGCGCGATGCGGGCGATCGATCGCGCGGACGTCGCGCTGCTCGTGATCGACGCGTCCGAGGGCATCACCGACGGCGATCAGCGAGTCGCGCGCTTCGCCGAGGAGCGCGGCTGCGCGATCGTGATCGTGTTGAACAAGTGGGACTTGCTGGCGGATGACGACGTGAAGGACGCGCTCGAGGTCGATCTGCCGCGCAAGCTCGGCTTCGTCGGCTACGCGCCGATCCAGCGCATCTCGGCGCTCACCGGGCGCGGCGTCGACAAGGTGTTCAAGTCCATCGATGCCGTCTGGGCCAACTACACCCAGGAGGTCACGACCAGCAAGCTCAACCGCTTCCTGGCAGACCTGCGCGACACCGGTCACACGATCAGCCGCAACGGCGTACATCTTCGTATCAAGTACGGTACTCAGACGCGGACGAAGCCTCCCGGCTTCACGTTCTTCGCGAACCATCCGAAGCTCGTCGACGAGAACTTCAAGCGGTATCTCGAGAATCGTCTGCGTGAGGCTTTCGATTTCAGCGGCACGCCCCTGACTCTCAAGTTCAGGATGAAGGACTGAGAGGCGCGTGAGCATCCTCGACCTCGCGTGGCGGGTGGCTGCAGCCGTCGCCTTCGGCTATCTCCTCGCCGGCGTCCCGTTCGGCGTCATCGTGGCGCGCCGCTTCTATCACCTGGACATCACGACGGTCGGCTCCGGGAACACGGGTGCGACGAACATCTTCCGCACTCTGGGCTGGAAGGCGGCCCTTGCCGTAGCACTTCTGGACGTGGCGAAGGGCGTCGTGCCGGCCCTGGTCGCCCGCTTCCTTCTCGCGGACGCGGCCTGGCCCACCAGTGGTCGTGACCTGCTGATCATCGCAGCCGGCGTCGCTTCCATGGCGGGTCACATGTACTCACCCTACTTCCGCCTGCGGGGCGGGAAGGGCGTCGCCACGGCGGCCGGCGCGATCCTCGTGCTGATGCCGAAGGTGTTTTTCGCCCTTCTGGTCATCTTCGTCCTGCTGATCGTCATCGTGCGGATCGTATCCGCTGCCTCGATCATCACCGCGCTCGCGCTTCCGCTGGTCACCTGGGGCCTGTACGCCGATCGCCTCGTACTTCTCGCCTTTGCATGCGCCGCCGTGCCGCTCGTGATATTCGCGCACCGCTCCAACATCGTTCGACTAATGCACCACGAGGAACCGAGGATTACGATGGGACGCGCGTCGGACCATCGCCAGAAGGAGTCGTCATGACGCGGATAGCTGTCATCGGTGCCGGTTCGTGGGGCACGAGCGCGTCGTGGCTCCTTGGCGGCAAGGGGCACACGGTGTCGATGTGGGCCCGTGAGCCCGAGATCGCTGCGGGCATCAACGCGCAGCACCAGAACCCGCTGTTCATGAAGGACATAGTCCTGCCGCACTGCGTGACCGCGACCCCGGACATGGAACGAGCGCTCTTCGGTGCCGAGGCCGTCGTTATGGTCACTCCGAGCATGGGCGTTCGCACCACTGCAGCGTCGATGGCGCCGTACCTGCCGTCATCGACGCCGGTCGTCATCCTGAGCAAAGGTGTCGAGGAAGGCACCCTGCTGCTGATGACCGAGGTGCTCGAGGACGTCCTCGGTAATCGCGACCGCCTCGCCGGTCTTTCCGGCCCGAACCACGCGGAAGAGGTAGGGAAGGGCGTTCCTTCGGCTACGGTCATCGCTTCGTACGATGAGGGCGTCGGCCGGTTGTTCCAGGACCTGTTCATGACGCGGTTCTTCCGCGTGTACACCAACCCGGATGTGGTCGGCGTTGAGCTGTGCGGGGCGAGCAAGAACGTCGTCGCGGTCGCTGCCGGCGTATCCGACGGCGTCGGGTACGGCGACAACACCAAGGCGACGCTGATGACGCGCGGCCTGGCCGAAATGAGCCGTCTCGGGCATGCGATGGGCGCGAACCCGCTCACCTACATGGGCCTTGCGGGTGTGGGCGACCTGATCGCCACCTGCACGTCCAAGAACTCCCGCAACCGTGCGCTCGGCGAGTTCGTCGGGCGCGGCGGGACGCTCGAGGGCTGGCGCGCGCAGACGAACATGGTCGCTGAAGGCGCGTTCGCCTGCATCGCCGTCAAGGCGCTCGGCGAGCGGATGGGTGTCGACCTGCCGATCACGAGTCAGGTCCACGCCGTTCTCTATGAGGGCGTGCCCGTCTCCGCGGGCGAGGAAGCTCTTCTCGGACGTGAAGCGCGTGACGAGCTGCACGGACTCGAGCTCGTCGAGGACTGATCCTGCCCGTCTTCCCGGCGAAGGGTGACCTTGTGACCGACAGAGTGCGGATGGCGCCCTCGATCCTTTCTGCGGACTTCACGCGCCTCGGTGAAGCTGTCGCGTTCGCTGAGACAGCCGGCGCCGACGTCGTGCACGTCGACGTGATGGACGGCCACTTCGTGCCGAATCTCACGATCGGGCCGCCGGTGGTGCGCGCGCTCAAGCGCACGACGACGCTGCCGCTCGACGTGCACTTGATGATCGACAACGCTGACGACACGGTGGACTGGTATCTCAAGGCGGGCGCGGACATGGTCAGCGTCCACGTCGAGGCGTGCAGGGACCTTCCTGCTGTGCTTCGAACCATCAGAGCCGCCGGCGCTAAGGCAGGCGTCGCGCTCAATCCCGCGACTCCCGTGTCAGCGATCGCCGAGGGGATCGCTGACGTGGATTTCGTGCTCGTCATGAGCGTCGTCCCCGGGTTCGGTGGGCAGTCCTTCATGCCGGTGGCGCTTGAGAAGATCTCGCAGGTCGCCGACCTGCTTCGTGCGTGTGGTTCCTCTGCCGAGATCGAGGTCGACGGAGGCATCGACGAGACCACCGCCCCGCTGGTCTGTGCGGCAGGTGCGCGGCTGCTGGTCGCCGGCAACGCGATCTTCGGCCGTCCCGACCCGGCTGCGGCGCTTGAAGCGATCCGGGCGGCCGGGGCATCGGCACTGGGCCGATGAGCGCCGTTCGCATCGATCAGGGTCCCGGCCAGTTCCTGGACGGCGCGTGGAAGTCGATGCTCGAGCGTTCGCGTGAGAAGCGGACGAAGATCGCCACCCAGACGTGGCCGGAGTTCTTCAAGGGACTGGCCATCGAGTTCGCGGCCATCGGCATCATCGTGCTCATCGTCGCAGGTCTCATCCTCTTCGCACGCTGAGGCCCGGCTGCTTTCCCAGATCCGCAGTCTCCTGCTACACTTCGAAACGTTCTTCAGGGCGGGGTGCAACTCCCCACCGGCGGTGAAAGCCCGCGAACCCCTCGGTGAGAGTCGGGGGGCCGATCCGGTGAGATTCCGGGGCCGACGGTCACAGTCCGGATGGAAGAAGGATGTCGCTCATGACTCGTCACTTCGGCGCACCGTTCTCGGTCGTCGCCGACCCGCATCTGCGTCGCGCTTGCGAACTCGCTGAGCGCGGACGCGGAACCACCTCTCCCAACCCCATCGTGGGGTGTGTCCTCGTGCGTGACGGCGAGGTCGTGGGGGAGGGCTGGCACGAGCGGGCCGGCGCTCCGCACGCGGAGGCCGTCGCGATCGCTGCCGCCGGCGACCGCGCTCGCGGGGCGACCGCCTACGTGACTCTCGAGCCCTGCGCCCATACGGGGCGTACGCCATCGTGTGCAGCGGCGCTCGCGCGGGCGGGTGTGACACGCGTCGTCGTGGGCGTCGCGGACCCCAATCCGATCGCAGCGGGAGGCGCCGACGCGCTTAGGCGCGAAGGTATCGAGGTCGTCTTCGCCGAGGACCCTCGACCTTTCCATGAACTCGACCTCGAGTGGATACACCGTCACTCGACGGGCCGGCCGTTCGTCCGTGTGAAGGTGGCGCTGACGCTCGACGGCCGCCCCGCACTCGCACAGGGCGTCCGTTCAGCACTCACGGGTGAGGCGGCACGTGCATTCACGATGGGACTTCGCTCGCGGGCCGACGCGATCCTCGTCGGCTCCGGAACGGTCGCCGTCGATGACCCCTCACTCACCGTGCGTGATACGGAGGGTGCGCCCGTGGCGCGCCAGCCGCTGCGGTTCGTCCTCGCGCGCACAGAGCAGCCCTCGCCTGATCGCCGCATGTTCCATGACGGTCTGGGAGCCGTCCACGTTCTTGTCCCGGACGCACTCGACCTCGACTTTGGACTTGCAGGGGCCGGTGCCATCGCGGTCGCGTACGAGACCGAGCGCGGCCTTCTCGGGGTCATGGAGGCACTGGCAGCGACGGACGTGGTCTCCCTTCTCGTCGAACCCGGCCCGCGGCTGTTCGGGTCTCTCATGTCTGCCGGTCTCGTGGACGAGCTCGTTCTCATTCATGCGGGGGGACTGGGAGGTGAGGAGGCTCCGTCGCTGTTCGTCGGCGAGCCTCAGGACGACCCCTCCACACTGTCGCGACCGATGAGAGCGGTCGAGGCGGCGGTGATCGGGGACGATGCGGTGACGGTGTGGCGGCCCCGCCGCTATGCTGAATACGACTCGGAGTAGGGAATCGAAGCTCACCACTGGGCGAAGGAGCGAGAAGACACCATGTTCACCGGGATCATCGAGACCAAAGGCATCGTCGCACGCACAGAGCGCGTCGCCGGCGGCATGCGCCTTGAGATCTACGCGCCCGACTTCGGTCGCGACATGACGATCGGGGACTCCGTCGCGGTTGACGGCGTGTGCCTCACCGTGACCAAGTTCCTGCGCGGCGCGTTCCTCGTGGACGTCAGCGACGAGACGGTCGGCCGCTCTACGATCAGCGAGCTTCGCCAGGGAGGTAGCGTCAACCTCGAGCGGGCGCTGCGTCTCTCCGACCGGCTGGGTGGCCACATCGTCACCGGTCACGTGGACGCGGTGGGGACGGTGGCGATGCGCCAGTCCGCGGGCAATGCCGTTCAGTATCGCTTCACGGCGCCGCCGGAGATCCGTGAACTCGTGATCGAGAAGGGATCCGTCGCCGTCGACGGCATCTCGCTCACCGTCGCGCGGGTCTTCGACGACGGCTTCGGCGTTGTCGTCGTGCCGCACACCGAGGAGTCGACCACGCTCAAGGACAAGCCGATCGGCGCGAAGGTCAACCTAGAGACCGACATGTTCGCAAAGTACGTGCAGCGCTACGTCCGCACCTTCATGGGCACCGACGAGGACTCCACCGCACGGCCGCCGCGACGTGGACTGGGCGACATGCTGAAGGACTTGGCGGAGGGCCGATGACCGCCGCCGGAACTCCGTTCGCAACCATCGAAGAGGCGATCGAGGAGATCCGCGCAGGGCGGATCCTTATCGTGGTCGACGACGAGGACCGCGAGAACGAGGGCGACTTCGTCATGGCCGCGGAGAAGGCGACACCCGAGGCGGTCAACTTCATGATCACCAACGGTCGTGGGCTTGTCTGCGTGCCGCTGTCCGCCGAGCGCGTCGACTACCTGGGCATCCCGCCCATGGTGCAAACGAACACGTCGAACCAGGGCACCGCGTTCCATGTTTCGGTGGGCGCCAAAGGCAAGATCACGACGGGCATCTCGGCCGCCGACAGAGCGGTGACCGTGCGCGCCCTCATCGATCCGGCGACCCGACCTGAGGACCTGTCGATGCCGGGTCACGTCTTCCCGCTGCGTGCGCGTCCGGGCGGCGTCCTGGAGCGGGCGGGTCATACCGAGGCCTCTGTGGATCTTGCGCGGCTCGCCGGGCTGGCGCCGGCGGGTCTCATCTGCGAGATCATCAACGAGGACGGCACGATGGCGCGCCGTCCCCAGCTCGAGGAGGTCGCCCGTCGCTTCGGCCTGAAGATGGTCACGGTCGCCGACCTCATCCGCTACCGTCGCCGCTACGATCATCTCGTCGAGCGTGTCGCCACGGTCAAGCTGCCGACCCGCTTCGGGGAGTTCACCGCCTACGGCTACGAGAGCCGGGTCGACGGTTCCACGCACTTGGCACTGGTCGCTGGTGAGATCGGCGACGGTTCCGACATCCTCGTCCGGGTCCACTCCGAGTGCCTCACAGGTGACGTCTTCCACTCGCTGCGGTGCGATTGTGGCGCGCAACTGGAGGAGGCGATGCGCCGCGTTCAGGCCGAGGGCAGGGGAGTCATCCTCTACATGGTCGGCCATGAGGGCCGCGGGATCGGGCTCGCCATGAAGCTGCGCGCGTACGAGCTTCAGGAGCATGGCTGCGACACGGTCGAGGCCAACGAGGCCCTCGGGTTTCCGGCCGACCTGCGCGACTACGGCATCGGTGCGCAGATCCTCGTGGACCTCGGTGTCACGTCGATGCGCCTGATGACGAACAACCCCAAGAAGATCAGCGGGATCGAAGGATACGGGCTCGCGGTGGCGCAGCAGGTGCCGCTCGAAGTACCGTCCACGCCCGAGAACATCGAGTACCTGCGCACGAAGAGGGAGAAGATGCGCCACCGTCTCGATCTGGACGACGGCGGTCGCGCGACAGAGATCGAGACAGGAGGAACGGAATGACCGTGTACGAAGGTGACCTGATCGGATCCGGCCTGAAGGTCGGTATCGTCGTGAGCCGCTTCAACGAACTGCTGTCGAGCCGTTTGCTCGGCGGCGCACAGGACGCACTCGCGCGTCATGGAGTGGGTGTGGACGACGTCGACGTGGCCTGGGTCCCCGGTGCGTTCGAGATCCCTCTCGTCGCCGAGAGGATGGCGTCCTCGAAGAAGTACGACGCGATCGTTGCGCTCGGCGTCGTGATTCGCGGTGCCACGCCGCACTTCGAGTACGTGGCGGCCGAGGTATCGAAGGGCGTCGCCCAGGTGTCGCTCAAGACCGGAGTGCCGGTCGCATTCGGTGTCGTGACCGCGGATTCGATCGAGCAGGCGGTTGAACGTGCCGGTACGAAGCACGGCAACAAGGGCTGGGACGCAGCCAGCTCGGCGATCGAGATGGCGAATCTGCTGAAGGGGATGTAGGTTCCGGCAACCATACGCTCACACAAAGAGAAGGGCCCCGACGCACGAGCGCCGGGGCCCTTCTTGCGAGCGGGGAATCCGGTGGGTCCTCGCCACCCTGTGGCTATCGACCGCGGATGTCCGTCCGTTGCATCAGTCTTGCGGGTCCTCCCCCCAAGACCGGGAGTGCAATCTAGCACGGCTGCCCTCGGGCTTGCAACCGCGATTGCCCTCTATGCGCTGAGAGGGTAGTGGGCCGATGCGAGCGGTAGCCGAAAGGGTGCGGACGGCCGTCTGAAAGCGATGGGGCCGGCCCCGGTATCGCCGTTTACGGGGGAGCTTCGCGCGACCCGGGGTTTGCGCGCGGCGTCGCGGCGCGATATCATACCGAAGCAGTAGAGATTAGCCCGTGAGAGGCGCCGACCGACCATGAGACTGACCGCCCGAAGTGAGTACGGACTGCTCGCCCTGATCGATCTGGGCGTGCGCTATGGTGACGGGCCGGTCAGCGCCCGTGAGGTCTCCGAGCGCCAGGGCGTTCCCACGAAGTTCCTCGAGCAGCTGCTCGCAGCACTTCGGAAGGCGGGCCTCGTCAGCGCCATCCGCGGCGCGCGCGGAGGGTTCTCTCTGACGCGCGACCCCCGCGAGATCACGGTACTGGAGGTCGTCGAGGCACTCGAGGGACCGCTCGCTCCCACGACGTGCGATGGGGGCTCGCTGTGCGGCCGCAGTGGCGCGTGTGCCGCGGCGGGTGTCTGGGCAAAGGCGACTGAGGCGTTGCGCGACGTTTTCGACACGACCACGCTCGCGGACCTGTCCGTGAGGCAGGCGAAGTTCGACCTGGACATATCGGAGAGAGATTCGAAGGAGTCAGTGCAGCGATGAGCGACGTCACCCCTAGGTCGGTCTACCTCGACTACGCGGCGACCACGCCGGTCGACCCTCGTGTGGTCGAGGTCATGCTGCCGTTCCTCACGGAGCGGTTCGGGAATCCCAATAGCCTCTACGCGCTCGGCCGTGACGGCTATCGCGCGCTTGAGGCCGCACGCGAGTCCTTCGCGGCGAACATCGGTGCAGCCAACCCCGCGGAGGTCATCTTCACCGGCGCAGGGACCGAGGGCGACAACGCCGCCGTCCTCGGAATCGCACGCGCCGGACGGGCGCGGGGCAAGGGCGATCACGTGATCGTCTCATCGTTCGAACATCATGCGATCCTTGAGCCGGCGCATCACCTGGCCACGGAGGGGTTCGAGGTCACGGAGCTCCGCCCGCGCGAGGACGGCATCGTCCACGCTGATGACCTTCGCGCGGTGCTGCGGGAATCGACCGTTCTTGTGAGTGTCATGCACGCCAACAACGAGCTCGGGACCGTCCAGCCGATCAAGGAGCTGGCTGCGGCCACTCATCAGGTCGGTGGCTACTTCCACACGGATGCCATCCAGGCACTCGGCAAGGTGGAGTGGGACGCCGTCGACAACGGAGTGGACGCCGCCTCGTTCTCGGCGCACAAGATCTACGGTCCCAAGGGCGTGGGCGCGCTGTACCTGAAGCGCGGGACCCCGTTCGATGTCTTCATGACGGGCGGAGGCCAGGAGTCGAAGAAGCGCTCGGGCACCCAGAACGTCGCGGGAGCCACCGCCATCGCCAAGGCACTCGACCTCATGCTGGCCGAGCGAGCCACCGAGGGTCCGCGCCTCGAAGCGCTGCGCGATCGGGTGATCGACGGTGTGCTGAAGATGCCGCATACCGCTCTGAACGGTGGCCGAGACGTTCCGCGCCTTCCGGGGACGGCCAACCTCTCGATCAACGGGGTCGAGGGCGAGGCGATGCTTCTGCGGCTCGACAACCTCGGTATCGCGGTCTCGACCGGTTCCGCGTGCTCGTCGGGATCCCTGGAGCCGAGCCACGTTCTCCTGTCCATCGGACTCAAGCCCGAGATCGCGCACGGTTCTCTGCGTGTCACCGTCGGTCGCTACACCAGTGATTCCGATGTCGACTACCTGCTCGAGAAGCTCCCGCCGATCGTCGATCTGCTTCGGGCGATGTCGCCCGTCTACGCAAAGATGTTCGGCGCTTCCGCTTAGACCCGCTCCAACACTTTGAAGGGACGATCCCCGTGCTCTACTCCGACAAGGTCATGGACCACTTCAACAACCCGCGCAATGTCGGCGTCATCGACGATGCGGACGGCGTGGGGGAGGTCGGCAACCCGGTGTGCGGTGACGTGATGAAGATCACGATCAAGGTCGACGACACCGATCACATCACGGATCTCAAGTTCCAGACGCTTGGCTGTGGCGCCGCGATAGCGACCTCGTCGATCGTGACAGAGCTTGCGAAGGGCATGACGATCCAGGACGCCGTCGCCATCACGAAGAAGCAGGTCGCTGAGGAGCTCGGAGGTCTGCCTCCCGCGAAGATGCACTGTTCGGTCCTGGCCACCGACGGTCTGAAGGTGGCCGTCGACGACTTCCTCGTGAAGCACGGACGGGCTCCGATCGCCGGCAAGATCCTGTCAGAGGACCCGAACTTCGACCCGCACGGGGAAGAAGAGGAGCCTGCTGCCGCGGACACCGCAGCAGCTGCCGACGCCTGCCATCTGCACGAGTAGCGGATCCGAGTGACCGTGACTGGGAAGGCGCGCGTCTTCGTCGCCATGAGCGGGGGAGTCGACTCCTCGGTTGCGGCCGCCCTTCTCGTGCGGGACGGACACGACGTGACGGGCGTGACCATGCGGCTTCTCTCGGGCGACGACCCCGTCGACGGCTGCTGTTCCCTTGATGGCGCGCGGTCAGCCAAGAGGGTGTGCGACGCGATCGGTATCCCGCACTACACGCTCGAATTCGCTGAGGTCTTCGAGCGGGAGGTGATCGGGCCGTACTGCGACGAGTACGCCGACGGACGGACGCCCAACCCGTGCATCGTCTGCAACGACCGCGTCAAGTTCTCCGAGCTCATGCGTCGCGTTGCGCTGCAGGGCGCCGAGTTCCTCGCGACCGGGCACTACGCGCGGATCGTGCGAGACGACGCCGGCGTGCCATGGTTGGCTCGGGGCGCCGATCCTGCCAAGGATCAGTCGTACTTCCTGTATCGAATGACCCAGGAACAGTTGGAACACACGCTGTTCCCGGTCGGCGGCCTGACGAAGGCCGAGGTGCGCGCGATGGCTGTCTCCCTCAGGCTGCCGTCGGCCACGCGCGCGGAGAGTCAGGAGACGTGCTTCGTGCCGGATGACGACGTCCGTACGTTCGTGCGCCGGCGTCGGCCCGATGCGTTCACACCCGGTGCCATCCTCGACGCGGAGGGAGCGGTAGTTGGCTCCCACGACGGTGTCCCGGGACTGACCGTCGGTCAGCGTCGCGGGCTCGGTGTCTCCGCCGGCGAGCGGGTGTTCGTCACTGCCGTCGACGCCTCCGCATCGACGGTGACGGTGGGAGAGCGCGGTTCGCTCGCCGCCGCGCGGCTCACCGCGGACGACGTCATCTGGCGCGGCGCGGGTCCGACCGAGCAGGTCACCGCCTGTGTCCGGTATCGGGGGACCGGGCACGGAGCCACGGCTCGCCCGGCCGACGGCCGGCTCGAGGTGAGCGCCGAGACGGCATTCGACTCGGTGGCGCCCGGTCAGGCGGTCGTGTGTTATCAAGGGGAGAGAGTCATTGGCGGCGGAGTCATCCGGGAGGCCTCGTGATCGACCTGCACATGCACACGGCGCGCTGCGGCCACGCGACCGGGTCCCTGATCGACTACGTGGAGGCGGGCCGCGCGGCCGGTCTCGAGGTCGTCTGCTTCACCGACCACCTTCCGATGCCGGAGGGCTACCCGCAGCACTACACGATGCGGCATGAGGAGATATCGGCCTATCTGGAGGATGTGACCGCGGCCGCCGCCTTCTCGCGAAAGACAGGTGGTCCTGAGGTCCTGAGCGGCGTCGAGGCCGACTGGATGCCCGCCCGGGTGCCCTTCACTCGTGAGGTTCTCGAGCGTCTCGACGTCGACATGGTCCTGGGCTCGGTGCACTTCCTCGAGGACTGGGCGTTCGATGATCCCGACCTCATCGCCCGATATGACTCCGTCGTGATCGACGATATGTGGGAGAGCTACTTCAGAGAGGTGGCTTGTGCGGCGCGCTCCGGTCTGTTCGACGTCATCGCGCATGCGGACCTCGTCAAGAAGTTCGGCTTCCTGTCGGTCGCGGATCCGTCACCGTGGTACGAACTGGTCGCCGAGGCACTGGCCGAGGGCGGCTGCGCGATCGAGGTCAACACGGGCGGGCTGCGGAAGCCGGCGCGCGAGATCTACCCGTCGCTGCCGCTGCTGGCCGCGTGTCAGCGCCGCGGCGTGCCCGCGACGATGGGTTCCGACGCACACGATCCCCTTGAGGTCGGTGCCGGTCTGGCCCAGGCGCGTGAACTCCTTGTAGAGGCCGGGTATCGCTCCCTGGTCCTGTTCCGCTCCCGGCGGGCTGAAGAGGTGCCGCTCTAGCGTTTCCGTGTGTGCCGGTACGGTACGATGCTCGCGAGCGCACGCACCGAGCGAAAGGCCGCAGCTTCATGGAGACCGTTCGCATACTGCTCGAGCTTCAGGAGAGGGATCTGTCCATCCTCCGCCTCTCGAAGGAACTCGACGAGATGCCCGAGAAGCGCGCGATCCTGGCCGCGCGGGCGAAGATCGCCGAGATCGTCAAACTGAAGGAGCGCACCGCGGGGGTCCTGCTCCACATGGATCAGGCGTCGGGGTTGCTCGATGACACGATCGCGGGCCTGAAGGCCAAGATGGTGTCCGAGCAAGCCAAGCTGCTCTCCGGCGAGATCGCCAATCCGAAGGAGCTGCAGGCGGTCTCACGGGAGCTCGAATCGCTGCTCAAGCGAGTAGAGCAGCTCGAGGTCGAGTTGCTTGCGCAGATGGAGAAGCGCGAGGCGGGCGCCGCTCAGGCTGCGAAGATCGATGCAGCTCTCGCTGAAGGAGCGCGCCGCGAGGCTACTCTGACTGCGGCGTTCAAGAGCCGCGGCGGCGACATACTTAGTCGCAGCGACGCGGAGAAGCACGCGCGCGGGCTTCTGTTCGCGGCTCTTCCCGCGGATCTGGCGGCTCGGTATGAGGCGGTTCGTCAGGCTCATCACGGATTCGGCGTCGGCGCGCTCGCCGACTCGATGTGCGGAGGATGCCGTGTCACCCTTCC
>JANYLP010000055.1 GCA_025361445.1 Coriobacteriia bacterium
GCGGTGGCGCTCGGGTCGGCAGTGGATGGCGCGATGCTGCGAATCACCGAACCGTATGCTGCCCTACGACGGGATTCGGACCGTCCGCCACAAGCTGAAGCGGCGCTTCTTCGAGGGGAACGAGCGGGGCAACGTCCGGTGGGGGGAGAACGGTCCGCGGGGCTTCACCCGCGCGCTGCGCCACTTCGGTCGCCTCGAGCAGGCACTCGACCCGGGCGCGTTCTACCCGATCCACTACCGCGAGTGGCTGGCGCCCTTCGAGCCGGCAACGCCCGAGCTCGATGCGCGGATCGAGAACAGCCACGCCGTCCACCTCTGGAACGAGATGGCCAGGCGAAAGGCCGGATTCGATAAGGACGCCGGATTCCCGGCCGACTCGCTCTTCGAGAAGTGGTGCGCGCGCTACCTGAACGACCGGTAGCCGGAGGGGCTCTTTCGTCGGCAATCACTTGCGCCCCGTTGTTGCGTGTATTCGCCGATGCTACGCTTCTCGCCATTCCGGTCGCCTTGGGGAGGCAGCACTCTGGACGAACGAAGTCATCGAGAAGCCGCGCACTCTGCCCAGATTCGCCCTGCTGCGTGTCGATCCTTCGACCATGGCCACCCTTACGGTGGCAGTCCCCCTGAGCCCGACGGCGATAGGCGGGATCGGTGACGGTAGGATCGCCATCGCGGGCCCGACTCTCGATCGGAAGAAGCTCTCTGTAGCGATCGTCGATTCCGCGGAGGCAACCGTTGTCGCCAAGACCGTTGCGCCACCGCTGTCGGCCCCGGTCAGCGCGATCGCTCTCGCGGGTGACACCCTGCTGCTCTGGACGTGGTCAGGGGACGTCACTGACGACGGTGAAGTCGTGAGATTCGAAGCCGGAAGTCTCAATCCACTCACCACATGGCAGCTTGCCGGGCACCCGCTCGCGGGTGCTGTCGTGGGCGAGCAGCTCGTGGTCGCGGACGCATCGGGCGCGATCGTGCTCGTGGGGACCGTCAGCGGTCAGGAGACGAAGCGCATCGACGTCGGTGCGAAGGCCGTGGACTTCGCCAAGGTCGTCGCCCTCGCTCCATCGAAGTAGTCCGACAGTTCTACGCCTTCCGCGGTGGCAGTGGGATGAGGGCACTCGTGCGAGCCTTGTACGCCTCCCATTCCGGCTGACCGGCGAACTGCGCCTCGACCAGCGGGATCCCGGACACTTTCGTCAGTAGCCACGTGATTGTGAGCGGCCCTACGAGCGCGGGCCATCCGCCCGGCACGCTGAGCGCGACCAGGGAAAGCCCCCACCACATCGTGCATTCGCCGAAGTAGTTCGGATGCCTTGTCCAGGCCCACAAGCCCCGGTCCATCACGTGGCCGCGGTTCGCGGGGTCGCCCAGGAAGCGCGCGAGCTGCGCATCGCCTGTGGACTCGAAGGCGAAGCCCACGAGCCAGACCACGATACCGACGGCGTCGAGCCAGTCGAACCCTGGCCCGGCCGCCGTGCCCACGACGAGCACCGGCATCGAGATCATGATCATGAACAGGCCCTGCAGCAGGAACACTTGGAGGTACGTCCGAGGCACGAACCATGCGCCCCATTCGCGGCGCCACTTCGCGTAGCGGGCGTCTTCCTTGTGCCCGGGACGCAGGTTCCGCCGTCCTATGTGCCACGCGAGCCGCGAGCCCCATACGAGAACCAGCGCACTTACCGCGTACTGACGCAGCGATAGGGGGGCGCCCTCGCGCAGGAGAAGCCACACCACGATCGTCATGAAGCCCAGGCCCCATGCGACATCAGCGAGGTCGTTGCGGTGCGCCGCGATCGCCACGGCGAACCACAGGGTCATGTACACCGCTACGAGCGCAGCCACACTCAGGATGGTCTGGCCGATGATCTCCAGCGACATGCTCATCAATCCTTTCGAGAGCCCATGGCGCCCGACGCATCACTGCAGCGAGATGAGCTGGTCCGTTGGCGCGTAGGCATCGGTCATCACCGGGACATCTCCCAGTTCCACCATTCCCGAATACAGGTCCTCGCCCATCGCCCGGATGCCCGTGACCTGCGAACGACCGTCGATGGCGGTCGAGATCCGGCGCAGCAGGTCCGCGCCGCTGACGTCGGCATCGGTCGCAAGGACGATGATGTTCTGGCGAGACTGCGGAATTGCCTTCTGGCCGGTGTTCACGCCGAACACCCACAGGTGCTTCCAGACCGTGCCTGCGGTCTTGTACATGCTCCGGAACAGTTTCGACGTGTCACCCTCGAGCGCACTGATCACGTTGTACGCCATCACGCCGTCGGGCGACATGCGCGACTTCGCTTCCTTGAAGAACTCCTGCGTGGTCAGATGGAAAGGTAGCGCGTCGGCGTAGTAAGCGTCCATGATCACGATGTCGTACGTGTCCTTCGTGGTCTGGATGTAGCGGCGCGCGTCCTGAGCGAAGACGCGCAGTCGGGAGTCGGTGGGGAAGGAGAAGTACCGGCGCGCGACGTCGACGACGACGGGATCGATCTCGACGCTGTCCACGCTCATCTCCGGGTAGTCATGCCAGAAGCGCTTCGAGATCAGGCCGCCGCCCAGGCCAAGCACGAGCGTGCTGCGCGCATCGGGCTTGAGCGCCATCGAGAGCTGCATGTAGTCGGGGTAGCGCACGTCAGACGTGAGACCGTCCCGCAGATCGACACCCGACTGCCTTGTGGCGTCGAAGCGCAGGTTGCGGACGTTGCCCTTCTCGGTGACGGTGATCCGGTGGTACTGGGTGTCCTGCCGGAAGAGCACCTGTTCGCCCATCGCGTTTATCGCGGGCGCCGGCGCGACCTTCACGAGCACCCAAGCGCCGAGCGCCGCACCGACCACGATGAGCACCAGCGACACCGCGGCGCCGAAGCGCGTGATCCCGCTGTCCACCGCGGCGTGCAGCGCTCCGGGGTTCTCCACCGAGGGCTCGGATCGGTAGAACAGCGGCAGGAAGAGCGCGGCTCCCGACGCCGCAAGCAGGATGAACCCGATCGCGACGATCAGCGGCTCGAGCGACAGCAGCGGGATGAGCCAGAACGACGTCGCCAGAGTGCCGACGATGCTGCCGGCCGTCGAGATCGAGGAGAGCGCTCCCGCCGAGCGCCCGATGTGCGCCAGGCCCTTCGCGGACGCGAGCCGCACTCCGAGCGGAGTCACCATCGCCAGCAGCAGCGACGGCGCGAAGAAGATGAGCGCGGAGGCCGCAAGCGCGCCCACGCGCGGGCCGAGGTCCGCCGACCACGGAAGGACCGGCGCGGCGACCATGGGCACGATGATGGTGAGCACACCGGCTCCGGCGATGATCGGCGCGAGCGTTCGGGAGGCGCCGAAGCGGTCTGCAAGGTGCCCACCGATCCAGTAGCCCAGACTCAGCGCCACCATGACCGACGAGATGACGCTTCCCCACACGAAGATCGAGTTGCCGAGCGCGGGAGCAAGCACCCGCGCCGCGACGATCTCGAGCGACATCAGGGCGGCGCCGCAAACGAAGACGATCGCGTTGAGCATCTAGATCGCTCTCTCGTAGATGCGCCAGCGCTTGTACTCGTGCCCGCCCATCGCCGCCGATGGCCGGATGACCATGTCGTTGTCCTCGAGCAGCATCGATGGCTCGCCCTGCCGGTATCCGCGCGGAGCGGCGTATTCGTAGAGCTCCTGAAAGAGCACCGCATCGATGCCGAGGCGCCGCCACTGGGGCCGGATGCCGAAGAACATCAGACGAACACGCGGTATATGCCGCCGCATCCTGAGCACGCGGATGAGGCGCACGACGTCGCCATCGCCGTACCACTTCCACCGCGGGCGCAGCGCCCAGTTCGGGTCGGGAATCGCACCGAACACGGCCACCGGCTCACCGTCGACGTAGGCGAAACGGACGAGGCCCGGGTCGACGATCGGCTTCAGCGTTTCCGCGATCGCATCGGCGTCCTCGTCCGTCAGCGGGAGGAACCCCCAGTTGGCCGACCACGCCTCGTTGTAGAGCCGGACGATGAGCCCGACCTCCTCGCGGAAGCGGCTCATGTCCGCGCATCGCGTCTCGATGTTCGCTCGCTTCCGCACCGCCCCAGACAAGCGTGCGATGCGCTCCTTCGGAACGTCGTCGAAGTCGATCATGTAGGCGACGTAGTCCTTGACCTTGGCCATCCCGCACGATTCCAGCAGTGGACCGTAGTACGGCGGATTGTGCGTCAGCTCCACGGTGGGCGGGAACTCGAACCCTTCCACGAGCACGCCCTGGTGCTCGTGCGTCGCGTTGGAATACTCGCCCGGGCCGCGCATCGCGGTCATGCCGCGCTCCCGCAGCCAAGCGCCCGCCGCGTCGAGTAGCTCGGCCGCCACCTCGGCGTCGTCCTCGCACTCGAAGAACCCGAAGAACCCGGTTCTCGAGCCGTAGTGCTCGTTGAACCGACGGTTCACCGAGGCGGAAACGCGCCCGACGATGCGGCCGTCACGCCGTGCGAGGAAGTGCGTGACGTCGGCCTCGCGGTGATACGGATGCTCCGCGGTGAGCAGGCCCTTGGCGCCAAACAGCTTGCTGCCGAGCAGGTCCATCATCAGCGGGGGCGTCCAGCACGGGTCGCCGCGGTACAGCCGCCAGGGCAGATGCGCGAACTCGCGGATGCGCGGGTCGCCCAGGCCGAACTGCTCGATCGAGCGCCCACCGGTGCCGGCCACGGGGTGTCCTTTCCTCAACGGCTTTGTCGCCGTCGAAGAGCGTAACACCGGTGGCCACGCGTCACACGGACGCGTGCGAGGTCTTTCAACAGCCCGGCTCGCCGTTGTGACCGCAGCAGTTCTGACGCTTCACGACGCGGATCCAAAGGTTGCGGCCCAGGAGGCGCAGCTTGCGTGAAAGCGGCATCGGCTGGTCCATGTTCGTGATGAAGTCGCTCAGCTTGGGGCGGTCGTCCGAGCACATGAGGCGGCTCCCGGTCCGGTGGGTACACTTCGTTGTGACAGGTTGATGCCCCAACGCCCGATCCGACCGGCACCGATGCCTACAAGGAGAACGAGATGTGCGCGCAACCGAACTGCATAGTCTACTGCCGGTCCTGGTGCGGCGACTGCCAGCGCGCCCTGCGCTGGCTTGATGACATGGGCTACGACTACGACCTGCGCGACATCGATGACGACGCGCCGTCACGCACGAGATGCGTGGAACTTGCAGGCAAGGTCATCACCCCGACCTTCGAGATAGGCGACACGTGCGTCGTCAACTTCGACCCCCGCGTGCTCGCCCAGGTCCTCGGTACGCCGGCTGCCGAGTAGCTCTTGGCAGGCGCCGTCTGGGTCCTGCACGGCACACAAGGTTGCAGGCCCGTAGGGCGCGCCCGGGAACAGCCTGCGAACGCCGCCCCTGTACTGGTTCGATGACAATCGAACTATACTTGTGGCGCCCACCACCGAACAACCGTGCGCGGAGGTTTCACAATGAAGAAACAGCTCTCGGTCAAGCCGCTGCTTTTCCCCATGCCCGCCACGCTCGTCGCGGCCGCGCACGACGGCGAGCAGGGCCTCATAACCGTCGCGTGGATCGGGATGGTCTCGGGAACGCCGCCGACGATCGGCATGGCCATTCGTGCCACTCGCAACACTCTGCGGCTCATCGAGGCGAGCGGTGAGTTCACCGTCAATGTGCCGCGCGTGGGCATGGAGGCACCGGTCGACTTCTGCGGGATCGTGTCGGGGAAGGGCGTCGACAAGTTCGCCGCTGCGGGCCTGACCGCAGTGCCCGCTTCGATCGTTTCGGCGCCGCTCGTGGCGGAGTGCCCGTTCAACATCGAGTGCCGGCTCGTCGGCGTGCAGGAGATGGGCGAGTACAGGCTCGTGCTGGGCGAGATAGTCGAGACGCACGCCGACGAAGAGATCCTCAACACGGCCGGCAAGGTCGACATCGGACTGCTCGACCCGCTCCTCTACGTTCCGGGCACCCAGGAATACCGGGGCGTCGGCCCGAAGGTTGCCGACGCATACGTCGTTGGTGTACCGCTCAAGGAGCGGATGTGATCGGCGAGGTCGCCTCGCCCGCGTGCGCGTGCGGGGTCGAGTGCGCGCCCACCGGCGCGCGAGCGAGCGGGAGTGCCGCCGTGCCGGCCCTCTCGGACGAGAGCATGGACGCCGCACTCAAGGCGCTCGCGTCGGCACCACGACGCCAGCTTCTGCGTATCGTCGCCGATCACACCTCCGCTGACGGCTGCTGCTGCGAGCCCGAGATCTGCGCCTGCAAGCTCGCTGACGCCCTCGAGCTCGCGCCGTCCACCATCTCGCACCACATGACGGTGCTCGTCCGCGCCGGCCTGGTGAACGCGACCAGGCGCGGACTGTGGGTCTACTATCGTCTCGAGCGCGATGCGCTTGCTGCGGTCGCGTCGACCTTGGGTACGCTGTAGTACGAGTGTATTCCGCGGGGGAAGGTGGTTCGCCATGTGGCTGGACAGGAGTGAGGCGGGCATCCAGCTCGGAGAGGAGCTTGCTTCACGGGGCTTCGGTGAGATCCGCGACGCTATCGTGCTCGGCGTTCCGCGCGGCGGTGTCGAAGTGGCGCGTCGTGTCGCCGACCGTCTCAACCTTCCGCTCGACCTCGTCGTCGTTCGCAAGATCGGCTCACCGGGAGCACCGGAGTTCGCAGCCGGCGCCGTCGACGCGGATGGCCGCGTGTATGCCAACGCGTTCGCCAACGTGAGCGATGAATGGCTGCGAACCGCGGCGGTGGCCGAGCATGCCGAGGTACTTCGCAGGACGGATGCGTATCGCTGCGGCCGCCCGGCCCCTCGACTCGCGGGACGGACGGTGATCGTGGTCGACGACGGTATCGCCACCGGGCTCACGGCCCAGGCGGCTCTCCGGTGGTTGCGTGGGCTCGGCGTGGCCCGACTCGCGATCGCCGCGCCGGTGATGGCCCCCGATACCGTGAAGCGCCTCGTGGTGGAGGCCGATGAGGTCGTGGCGCTGCAGGTGCCGCCCGGCTTCGCATCGGTCGGCCAGTACTACGTGCAGTTCCCTCAGGTCAGCGACGTGGAAGTCGCCCACCTGCTGGCGGGAGAGTAGCTTCCGCGGATCGGGCTCCACTCCCGGCTACGGCAGCTTGTACACCCAGATCTTCACGGTCGAGCCCGCGTTGACCTTCACTCCCGAGAGCGGGTCCTGGGTCTGGACCTTGCCCACCAGGCTTGGGTCGGTCGTGTCGGTGTTAAGCAGCATCTCCACCAGATTGATGTCGTGCAGCTTGGTGATCGCGTCCGCCTGCGTGAGGTTCACGACGAGCGGCACCGTGACCTGTTCGGGTCCCTTCGAGACCCAGATGCTGACCTGCGTGCCCTTAGCCGCCTTGGCCTTGCCGACGGGGTTCGTCTTGAAGACGATCCCGCTGTCGTACTTGAGGTTGAACTCCCTCGTGATCATGGGATTCACGTCGAAACCGGCTGCCTGAAGTGTTAGGACCGCTGACGACTCCGTCGAGCCGACTACGACCGGAACAACGACCATCTCCGGACCGGTGCTGACGAGTAGTGAGATCGCCTGTCCGAGGCCCACCGAAGCGCCGGCGGGTGGATTCGTTCCCACCACCATGCCCTTGGGAACGGTCGGACTCGACGTCGTGGTCTCCGACCCCACGGCGAGGCCAAGAGCCGTGATGGCTGCCCGCGCGTCCGTGCCCGAGAGTCCCTCGGTCACAGGGACCACCGCGACCGGCGGTCCGGAGCTCACGATGATGTCGATTCTCTGGCCGCGGCTGGCTGAGGATCCTGCCGCCGGGTCGGTGCCGATGACCTTGTCCTTGAGGACGTCAGGGCTCGCCTTCGCGATCTCCGAGCCCACCGTCAGGCCGGCATCCGCGAGTGCCAGACGCGCCGCCGATACCGAGAGGTTCTTCGTGTCGGGCACGCGGAGCCCGCCGCTGAACGCTCCGAGCGCCCACGCGACCCCGAGTCCGACCAGTATCGCCGCAGCGACGACTCCGACCCAGATCCACGGGTTCACGCCGCGCGGTTCCGTGTCGACCCGGGCCACCGACACCGGCTGCGAGTTGCGCGCGACCGGCTGCATCACGGTGGTGTCGCCGACACCCGGAGTCGCCGCGACGGAGCGTCCGCCGACCACGCGCAGCAGATCCTGGCGCATGTCTTCGGCGGAGCGATAGCGCCGAGCCGGGTCCTTCAGCATCGCCTTGAGGATGACTGCTTCGAGCGCGGGCGGGATCGCCGGGTTGACCGAGCGGGGGGCTGGGGCGATGTCGTTGACGTGCCGGAGCGCGACGGACACGGGCGTCTCGCCCTCGAAGGGCAGGCGACCGGTGGCGAGTTCGTAGAGCACGACGCCGAGCGAGTAGAGGTCGCTCTCGGGCCCCAGCTTCTGGCCCTGCGCCTGCTCGGGGGAGACGTACTGCGCGGTCCCGAGGACCGAGCCCGTCTGCGTAGAGTCGGAGTCGATGGCGCGGGCGATTCCGAAGTCCATGACCTTGATGCCGCCGTCGGGCATGAGCACGATGTTCTGCGGCTTGATGTCACGGTGGATGATCCCGTAGCCATGCGCGACCGTGAGCGCTGCGCACGCCTGGACGCCGTATTCCGCGACCTTGATCGGATCGAGCGCGCCGCGCTGCTTCACGATCGCTTTCAGGTCGGTGCCACGCACGTACTCCATGACGATGTAGTAGGTGCCGGCCTCGACGCCGTAGTCGTAGATGTTGACGATCGCGGGGTGCGAGAGGTTGGCGGCCGACGACGCTTCGTGTCGGAATCGCTGCACGAAGTCCGGGTCGTCCGCGTAGCGCTGGTGGAGGACCTTGACCGCGACGGTGCGGCCCAGCGTCTCGTCGATCGCCTTGTAGACGTCGGCCATCCCGCCCGAGCCGATGCGCTCGGTGATCCGATACCTGCGTCCGAAGACCATGTCTTCCACTGTGCGCTCCCCGTCACGCGGCCGGCCGTGCGTCGCACGGTCCCGCCGTTCCTTCAGATTCTACCGCAGCGGTGCGCGGACGCCGCACCGTCGCGGTCACTTCCTGAGTGCCTCGATCAGTACGGTGCGCGCGGCCGGAGCCGCGATCCTTCCACCCAGCCCGGCGTTCTCGAACACGACGGCGACGGCGATGCGGGGTGTCTGGCCGGGACCAGCAGGAGCGAAGCAGATGAACCACGCATCCGTGTCGACTCCCTTACCCACCTCAGCCGTGCCGGTCTTGCCCGCGATCTTGACCCCGGTGATGCGTGCGCGCGTGCCGGAGCCGCCTTCGACGACGTTGACCATGAGCGCCCGCACGGTCGCGGCCGTGGCCGGGTCGGTCGCCGTGCTGAACGAATTGGGTTGTGTCTTCAGCGTGGGAGCGCCGGCCGCATCCGTGACGTGGTCGACGATGTAGGGACGCATCACGACGCCGCCATTCGCGATGCCCGCGGACACGAGCGCCATCTGCAGCGCGGTGGTCACCGGGCCCTTCACGATGTGCGAGCCCACCGGTTGCCCGTCGGCCGCCCACGCGGTCTCCCACGTGGTCATGAGTTCCGGGGCGGGCATGAGCGACGTGGTGACCGGCAGCTCGAAGGGCAGTTGCGCGTCGAAGCCGAAGGCGCGCGCCTGTTCGACGAGCCGTTGCGGCCCGAGCGTGACGCCGAGCCCCGCGAACACGGTGTTGATCGAGGAACGCAGTGCATCCCGCAGCGTCGCCGTGCCGTAGCCGGCCCCCTCGAAGTTGGTGACCTTGCCGCCGCCGACCGAGAGCACGGCGGGCGCCGGCAGCACGGTGTCCGGTGTCGCGACGCCCGACGAGAGGACCTTCGTGAGCGTGACGACCTTGAAAGTGGAGCCCGGCGGATAGAGGCTCGAAGTCGCGCGGTCCACGAGCGGCGCGGCGCCGTCGGTGGACAGGCTGTCCCAGTCCGAGTCGAGCTTACCGGGCGAGTAGGTGGGCGAGGAGGCGAGCGCGAGGATCGCTCCCGTGGAGGGGTCGATCGCGACGATCGCGCCGGGCCGACCCGAGAGGGCCTTCTCGGCGGCCTTCTGCAGGCGGCTGTCGATCGTCAGCACCACGTCGTTGCCCGGGACGGGGCGGCCCAGCGCGTCGTCCATGACGTCGGTCCAGGTCGCGTACCCGCGGTGGCCGGAGAGCGCGTCGTTCTGGGACGCTTCGATGCCGGCACGCCCATACCGCGCCGAGTAGTAACCGGTCACGTGGGCGGCCAGGCTGCCGGCCGGGTACGTGCGCTCGAAGAAGCCATCCGGCTTCCTGACCGACTGTGCGAGCACGACGCCGTCCCTCGTCACGATCGCGCCGCGTTCGGCGCGGTACTCCTTGTCGAGGTTGCGGCTGTTCCCGACGTTGTTGTTCAGCGCCGAGGCGTTGATGACCTGAAGCCAAGTGAGGTTGGCGATGAGGGCGAACGTGAGCAGGACCGATAGCCATGAGACGCCCATGAGCCGTCGGGAGAGCGACCGCCGCCCGAGCGTGCCCGCGCTCCCGCTCTCGACCAGGTCGCTGCCGTCCGCCGGCGTCGCGTCGCCCGCGCGCATCAGCAGGGCGATCAGCAGGAAGTTCGAGATGATCGACGAGCCGCCGTAGCTCACGAAGGGCAGCGTGATGCCGGTCAGCGGGATCAGACGCGTCACGCCGCCGATGATGACGAAGCTCTGCAGCGCCATGGTCGCCACGAGCCCGGTCGCGGTCAGCGACGCCATGTCGGACCGTGCCCGGACCGCCGTCGCCAGCCCTCGCAGAGCGAGAACCAGGAAGGCGATGACGACCGCGGCAGCGCCGAGGAGCCCCAGCTCCTCTCCGATCGCCGAGAAGATGAAGTCGGTCTCCACGGATGGGATACGGCCGGGCAACCCGCGTCCCGGGCCCACGCCGGCTATCCCGCCGGCGGCGAAGGCGAACAGCGATTGCACGAGCTGGTAGCCCTTGCCGGCCGCGTCCGCGAACGGGTGCAGCCAGATGTCCACGCGCACGCGCACGTGCGCGAACATGAAGAACGCCGCGGTGGCGCCGATGGCGAACAGCACCGTTCCGACGATCGCGTACGACCAGCGCCCGGTCGCCACGGTGATCATCACGAGGAACACCCCGAAGACAAGCAGGGAGCTGCCAAGGTCCTTCTCCGCCACGAGGACGACGAGCGAGACCATCCACATGAGCACGAGAGGTCCCAAGTGCCGGGCGGCGGGGAGGTGCAGCCCGAAGACCTTCCGGGTCGAGACCGAGAGCACCTCGCGGAACTCTGAGAGGTACGCGGCCAGGAAGAGCACGAGACAGAGCTTCGCGATCTCAGCGGGCTGGAAGCTGAACCCGGCGAAACGGAGCCACAGCTTCGCCCCGTTGACCTCGGTGCCGATCACCGCCGGCATGAGCAGGAGCACGAGGCCGACCAGCATGATCGTGTACTTGTAGCGCGCGACCCTCTCGAGGTTCGGGACCAGTGCGATCGCGAGTCCGAGAATCGCGACCCCGCCGATAACCCACGTCGCCTGCGGCACCGCGAGCGCCGGATCGACCCGGCCCACCATGGCCACGCCGATCCCGCACAGCACAAGGGCGATCGGAAGCAGTACCGGGTCGGCGCCCGGGGCGAACCGCCGGACCGCGAAGTGTGCCGCGAGGAACGCGGCCACCAGCGCCGCGGGAACGGCGAAATCGGCGGGCGTGAGCGTCCCGCGCTGGGCTCCGGCCGTCAGGGCGAAGATCAGGAACACCGCAGGCGCCGCGGCGGCCAGCAGGAGGAGTTCGATCGTGCGGCGGGAACTCATCGTCGCCCTCGGTCCACGTTAGGGTGCCGGTGGAGGCGTGGAGGTCGCGCTCGGTGAGACGGTCGAAGATGCTGCCGCGGCCGACTCCGCCTGCAGGGCTGTCACCCGATCGGTGGCGTCCGAGAGCTTCGAGAAGGGGATGCCGGCTTGCAGCCGTTCCTGCAGCGGTACGGTGAGCCGGTCGACCGGGATGGCCGTCTTCCGCTCGAGCCACGAGAGGCCGACGCCCGCGAACGTCCCGGGTACGCCCCGATAGACGCTCACGTAGCCGCCTTCCGCGATGAGATAGGCCCGCGAGTACGCGTACGAGTAGGTTCCCCAACCCGTGAGGAGCACGAGCGCCAGCGCGGCTACCACCCACAACATGCGAGCGGCCTTGATCCGCCCGGCTGCGCGGCTCCCGCGCGCGGGCGCGAGCCCGGACGCGCGCGTATCGTCGATGTCCACGATCACGACGGTGATGTTGTCGTACCCGCCCGCGCGATTGGCCGCCTCGATCAGCTTGGCAGCCGCTTCAGCAGGGTCGCGCTCCTGGGCGAGTATCTCGGCGATGTAGTCGTCGGGGATCATGCTCGTGAGGCCATCGGTGGCCAACAGCATGCGGTCCCCTGCGGTGGCCGTGACCTCGAACAGATCGGCCGCCATGTCGGGGTCCGACCCGAGCGCGCGCGTGATGACGCTCCGCTGCGGATGGAAGCGGGCGTCCTCCTCGGTGATGGTGCCCCGGCGCACGAGGTCGGCGACCATCGAATGGTCCTCGGTGATGCGCGTCAGCTCGCCGGCGTGCAGGAGGTAGGCCCGAGAGTCGCCGACGTGGGCCACGAGGATTCGTGTCCCGTCGACCATCGCGGCCGTGAGCGTCGTTCCCATGCCGGTACGGGTGCGGCTCTTGGCGGCCGACTCGATGACGGCGCGATTGGCGGCGCGGATCGCCCGGCCGAGCGCGTTGCCGTCCGCCTGACGCGGAGCGTTCTCGAACAGTGCCACGAGCGCGTCCCGGCTCGCGATCTCACCCGCGCGATGGCCGCCCATGCCGTCGGCGACCGCGTACAGCGGCGGCTCGACAAGAAGCCCGTCCTCGTTCTGGGAGCGGGTGAGGCCCGGGTCGGTGAGTCCGGCGGAGCTCGCGTAGGCGTGCGTCACGACCGCGACACCTTCATCCTGACCGTCCCGACTTCGATGTCGTCGCCGGCCACGAGCGACGCGAGGCCCTTGACTCGGCGCCCGTTGAGCAGCGTCCCGTTGGTCGATTCGAGGTCCTCGAGAGCGGGGCCGCCCGCCGTGGGCATGATGCGTGCATGCGCGGTCGATACGAAGTCGTCGGCGATGACGAGCTCGAGTTCCGGAGAGCGTCCGATCCGGACGGTGTGGTCCAGCGCGATCCGCACGCCCAGGAGTTCCGATGGTCCAGCGACGACGACGAGGTTGAGCGGCACATCGGGCGTGCCCGGGGCACCGCGGCGAACGACCCCGAGTCCGGCGCGGACAGCCGCGAACAGGAACAGGTAGAGCAGCGCCAGAAGCAGTACGCGCCCGGCGAGAAGCGCCACGTCGATCACGTGGTCACCGGCCCGACTCGTGGTAGGTCAGCCGCGTGACGCCGATCTCGACGACGTCACCATCGACGAGGGGCGCGCGGTCGACCGGGACGCCGTTGAGCAGCGTCCCGTTGGTGGAATCGAGGTCCTCTATCGCCCACCCGTCGCGGTCACGCACGAATGCGGCGTGCGCGCGGGAGGCGTTGGCGTCGTTGAGCTGGATCCCGGAAGTGGCCAAACGGCCGACCTCGACGCGGTCGCCGGCGAGCGCGACGTCGAGCGAAAGGTCGCCGACCGTCACCGTGGCGAGTCCGCTGCCCGGCCCGGTCGCGCGGACTCCGGCGAAGTCGTCGCCGGGTGCGTGAGCGAATTCGGGCTCAGGGGCGAGTACCTGCGCGGGATCGGGCGCCGCCAGCTCTGCGCTCACACGGAAGCGGCCGAGTCGCAGGTCGTCGTGAACGGTGAACGCTACGTGCGGTGCCGAGACAAGGTGGTAGCGGTGTTCGCGGGCGTGTCCCGTGAGGAACGTGGAGAGCTCACCCGAAAGCGTCGCTGAGAAGGATCCGAAGATGTCGGCGTCCTCGCGGGAGAGCGCGACGGTGTACCCCAGCGGGGCATAGACCTTGCCCACCCCCACGGAGCGGCCGTCGTCCATCGCCTTACCAAGCGCACGGGCGAGCTCGACAGGCTGCACCGGTGAGCGGAAGACGCCGGCGAAGGCGCCCTCGAGCGCCCCGCCCACGCGATCTTCGAACTCAGAGAGTCTGCTCACGTTGTGCGGCCCCGGGCTTCCCGGTCATCGGCTTCGCCCGTTGGTACGGGCGGTCCGAGCGCGATGACCACGACCACGAGTATAGATGCGAGCCCGAGTTGCAGGAGAGCCCCCGGGTCCATCCGTGAACCGTCCGTCACCATGGGTGTGACCCACGGCCCGAGCGCACCGCCGATCACGAGAAGGCCGGCGAGCATCCCTGCAACCGCTCCGAGTCGTGTTCCGCGTCGCGCACCGAGCGACGAGAGCGCCGCCGCCGCGCTCCAGGCGGCCACGATCGCCGCGGAGGGGACGAGAAGCTCGACCGAGAGCGGACCGACAGACCCGGGCGCGGCTAACGGCCAGACAAGAGCCGGCCAGAGCACGGCAGTGAGTGCCGTGGCGCGGCCCGCGATCGAGATGACCACCAGCACGAGTCCTGACATGGCGCCCGCGGCCGCAGCGGTCCAAACGCCCTTCACGAAGAAGCCGGTCAGCAGGGGGACGGCGGGCGAGACGCCCAGCACGCCGGCGAGCGGCGCGAACGCCGGTACCGCTCCGGCGGCGGGCCGCAGGCGCCCTACCGCGAGCCACCAGCCGACCACGACGATCGTCACGACGAGACCGAGCGGGACACCCGTGGCGAAGGCTCCCGCCGCGAGAAGCACGCTGCCCGCACCGATGCCGAGAGCGGGCGCGAAGGCGCCCGCGGCCGCCGCGATGACCGCCGCCGCGGTTGGGACCGGCCATGCGAACGTGAACGCGGCCATGCCCGACCACGCGAGCCACGCGGCCGCTATCGCGCAGACGGCCCGCTCACCGATGGCTGCGCTCGAGGCCAGTCGGTCCCACAGCCCCAAGTGCGAGAAGGCCGTCTCTTCGAACTCCTCATCCTCCGCGGACAGCTCGCTCGCGATGGCGGCGAGGGAGGTGCGGCCGCGGGCGGGGTCGCCGAGTTCCTCCAGGAGGTCGTCAGCGAGGATGCGCACGCTCGAAGGTCGGTCATCCGGGTCCGCGGCGAGCGCATCGAGAAGGATGCGGTCGATCTCCGGGGGCACTGTGCGCACGTACTCGCTCGCTCGTGGGAGCGCCGCGCGCTCGATCTTGAAGATCGCGCCGTCAGCCGACTCGGCGGCGAAGGGAACGGCACCGGTCAGGACCTGCATCGCGAGCGCGGCGAAAGCCCATACGTCCGTCCGTGCGTCGACCTCGTGGCCGCGCAACTGCTCCGGCGGCATGTAGCCCAGTGTGCCGCCAGCGCTGATCGCCTGGCCGGCAGCGTTCGTGAGCGCCGCGACGCCGAAATCGGCGACTTTCACGAGCCCGGCGCGCGTCACGAGCACGTTCTCAGGCTTGAGATCGAGGTGCAGGACGCCGTTCTCGTGGGCGAAGGCGACCGCGTCCGCGACCTGCGAGAGGACTGCTGCCGCCTCGTCGATATCGAGCGGCGCGTACAGGCCGAGGAGCTCGGCCAGTGAGGCGCCGTCGACGTGCTCCATGATCAGGAACGCCTCGTCTTCGTCCGTGTACCACTCGTAGACGGTGACGATGTTCGGGTGGTTGAGCAGCGCGGCCGTCCGGGCTTCCTTGAGTCCGGTCGTGCGTGAGAGAAGCTGGATGCCGCGACGGGTGACCGGGATGCGCTTGATGGCGACCCTGCGGGCCATCTTGGTGTCGAAAGCGAGGTCGACGGAACCGTGGCCGCCCTCGCCGAGTTCGGCGAGCAGCCGGTACCGCCCAAGGATGAGCTCCTCTTCCATGCGCCTCCCGCCATGCTTCGCCCCGCGCCCCTGCGCGACCATTCTAGCGTTGCGCGGCACGAGTGCGCGCCCCGGCCCGGCGCCCAAGCCGCAAGAAGCGGATAGCGCCACGGCCCGACACGGGCGTAGCATCGCGGGTGTCACAGCGAAGGAGAGGGCGGACATGACCGACGGGCAGCGGGCGGTGATCCGGGCTGCCGCATACATAGAGGCGCACGCGGACGAGCCGATCACGCTGGCCGGGCTGGCGTCGCTGATCGGCCTGAGCCCCTCGCATCTGCAGCGCGAGTTCGCACGCGCCTACGGGCGTTCCCCCAAGCGCTATCAGACGGCGCTTCGCGCCGAGGCGCTGAGGCGCGGCCTTCGCGACGGAGCCACCGTGAGCGATGCCGGCTTCGGGGCAGGATTCGGGTCGGGGCGCGCGGTGTACGAGGGTGCCGCCCGTGAGCTGGGAATGTCGCCGGCGAAGTACCGCACGGGCGGCTCCGGCCTTGAGATACGGTACACGGTCGTGGCTTCGTCGCTTGGCGGTGTTCTCGTGGGCCGGACCGCGAAGGGAGTGTGTGCCGTACTTCTGGACTCAGCGGAACGTCTTCCCGCGGATCTGGCGGCTGAGTTCCCGGGCGCGGTGCTGGTCCGGGATGACGAACAACTGCGCGAATGGGCGGGTGCAGTGGTCGAGGCGGTCGCGGGCCATGCGATGACGGCCCAGATACCCCTCGACCTGCACGGAACCGACTTCCAGCGGCGCGTGTGGGCGGAACTGCAGCGTGTGCCGCTGGGCTCAACCGCCTCGTACGCGGAGATTGCGGCGCGCATCGGGCGTCCGACCGCCACGCGCGCGGTCGCGGGCGCGTGCGCGGCCAACCGCGCGGCGGTCATCGTCCCGTGCCATCGCGTCGTGCGGGCCGATGGCGGGATGGGCGGGTACAAGTGGGGGGTGGAGCGCAAGAAGGCGCTGCTGGACAGCGAAGGCGCATCGGCCCGATAGCCGCGAACCTGAACGGCTCTTTACTCGTCATAGTTCCAGACACGCACGATCGCCTGCCGCTTGAAGCGCGCCGGCCCGAGACCTCGGAGATACCCATGAACCGTCGAACACCGCTCGCTGTACTCGCTGTGACCGCGCTGGCGCTGACAGCACTCCTCGCCTCCGGCTGTACCACGGGTGCGGTGTCCGCGAGCGCTCCTCGCAATACCGTCACGGCCGCCGGCAGTGGCACGGTCCACGCTGCTCCCGACCAGGCCGACATGAGCTTCGGCGTCAGCAGGTCGAACGCGAACGCGAAGTCCGCGCTGGCAGCAGCGTCGAAAGCCGCCGAGGAGATCACTGCGGCCCTCGTGAAGGCCGGGGTCGCCAAGGAGGATATCCAGACCCAGAACGTGAGCGTCTATCCGAACTACGACAACAACTCGTCCCGACCGAACATCACGGGCTACACCGCCGGCATCTCCGTCGTAGCGAAGGTGCGCGATATCGGTACCCTCGGCGACGTCATCAACGCGGCGAACTCCGCCGGCTCCGACTCGGTGTCCGGTCCTTCGTTCACGATCTCCGACGATTCCGCACTCCACAGCCAAGCGATCGACAAGGCCGTGGCCGACGCGCGGACGCGCGCCGAGGCGATGGCCAAGGCCGCAGGCAAGACCGTCGGCGGAGTCGTCAGCATCAGCGAGGTCCCCGTCACCTCCGCGCCCGGCCCGATGTATGACGGCGCGCGCCTCGCGGGTAAGGCTGCTTTCGACGTCCCGATCTCACTCGGGCAGCTGGATGTGACCGCCGAGGTCACGGTGGTGTACGAGCTCAGGTAGACCGGTCGCTCCGTGGCCCGGCATGCAATGACGGACCCCCTTGTTGCTCGCCGTGCGCTCCGCCTTTCTTGCCCGTCCGAATTCCCCCTGCTAGACTGCCCTTTGCACCACACGCGGGTGTGGCGGAATGGCAGACGCGCATGGTTCAGGTCCATGTGGGGGCAACCCCGTGAAGGTTCAACTCCTTTCACCCGCACCACGTACACGACAGAGGCCCCGTCCACTCGGATGGGGCCTCTTGCATATTGC
>JANYLP010000062.1 GCA_025361445.1 Coriobacteriia bacterium
AGAAGGCGAACTGGCTCGACATCCACCCGACGCTGGTCGAAACGATCGACTGCGCGAAGTGCCACGCCTGGTCGCCCGACTACTGCGACGCCTGCCACGCGCAACGCCCGCCGTCCCACGCCGGGAACTGGAAGTACCTCCACCAGTTCAGGACCGCCAGCCGCGGTACAAAGGCGTGCCTTTTCTGCCACGACCAGCAGAAGTTCTGCAACACGTGCCACTGACGGGGGCTCACGCACCCGTCCGAGACCGTTTGAAGGAGGAACGTTGCCGGACGAAGAGGTGACACCGACGCCGGACGCATCGAAGGACGCGCCCCGCCGCGCCGGCGTCTTCAGTGGCAAGCGCCGCCCGCTCCTGCTCGCCGGAGCCGTCGTGCTCGTGCTGGCGCTTCTCGTCGCCGTTCCGGGCTTCATCGCGTCTCAGCCGAGCTTCATGGCTCGCTACAAGTACCTCGATGTCGAGTACACGACGTGGTCCCAGTCCGCGCACGCAGGCATCGGGTGTCAGAACTGCCACGTACCCCCGGGCCTGCTCGAGCAGGCGGGCTACGACACGAGGATGCTGGGCGCGTTCTACGTGTCGCTCGTCTCCCCGGACGCGACGCTCCCGCCGTTCGCGAAGCCGACGATCGCAGCGTGCTCCAGCTGCCATGCCGCCCTGATCACGACCTCACCGAAGGGCGATCTCAAGATCCCGCACCGCGCGCACGTCGACGTGCTCAAGATCGAGTGCGCCACGTGTCATCAGTACCTCGTGCATCAACTCAGTCCCGAGGGCAGACACACGCCGACGATGGCCGCGTGCCTCGTCTGCCACGACGGCAAGGTAGCCAAGAACGCCTGCTCGACGTGCCACACCGCGAAGGCCGCCCCGGCGAACCACAGCGGCGCAGACTGGCTGATCGTGCACCCCGACAAGCAGGCTGAACTCGACTGCACCTCGTGCCACAAGTGGAAGACCGACTGGTGCGCCGACTGCCATTCGAAGCGCCCCGCGTCCCACGTGGCCGACTGGCGCAAGACGCACGGCGCGGCCGTGGCAGTGCGTCGCAACTGCGAGGCATGCCATGCGGCGACGTTCTGCGAGAAGTGCCACGGCGACGTGCCGAAGCTCAACTTCGACCCGGCGCTGGCGCTGGTGCAGTAGCCCCTGTCGGGATCAGGCGGCAGTCGGTCAGCCACCGATGCCCTCCGGGGGGCGGCCCGACCGCGGGCCTGACGAGGGTCTGACCGCCTACCCGCGACTCTCCGGTCCCCGGTATCGCCGGTAGCCCCGCGTCAGCGTCGAGCGCGACAGAAGCACTCTGAGCCCGGGCACGGAAAGTCCGAGCCACAGCAGCGAGTACGCGACCCAGATGGAGATCACGATCCAAGCGTATCTGAGCAGGAGAGCCATCAGCGGCACCGCGGGACCCGTCGAAACGCCCAGCGCACCGAGCAGCGCCGAGGCGGCGAAGGCGCCGATCGGAAGTGAAAGAAGCCACAGGTAGAAGAGCATCCACGCCTGTCCGCCCTGGATGGCGTCCGTGGGGCAGTTGGACATGCAGCGCATGCAGTTCTGGCAGCGGTAGTTCCAGTACGGGCGCAGGCCGCCACCGCTGAGACGTACCGCGTGCTGAGGGCAGTTCTTCTCGCAGGTCCGGCACGACGTGCACCGCTCGTCGGCGAAGAACATCTTGGCCAGAAGCAGGCGGGCGATGAGCATGTAGCCGAGCGAGATCGGCAGGATCAGGAGGCCGACCGCCAGCGGCACGAGTCCGCCGAACACGGTCTCGCCGTCCAGAAGTCGCCCGGCGAAGGTGTCGACCTGGGCGTCGCCCCTGTCCACGATGGCGGCCACAGCTTCGGGAGCGGCCGCGGGGACCACGACCGTCCAGTTCAGCGGCATGTCGACCGCGCCCACACCCCGGATCCGAGCGCCCCGAAGCGCCAGCAAGGCCGCGGGAAGGTACGCAGCGGTTCCCTGGAATCCCGCGAGGTTCCTGCCACCGAACCTCGTGCCGCCGCGTGTGACGAGGACGAACGCCTCGACACCCCGGACGTCGGGGACGGTCAAAGCCGCCTTGATGATCGGCCATGGCGCCGTGAAACCGTGGGTAGGCGCCAGCAGGCCCACGAGCCTCCGAGCGGCCGTACGCTTCTCGGTGGCGGTACCGGCAGCGGTCACGCGCGCCTCGGCTCCGCGTGCGCGGGCGGCGTCGGCGAAACGCTCCGCGACGTGACGGGTGTTGCCCGTACCGCTCCAGACGATCAGCTCGACCGAGTCGAACGTGGCGCTCGAGGCGGTCACGCGAAGAATCGGCGGTGGTAGGTGAGGCTCGTAAGCAGAAGCGCCAAGCCGATGCCCTCGTACACGGCAGCGAGGCCCGGCCTCGGGATCGCCGAGCCTCGAAGAGTGATCCCGAGGACGATCATGAGCACCGTCACGAGGTAGCTCTTCCAACCCTGGAAAGCCCACGCGCTCGCGCGCGTGGGCCCGGCCTCGATGCGCGCGACGTTCTTGCGCACGATGCCCGAGAAGACGAATCGCACGAAGACGGCCGCGATGACGAGGCCAACGACGCCGGATTCGAGCTCGAGCGGTAGCGGTTCGGGCGCGAGCCAGGAGAAGGCATACGTCAGCAGGAGCACGCCCACCGCGGACCAGATCACACCCGCGATCGCGTACAGCCAGCGGCGGGCGACCGGAAGCTGCGCCCACGGGGGCAGTGCGGAGATGCTGAAGCGGGAGGTCGGTTCACTGGTCACAGGGACGTTCGCCTTTCGGAAGCATTCGGGCGCCTAAGGATGCACGATAGGCGCTCGGCGTGCACTCGCTAGAGCAAGTGCCTTGCCGTTCGGGCAGGCGACGGCTCCGGTCATCGCTGCCGACACACGCGTCGCATGCTAGGATTCGTGTGCTCACACGCGCTCCCCGTGACCGTGCCGGGGAAGCCTGACCGAAAGCCGGACGCCCGTGGCTCACGTTCGCTCGCTCTTCTTCAAAGGACCGCTCGCCGACGTCGAGAACAAGGCGATCACCGCCTACAAGCTCGGACGCCCGAGCGATGTCATCTGGAACATCACCAACCGCTGCAACCTGCTGTGCGACCACTGCTACATGGCGGCCGACGCCCACACTCGTCCGAACGAACTGAGCGACGAGGAAACGATCGCGCTGGTGGAGCAGATGGGCGAGCGCAAGCTTCCCGCGCTGTTCCTGTCGGGCGGCGAGCCGATGATGCGCAAGAACTTCTGGGAGATCCTCGAGACCGCGCGCGCGGCCGGCATCCGCGTCACCGTCTCAACCAACTGCACGTTCATGGACCGCGAGGCCGCCAAGCGCCTGAGGGTCGACGGGATCGATTGGATCGCGACGTCGCTCTACGGCCCGGCCGCTTTCCACGATGCGATGGTTGGCGTCCCCGGCACCCGCGACCGCGTCGTCGCCGCGATCAAGCTGTTGCGCGAAGAGGGCGTCAACGTCGCCATCAAGACGGCCATCAGCAAGGCTACGTGGCCGTACGTCTACGACCTCATACAGGAGGCGCGCGAGCTCGATGTCGGCCTGCTCTACTTCTGCGATCTGATCACGTCGGGCCGCAGTGAGGGCGAGGACGACGGACGAATCACGCCCGAGCAGTGGCGCGAGCTGGCCGACTACATCATCGACGACCTGCTCGCCGGTCAGGAAGCCGGCGTGAAAGGCCTCGAGTGGGACATCGGCGCGATGCCGAGCTTCATCCCGTACGTGGCCGAGCGTCTCATCGAACGCGGCGTGGACGTGAGCAACGGCCTCGAGCGCCTGAAGACGATCAGCGCCTGCCCGGTGGGCAAGGGACACATGAACATCAACTCCGAGGGCGGTATCATGCCCTGCCAGTTCGCGCAGGACTGGACGATCGGGACCACGCGCGAGATGACGCTCCAGCAAGCGGTCGGCGAGCTGTACAAGCTCGACCAGCAGGAAGCGAAGGGCGTCTGCGCGCCCGAGGCGTGCGAGTACTCGCGCATCTGCCGTGGCTGTCGGGCGAAGGCATGGCAGCGCACCGGAGACCCGATGGCGGAGGACGTGACGTGTCTGCTGCACGCGAGCGGCGACCGCACGGCGCTCGCCGAGGCGATCGCGGATGCGCCGGACTTCGCTCGCTCCGCGCCGTGTGCCGCACCCGGAAGCTGCTAGCCGTGGCCGACGACCACACGCTCGCCGCCGAAGCGCAGACGGACGACAGCGACCTGCCCTCCAAGTTCATCGAGCGCTACGAGCGGGGCGCCGCGCTGCTGCGCGCCGCGATCGCGGACATGACCCCCGAGCAACTCCGGGCGCGCCCCGTGCCCGGCAAGATGTCGACCATCGAGGTCGCCTGTCACATCGTGGACGCCGACCAGTTCATGGCCGACCGCATGAAGCGCACCATCGCGACTGACCGGCCGCTCCTCATGGGCGTCAACGGGATCGCGTACCTCGAAGCGCTCGACTACGCGGAGCGCGACCTGGAGCTCGACCTCCGCCTTCTGGAGGTCACCCGGGAGCAGATGGCCGCCGATCTGCGGCGCATCTCCACGGACGCGTGGCAGCGCGACGCAGTCCACAGCGAGATGGGCCTCGTCACGCTGCGCCAGCTCATCCTGCACACGATCCGGCACCTCGAGCGCCACGTCGTGGCCATCCACGAGAAGCGCGCCCTGCTCGGACTCGATCGCTAGGACCGGCTCGCAGCACGGGCCGTTACCGAACCGCATCCTGCCCGGAGCCACACAGGCGTCGCCGCGGGTGTAGGGTGGGAGACACCCGCACTTCCCGCCTCGACCTGGGACCCTGACCTCGCATGCCCGCGATCTTTGAAGCCTGGCGCGCCGGACTGCTCCGTCGCGACAACTGGATGCGCAACCTCGCCGCCGGAGTGGTGGTCGGGGTGGTCGCGCTGCCGTTGGCGATGGCCTTCGCCGTCGCCTCGGGTGTCAAGCCGGAGAACGGCTTGTACACCGCGCTCATCGCCGGCCTCGCGGTCACTCTCTTCGGCGGCACCCGTGTCCAGATCGCCGGACCCACCGGCGCCTTCGCCGTCATCCTCGCCGGCATCACCGCCCGCTATGGGTTCGTCGGACTCCAACTCGTCACCCTCATGGCCGGCGTCATGCTCCTCGCGTTCGGACTGGCGAAGATGGGCGGCGTCATCCGGTTCATCCCGGAGTCCGTCGTCCTGGGCTTCACCGCCGGCATCGCCGTGGTCATCTGGGTGGGCCAGTGGGAGAACTTCTTCGGGCTGCCTCACGCCGAAGGTGTCCACTTCCACGAGAAGCTCGCCGCACTGCTGGGATCGCTGCCTCAACTCAGCCTCGCGACCACCGCGATCGGCGTCGGGTGCCTCGCGATCCTCGTGATCTGGCCGATGATCCCGAAGGCGGGCAAGGTGCCCGCGCCGCTGGTCGCTCTCGTCGTCGCCACCATCACGCAGACGCTGCTGAAGCTACCCGGTGTCGCCACGATCGGCACCACCTTCGGCGGCATCCCGCTCGGCCTGCCCCCGCTGACGGTGCCGCAGCTGAACGTGAACATGATGCTGGAGCTGCTCCAACCGGCCTTCGCCGTGGCGATGCTCGGCGCGATCGAGTCGCTGCTGTCGGCCACGGTGGCGGACGGCATGGCGGGTACGCGGCACGACTCGAACCAGGAGCTGGTGGGCCAGGGCGTCGCGAACATCGCCTCGTCGCTGTTCGGCGGGTTCGCCGCCACCGGCGCCATCGCCCGGACCGCCACGAGCGTGAGACACGGCGGCAACAGCCCGCTCGCCGGTATCGTCCACGCGGCCACGATCGCGCTCGTCCTCGTGGCGCTGGCGCCGCTCGCGTACAACGTGCCGCTCGCCACGCTCGCCGCGATCCTGTTCGTTGTCGCCTTCAACATGAGCGAGATCGGCCACGTACTCCGCACCGCCCGGCGCGCGCCCCGGACCGATGTCGCGGTCATGTTCATCACGCTCGGGCTGACCGTCTTCACAGACCTCGTGCTCGCCGTCGAGGTGGGCATCATCCTCGCCACGCTCAACTTCCTGCGCCGCATGGCCTCGACGGTAGAGGTGCGCGCGCTCGGGCAGGCGGAGTTGGCTGCAGAGATGCCGGGCGGCGCGGCCGGAGAGGTCCCGCCGGGCGTGCTCGTCTACACCATCGACGGCCCCTTCTTCTTCGGCGCGGTCGACCAGTTCGAGCAGGCCCTGCTGCATACGCACACCGAGCCCGGAGCGGTCGTCATCTCGCTGGAGCGCGTGCCCTTCATCGATCTGACGGGCCTCGCAAGTCTTGAAGAGGTGGTCGAGCAGCTCCGCAAGCGAGGGATCTCCGTGGCGCTGTGCTGCGCGAACACCGACGTCGCCCGGCGGCTCGAGAAGGCCACGATCGCCGCCTCTCTGCCTGTGGCGCCGTCGGCGTGCCTCACACGCGCGATCGAGAGCGTGCGCTGGCCCACATAGCCGCGCACGCAGGCCCGCGGTACCATCGGGGAGTCAGACCCCGTGCGGGAGGAGTCGCGATGATCAGGATCGTCTTCGGAGCGTTGTTGCTCGCACACGGCCTGATCCACCTTGCGTGGTTCGCACCGAAGCCGCCCGATGACGCATTCCCGTTCCGGTGGGACTCGCCGATCTTCCCCGAGGCCAGCGAAGCGACCCTGCGCAGGCTCGTCACCCCGATGATCGCGGTGCTTGTCGCGGCATTGGCCTTCGCCGCCCTGGGCGTCTGGGGTGTTCCCATCCTCACCGGGGTGTGGCCGGCGGCCGCCGCACTCGGAGCCGCGCTGTCCTTCGGGGTCATGGCGCTGCTGTGGCATCCGTGGTTCGTGACCGGCCCTATGGTCAACCTGCTAATCCTGCTGTTCGCTCTCATCCCGGGACTGGCGTTCAAGGCCTGACCTGCTCCCGGACGTGAAGAAGGCCCCGCCACCCGGACAGGGTGGCGGGGCCTTCTTCGTGAGCGGACACGACAGTCGGCTACAGCGGCCGGGGC
>JANYLP010000102.1 GCA_025361445.1 Coriobacteriia bacterium
GTCCACGAGTTCATGCTGGGCCTCCCCGGTCCCGGTCTGAAGTGGCGTTCCAAGAAGAGCGGCGTGCGCTACGGCGTCACGGTCTTCCTGCTCGGCGGCTACGTTCGGATCGCGGGGATGGAACCGGGGCGCGAAGACGAGTTGCTTGCCTCCGCGCTCGGCCACCTGGCCACGCGTGGCAAGATCAGCGCCGCAGAGCTCGCAGAATCCCTCGGCGTGCCCGCAGAGCGCGCGAGCGCGCTTCTCGTGACGCTCGAGGACTACGGCGCGGCACAGCCCGCGACAGACACCGAGTACTCCGAGACACTCGTCACTCACGCGGATGGCGAGGACGACGCGGCGCTGCTCGCGAGGGTGCGCTCGCGCGTCTACCGCGGGCAGCCGCCGTGGAAGCGCATCACCATCCTGGCGATGGGCGTGCTCGTCAACATCGTGAGCGCCATCCTCATACTGACTGTGGCGCTGAGCATCGCAGGCGTTCCGACGCCCACCACCGACCTGGCGAGTGTCGCTGCCGCAAGCCCCGCGTCGCTTTCCGGCGTCCATGCCGGAGACCGCGTGGTGGCTTTCTCGGGGCGGCCCGTCACCGAATGGGCGGTCCTTCGCTCCGCGCTGGCTACCGCCGCGCCGAACGTCCCCACATCCATCGACGTGGTCAGGGACGGTCGAACGATCTCGCTCTCCATCACGCCCTCGACGCGCGAAGGGGGAGGCACATATCTCGGTGTCACCGCGGGTTCGCGCGACGTTCCGATGCCAATCGGAGACGCGCTACGGGAGTCCTTCAAGATGACCGGCGCGGTCGTTGTCGCGATAGCCCGCTTCTTCAACCCAGCGACGTTCTCCGACTCGATCAAGGGCGCGAGCAGCGTGGTCGGAATCTCGTACATCGTCGCCAGCGCAGCCGACGAGGGGCCGCTGACGTATGCGTACATGGTCGCGCTGCTCAGCCTCTCACTAGGACTCATGAACGTCCTGCCGATCCCGCCGCTCGATGGTGGCAAGATAGCCGTCGAGCTCGTTGAGTGGCTCTTCAGACGCCCGATACCCCGAGCCGTCTCGATCGCGTTCTCCGCCGTGGGCACCCTGCTGCTGTTCTCGCTGATCTTCTACCTGATGTACGCTGACGTCGTGCGATACATATTCCGGGGCTGATCCCACCCCGCGCCACCGAGTCGCTAGGAGCCGTCCTCTTGACCGCACCTCGCCGAACCTCCGTGCCAGTTCTCGTAGGCGGTGTGCCCGTCGGCGGAAGCGCTCCCGTGAGCGTCCAGTCGATGACGAACACCGACACGCGCGATGCGTCCGCGACTCTCGCCCAGATCGTCCGCCTTGCTGATGCGGGCTGCGAGATCGTCCGAGTGGCCATCCCGCATGCCGACGCCCTGGACGGCTTCGCGCGGATCTGCGCCGAGTCGGCACTCCCTGTCGTCGCGGACATCCACTTCGATCACCGGCTGGCGATCGAGGCGACGCGGCTCGGCGCCGCCAAACTCCGCATCAACCCCGGCAACATCGGCGCTATCGAACGCTTCGACGCAGTGCTGGAAGCAGCGGGGGAGGTCGGGATCCCGGTGCGTATCGGTGTCAACGCCGGTTCGCTTGCGCCTGAGTACGCCGAACTCGACTGGACGCTCGCCGACAAGCTGGTGGCAAGCGCCGTGTCGTTCACAGAGCACGCCGCGTCACGTGGCTTCACCGATGTGGTCGTCTCCGCGAAGGCGAGCTCCGTACCGGTCACCATCGAGGCCTACCGCAAACTCGCGGAAACGCTCGACTGTCCACTGCACCTTGGCGTCACGGAGGCCGGCACGCTGACACGCGGTACCGTGAAGTCGGCCGTCGGGCTCGGGGTGCTGCTCAACGAGGGCATTGGGGACACCATCCGGGTCTCGCTCACGGCCGACCCCGTCCAGGAGCTCACCCTCGCATGGGACATCCTCTCCGCCCTGGACCTGCGTCGCCGCTCGGCCGAGCTTGTCAGTTGCCCCACATGCGGACGCTGTGAGGTCGATCTCATCCCCATCGCTGAGGAGATCGGTCGGCGCCTGCGCGACGTGCGCACTCCTCTGAAGGTCGCCGTCATGGGGTGCGTCGTCAACGGCCCCGGTGAGAGCCGCGACGCCGATATCGGCGTGGCCGCGGGCCGCGGAGTGGGCGTCATCTTCGTCAAAGGACAGGTCGTCCGCAAGGTGCCGGAGGCCGAGATCGTCGAAGCGCTCATGGACGAGATCGCGCGGATGTCGTTACCCGCCTGACCGATCGCCCCGCCACACGCACGCCACTCACCGACACTGCCCCGCCGCTCACACCCTATGCGGTGTCTTACGCGTGTCCGTCGTTCCACCCCGAGCTCGTCCACGGGAGACTTGTCCTCGAGTCAGGGATCCGGGCGCACACGCGTCCGGTCGATGTGGAGAGGTGGTGGTCGGAGATGACGGGAGCAAAGGCTCCGAGTTCGATGGGCCGCGTGGTCGTGCTCGCCGGGCTCGGCATCAACCTGTGCCTCGGCGTGCTCTATACGTGGAGCATGTTCACGAGTGAGCTCACGGGCAGGATGGGCTGGACGGCCGCTGAGGCGCTCACGCCGTACGCGATCGCGCTTGGCATGTTCGCGCTCATGATGGTCGTGGGAGGGCGCCTGCAGGACAAGATCGGGCCCCGCGTCATCGCCACCATCGGCGGCGCACTCGTCGGAGCCGGAATGATCGTCGCGAGCTTCGCTCCGGCAGTCACCAAGGCCGCAGCCGACGCCTATGCAGCAGCACTGAAACTCGCCCCTGCCGACCCGGCGGCCGTAGCGGCCGCCAAGGCCGCTCTTCCCGCCGTGGGCGCGTCTCTGCCGTGGCTCGCCATCGGTTTCGGCGTACTCACGGGAGCCGGCATCGGCTTCGCATACGCCGCCGCCACTCCGGCCGCGGTCAAGTGGTTCGCTCCGACCAAGAAGGGCCTGATCTCCGGCACCGTCGTCGCCGGCTTCGGTCTGGCTTCGGTCTACACCGCACCGCTGACGGGCAACCTGCTTGCCACTGTTGGCCTCAACAACACCTTCCTGTACCTCGGCATCGGATTCCTGGTTGCGATCATCGCGTTCTCGCAGCTTCTCAAGAACCCGCCCGCGGACTACGTCCCTGAGCCCGACACGCGTGTCATCCACAAGTCGAACGTCACCAAGGCCAAGGCTCGCGACTACACGTGGCAGGAGATGGTCCGGACGCCGCAGTTCTATCTGATCTGGCTGATGTACGCCTTCGCGGCGGGCGCCGGACTCATGGTGGTCGGCATCATCGCCAAGTACGCGAACGGCATCCCGGATGTCGCTGCCCAGCTGACGGGCATCACGACCAGCCTCAAGGGCGGCAGCCTCGACTGGGTCGCCAAGGCGGGCGCCACCTTCACCTTCGTCATGGCGCTCGCTGTCGGCAACGGCGCCGGTCGCCCGATCACCGGCATCGTCTCGGACCGCATCGGCCGCACCAAGACGATGATGATCGTCTTCGTCCTCCAGGCAGCTTTCATGGCGCTGCTCGGAAGCGGGGTCGTCGCCAACTACGCACTTCTGCTCGTGGTCGCCGCGTTCGTCGGGGCGATGTACGGGGCGAATCTGACCCTGTTCCCGGCGATGACCTTCGACTTCTTCGGCACCAAGAACGGCGGCGTCAACTACGGTCTCGTATTCACCGCGTGGGGAGCGGGCGGCGTTCTCGGGTCGCTCGGGTCCGGCTTCGCGAAGGACGTCTTCGGCAGTTTCAACGTGGCCTTCTGGGTCGCGGGCGCGCTCCTTCTCGTCGCGACCGCCATCGTCGCGTTTGTGAAACACCCCGCACTCAAGGACGCGTAGCACACACCCGCAAAGGATCGCTTGCAACGCTCGACCGGGCCGCGGAGGGAAGTTCCCTCCGCGGCCTTCCGTCGTCTATCCTGCTTCATACGCTCGCGCACGCGGGCGCGCCCGTCCGTACGTGATGCTTCAGGAAGCAGGCCGCGCATGTCCGTCGCACTCCGCATGAGCACCCTCTACGCGCCCACGCTCAAGGAAGAGCCGGCTGAGGCCGATCTCGCGTCGCACCGCGTGCTTCTTCGCGCCGGCATGATCCGCAAGGCTGCCGCGGGCGTGTACTCATTCCTGCCGCTCGGGTGGCGCAGCCTGCACAAGATCGAACAGATCGTCCGCGAGGAGATGGATGCCATCGGCTCGCAGGAGATGCTCATGCCGGCCATGCAGCCCTCGGAGCTGTGGCAGGAGTCCGGACGATGGGAGCTCTACGGCCCCGAGCTGATGCGCTTCAAGGACCGCCACGGGCGCGACTTCTGCCTTGGCCCCACGCACGAGGAGCTCGTCACCTCGCTCGTTCGCAACGAGGTCCGTTCGTACCGTGAGCTTCCCTTGTCCCTCTACCAGATCCAGGTGAAGTTCCGCGACGAAGTGCGTCCGCGGTTCGGTCTGCTGCGCGGCCGCGAGTTCATCATGAAGGACGCCTACTCATTCCACGCCACCCAGGAATCCCTTCAGGAGCACTACGACGCCATGAGCCGTGCCTACGCACGCATCTGCGAGCGTCTGGGACTGAAGTTCCGGCCCGTCGAGGCCGAGTCGGGCCAGATCGGCGGAAAGGTCACCACCGAGTTCATGGCGCTCGCGGACTCCGGCGAGGCCGCGCTGGTGTACTGCGACTGCGGGTACGCTGCGAACGTCGAGGCGGCAGGCACCGTCGTTCCGAGACACCCCTCCGTCACCGAGCCGCGCCCATCGCGCAAGGTCCATACGCCGGACATCCGCACGATCGCCGAACTGGCGGCCTTCCTCGGCATCCGGGAGCACGACACCGTTAAGACGATGGCCGGCAGGACCGAGGCGGGACGCTTGGTCTTCTTCCTCGTGCCCGGCGACCGCGAACTCAATCCGATCAAGGCAGGCTGGGCCGTTCCCGGTGTGACGCTCCTGGATGAGGAGGACTTCGCGAAGTTCGGGATCCCGAAGGGATCGCTCGGGCCTGTGGCGCCCCCCGAGGGGACTGTCGTGGTAGCGGACCGCTCGCTCCAGAGCGATGTCGCCTGGGGCGTAGGCGCGAACGAGAACGACTACCACATCGTCGACGCGCAGCCGGGTCGCGACTTCGAGGTCGCCCAGTGGGCGGATCTGATCGTTGCCGAACCCGGAGACGGATGCCCGGAGTGCGGAGCCGTGCTCAAGGGCGCCCGTGGCATCGAAGTGAGCCAGGTGTTCCAGCTGGGCACACGCTACTCCGTGTCCATGGGCGCGAACTTCTCTGACGAGGACGGGGTCGACAAGCCGTTCCTCATGGGCTGCTACGGCGTGGGTGTCTCCCGCTCTCTTGCGGCCGTGATCGAGCAGAACTACGACGATGCGGGTGTCTCATGGCCTGCGACCGTGGCGCCGCTCGAGGTCGCCGTCCTGCCGCTCATGGCAGACGGAGAGGTCCTCGAGGTCGGGGAGCGCATCTGGCGAGAGCTGGCGGAGGCAGGCATCGAGACCGTGCTCGACGATCGCGACGAGCGTGCGGGCGTGAAGTTCGCCGACGCGGACCTCATAGGCTGGCCGTTCCAGGTCGTGGTGGGCAAGCGCGGCCTCGCCGAGGGCGTCATCGAGGTCAAGGACCGTGCGACAGGGGAGCGCGTCACAGTCACCCTTGCCGAGGCCGTCGATCACGTGGCCGCGGCGGTCCGCACTGCCAAGGCCGCGCTCGCGCCTCTGACGCCGCACCCCTAGGTCTCAAACCCACCCATCCGCGGGCGCGGCATCACGCCGCGCGCTTTCGTGCGTGCCCGTGCCTGTGGTAGGATGCAGCGCGGGTACGGAAACCGATCTATGGGCCGTTTGAAGTGGGCTGGCGCCTGCTTCTTTTGTTGTGGAGGGAGGTACGGGCATGGCGAACGACCTCAAGGCGCGACTCACTGAACTGCTGGAGGCCGCAGCGGTCGAACGCGGATTCGAGCTCGTGCTTCTCGACGTGGCCGGCACGCGGCGGGATCCGCTGGTCCAGGTCTACCTCGATCACGACGGCGGCATCACGATCGATCAGATCGCGCAGGCCAATCGCTGGATCGACGAACTCATCGAACCGATCTCCGGTCTCGAGAACGGGTACGCGCTCGAGGTCTCGTCGCCCGGCATCGAGCGTCCGCTCGTGAAGCTGGCGGACTTCGATCGCTTCTCCGGTTCGGAGGCCAAGTTCACGCTCTCGCGTGAGATCGAGGGGCGCAAGCACCTCACCGGCACCCTACATGGCTCGGATGGTTCCGAAGTCCTCGTGGAGGCGGATGGCGCGATGATCCGCATCCCGTTCGACAGCATCAGCCGCGCGAAGTTGCGCGTCACAATCGATTTCTCAAAGGAAGGGACGGCCGACGATGGCATCTGAGCTCATGACAGCGCTGACGCTCCTCGCGCGCGAAAAGAACATCGACGAGTACGCGATGCTCGACAGGCTCGAGGCCTCGCTTGCCGCCACATACCGCAAGATCCTCGATCTCGAGAACGAGACCCGCGCCGTGCTCGATCGCGATTCCGGCAAGATCTCGATCTACGAGCTCGTTCCTGTGGGCGGCACCGAAGAGGAGCCGATCTTCGAGGAGCGCGACGTCACTCCCGCCGACGTCTCCCGTACGGCTGCCCAGGCCGCCAAGAGCGTGATCGTGGGCATGATCCGAGATGCCGAGCGCGAGCAGATCTTCGACGAGTATCAGGATCGGGTCGGCGACTCCGTCACCGGCACGGTGCAGCAGTCGGACGCGCGCTACACGCTTATCAAGCTGCGTGAGGGCGTCGAGGCGCTTCTGCCGCCGAGCGAGCAGCCTTCGACCGAGCGCTACGACCACAATCAGCGCATCAAGGCCTACATCATCGAGGTGCGCAAGACGACCACCGAGCCATCGATCGTCGTCTCGCGCACGCACCCGGGGCTTCTCAAGCGCCTCTTCGAGCTCGAGGTGCCCGAGATCTACGACGGGATCGTCGAGATCAAGAGCGTCGCGCGTGAGCCGGGCCTGCGCAGCAAGATCGCTGTCTCCAGCCGCGAGCCGGGCCTCGATCCCGTCGGCGCGTGCGTCGGACCGAAGGGCAGCCGCGTGCGCATGGTCGTCGCTGAACTCCGCGGCGAGCGCATCGACGTCGTGCCCTGGAGCGACGATGCGGCGCAGTTCGTCGCCAACGCCCTGTCTCCGGCCAAGGTCAGCCGCGTCACCATCAGCGACGCCGACCGGTCCGCGACGGTCATCGTCCCGGACGACCAGCTCTCCCTTGCCATCGGCAAGGAGGGTCAGAACGCCCGTCTCGCCGCCAAGCTGACCGGCTGGCGCATCGACATCAAGAACACGTCACAGGCCTACGAGTCCGGCCTGACCGACGTCGCTCCCGACTCCGGTAGCGCCGAGCACGTGGAGGGTGACGGACGTTGTAGCGCCGTCACCGCTTCAGGCGTCAGGTGCCGGAACCGCGCGAAGCCCGGCACCACACTCTGTTCCCTGCACGACAAGGAGGCGGCCAAGTAGCCTATGCGGCCCCGTAAGCCTGCTATCCGCACCTGTATAGGGTGCGGGAAGAGCGAGGACAAGCGCGAGATAGTGCGCTTCGTCCGTACGCCCGACGGCGCGGTCGAGCTTGACGAGACCGGCAAAGCCAACGGACGCGGGGCATACGTTCACGCCGCGCTCGAGTGTTTCGAGACGGCGATCCGCAAGCGCAAGATCGCGAGCGCCCTGCGGGCGAACGTGAATGAGGATGACATCGGTCGCCTGCGGGCGGACTTCGAGCGCGTACTGGGGCACCCGGGCGCGATCGACAATGAGGACGGTGACGCGTAAGTGCCAAGCATGCGAGTACATGAGCTCGCCAAGGAGTTCGGGATGACGTCCCAGGAGCTTCTTGAGCGTATCCAGGCGATGAAGATCCCTGCGAAGAACCACGCCTCCACTCTGGTGGAAGCGTACGTGGACAAGATCCGCAAGAACCTCGGGCCCGAGATCGCGGAACGACACGCGGTCATGGAGGCCGAGCGGCTCGTCCTTGAGGCCGAAGAGGCCAAGAAGGCTGAGGCTGAGGCTGCGGTAGCGGCAGCTGAGGCCGAAGCACGCGCGGCCACCGAGGCCGCCGAGCGTGAGGCCGCTGAAGCCGCCGCACACGTCGAGGACGAGGCCCGTCGCAAGGCCGAGGCCGAGGACGAGCGCAAGCGCAAGGATGCCGAGCGCGAGCAGGAGAAGGCCAACCACGACGCCGAGGTCAAGCGCCGTGAAGAGGAAGCCGCCCGCGAGGTCGAAGAGCGCGAGCGCTACAAGAAGATGGCCGAGCAGGCCGAGGTCGCAGCGCAGCAGGCTCGCGTGTCCGTGGTCGAATCCGCGAAGGCCGCTGCGGCCCAGGCGGCCCCCGGCCCAGGCGGCGGCAAGAAGGGCAAGAAGGGCAAGAAGCCGGGCGGCCGCGAGAACATCGAGCAGGGTCCGCGCTCCCGCAACTCCGCTGTCGTCACTCCGGTGATCGACGGTGTGCTCACGATCGAGGAGGGCTCGACCGTCGTCCAGTTCGCGAACGCCATCGGCGTGCCGGCCGGCGACGTGATCAAGAAGCTGTTCATGCTCGGCCACGCGTTCACCGTCAACCAGGTGCTCTCGTCGCAGATGCTCGAGACGCTTGGCGAGCAGTACGAGCTCCTCGTGGACGTCAAGCAGCCGGGCGAGGAGCCCGTCGAAGTGTTCGATGACGACCCCAAGGACCTGAAGGACCGCCCGCCGGTCGTCACTGTCATGGGACACGTCGATCACGGCAAGACGTCACTGCTCGATGCGATCCGTCACACCGGCGTCACCGCGACCGAAGCGGGCGGCATCACCCAGCACATCGGCGCTTCGGTCGTCGTCAAGAACGGCAAGCAGATCACCTTCATCGACACCCCGGGACATGAGGCGTTCACTGCCATGCGCGCCCGCGGCGCCAACATGACCGACATCGTCATCCTCGTCGTTGCGGCAGACGACTCCGTCATGCCGCAGACCGTTGAAGCACTCGACCATGCGCGTGCGGCGAAGGTGCCGATCATCGTGGCCGTCAACAAGATCGACAAAGAGGGTGCGAACACGGAACGCGTCCGCAACGAGCTCTCTGAGCGCGGCGTCATCCCCGAGGCGTGGGGTGGAGACACCCCCTTCGTCGAGGTGTCCGCGAAGAAGCTCATCGGTATCGAGGACCTTCTCGAGATGATCCTGCTCGTAGCGGAGGTCCAGGAGCTCAAAGCCAATCCGAGCGCACCTGCGCGCGGCGTGGTCGTCGAGGCGAACCTCGACCGTGGCCGCGGCCCCGTTGCGACCGTGCTCGTACAGCGCGGGACGCTCAAGATCGGTGACGCCATCGTCGTCGGGACCGCTCACGGCCGCGTGCGCGCGCTCATCGACTCGAAGGGCAAGCACGTCCACACGGCGAAGCCGGCGGATCCGGTCGAGATCCTCGGCCTGAACTCCGTACCGGCCGCGGGCGACGACTTCAAGGTCATGCCGGACGACCGTGCCGCGCGAGCCATCGCCGAGGAGCGCGACCTCAAGAAGCGCCTCGTCGCGCAGGCCGACTCGAAGCAGCACACCAGCCTCGAGGACCTCTTCGATCGTATCCGAGACGGTCAGGCCGAGGTGCCGCTCGTGGTCAAGGCCGATACGCAGGGCTCTATCGAGGCACTCAAGGACTCGCTCGCCAAGATGGATCAGTCCGAGGTACAGATCCCGATCATCCACAGCGGCGTCGGCGCGATCACCGAGACCGACGTCATGCTCGCGGACGCTTCGGACGCGATCATCATCGGCTTCAACGTGCGTCCCGAGCCCAAGGCCAAGGCGCTCGCTGAGACCTCCAAGGTCGACATGCGGCTGTACCGCATCATCTACAAGGTCATCGAGGACATCAATGCCGCCCGCGTCGGCATGCTCAAGCCGACGATCGAGGAGCAGGACACCGGTGTGGTGGAGGTACGCGAACTGTTCCGCGTCCCGAAGGTCGGAGTCATCGCAGGCAGCTACGTCACCGAGGGTGAGATCCATCGCGACGACCTCGTCCGAGTGGTGCGCGACGGAACGATCATCCTCGACGGCACGATCCACTCGCTACGCCGCTTCAAGGAAGACGTGAAGTCGGTCAAAGCCGGCTACGAGTGCGGTATCGCCATCGAGAACTTCCAGGACCTCAAAGAGGGCGACATCGTCGAGGGCTATCGCAAGATCGAGGTCGCTCGGGAGGAGTAGGTCGCACTCATGAAGACCTATCCGCGTTCCCGCGCCATGGGCGAGACGGTACGAGAGATCATCGCGCGACTCCTCCTCGAGGAGGTCGCTGACCCGCGCGTGGATCTCGTCACCGTCACCGGCGTCGACATGTCGCCCGACCTGCGTCACGCCAACGTGTTCGTCACCGCCCACGGCGACGCAGCCCGCGTTGCCGAGGCCATGGCCGGCCTCGAGTCCGCGAAGGGGCGCCTGCGCGCACTTCTGGGCGAGGCCGTCCGGCTGCGCTACGTCCCGGATCTGCACTTCAAGATCGACCCCTCGATCGACGAGGCGACGCGCATCGGCGACGCCATCCGTCTGCAACATGAGCTTGGCCGCGTCGGCCCGGACGGACCGGAGACGGAACCGGACGGGGACGCGGATGACGCCTGACCTCGCGTCCGCCGACGCCCTCGTGGCGGCGGCCCTGCTCGGGGCCTCGCGCGTGATCGTGTGTGCCCACGTGACGCCGGACGGCGACGCGGTGGGTTCTGCGCTCGCCCTGACCATGGCATTGAAGCGGACCGGCATCGATGCTGTGCCCACGCTGGCGGACCATCACGCGGGGCCTTCGACGTACGCGTTCCTCGAGGGCTTCGACCTGTACCGCCCGACCAAGGATCTCCTGCCGGCGGACGTGTTCGTCGCGCTCGACACTCCCAACTGGCGCAGGCTCGGTGACGCCGAACCCCTGGCCCGTGCCGCGACGACGTTGGTCGCGCTCGACCACCACGCGGACAACGATCGGTTCGGAACCATCGACCTCGTCGACCCCGACGCGGCGTCCACATGCTCCATCGTCTGGCGACTCCTGCCCTTACTGGGCGTCCTGCCGACCTCCGCGATCGCCTCGGCCTGCTATGCGGGGCTGATGACCGACACCGGCCGCTTCAGCTACGGCAACACGACCCCGCTCGCACTGCGCGACGCCGCGGAGATGATCGAGGCCGGAGCGGACGCCCGCCGCATCTACTCGCGTATTTACGAGACCCGCACCGCAGCCTCTCTCGCACTGCACGGGCGCGTCCTGGCCCGGATCACGCTTGCGAACGGAGGCCGCATCGCCTACTCGTGGATGACCGACGCCGACCTCTCTGCGACCGGCGCGCGACCTGAGGACACCGAGAACATCGTGGACGCCGTTCGCCAGATCGGCGGCGTGGACGCCGTCGTGTTCTTCAAGGTCCAGCACGATACCGTGAAGGTCTCGCTTCGCGCGAAGTGCCCGACACTCGACGTTGCCGCGGTCGCGCACCGGTTCGGGGGCGGCGGCCATACCGCGGCCGCTGGCGCCGCGGCGCCGCTTCCCCTCGAATCGGCCATCGAGGCGGTGCTCGCGCAGCTCCCCGGAGCGCGCTGATGTCCCGCCGCGGCGCCACCGGCCTGATGGGCATCCTGCCGGTGGACAAGCCCGCAGGCATGACGAGCCACGACGTCGTCTCGGCGATCCGACGCATCACGGGCGAGGGGAGAGTCGGTCACGCCGGCACCCTGGATCCGATGGCGACCGGCCTTCTCGTCGTGCTTCTTGGAGCGTATACACGCCTTGCGCCCTATCTGACCGCCGCGGAGAAGGCCTACGACGCGACGATCACGTTCGGCTCCGAGACCGATACCGACGATGCGCAAGGATCCGTCACCCGCACCGCTGAGCCTCCGGCGAGGTTGACGGAGCGCGGATTCGCACAGAGCACCCTCGACACCTTCCTCGGACGCTCTCTCCAGACGCCCCCGGCGTACTCGGCCGTGAAGGTGGACGGTCAGCCGGCGTATCGCGCCGCGCGCGCAGGCCGCCCACTGGCTCTCGAGCCGCGTGAGATCGAGGTGAGCGTAGCAACGCTGACCGGAATCGATGTGGGCGCCTCGTCTTGGGACGTTGGGTTCGTTGTCTCGAAGGGAACCTACGTGCGCGTCCTTGCGCGTGCGATCGGGCTTGCGTGCGGCAGCGCGGCGCATCTGTCGGCGCTCAGACGCACCGCCAGCGGCGCGATAGCACTTTCGGAGGCCCACACACTCGACGACGTTGCTTCGGCCTTCTCGGAAGGTCACTTGGCGGCCCTGTACTCGGAACCGCTCGCCGCACTCGGGCTACCCGCCATCGGGACCTCGGGTTCGGCGGTTCTCTCCGGCGCCGCACTCCCTCTGCCCGAGGGATCGCCACGCCCCGATGGTTCGCTCGTGGCCATCACCCGCGACGGGCGCCTTGCCGCGATCTACCGCGTCGGCCCGGCTTCGCTCGTGCCGGCGGTCGTACTGCCGGGAAGTGATGTGACATGACGCGTATCGCGATCTGGCAACCGGGGATGCCGCCGTACGGACGCGCTGTCGCCGCTCTCGGGGTCTTCGACGGCGTGCACCTCGGCCATCAGGCGCTCGTTCGTGAGGCCGTCGCGTTGGCCAAGGCGCACGATGCCTCATCGGTGGTGGTCACCTTCGATCGCGACCCCGATCAGGTCGTTGCACCGGCCTCCGCCGCGCCTCAGCTTCTCGACCTCGACCAGAAGCTGAGCCTTCTTGCGGGGCTCGGTCCCGACGCCATCGCCGTGATGCCTTTCACGCAGGCGCTGGCGCAGACTCCGCCACTGGTCTTCCTCGACGAGGTGCTCCTCGATGCGATGACGCCGGTGTGTGTCGTCGTCGGCCATGACTTCCGGTTCGGTCACCGTGCGGAGGGGGACGTCACCGCGCTCGTGCGCTACGGCGAGCTGCACGGGTTCACCGTGGTCCCACACGAACTCGTGCGGGCGGGTGGCGAGCCGATCACGTCCACCAGGATCCGGGCGCTTGTGGCGGCGGGCGACGTAGATGGAGCGGCCACGCTTCTCGGTCGTCCGCACCAGGTGCGCGGAATGGTCCACCACGGCAGGGGAGCCGGCACCGGCATCGGCTTCGCCACAGCCAATCTGTCCGTCGACCTGTACTCCGCGCTGCCCGCGCCCGGGGTGTACGCGGGCCGGGTCTCGATCGATGGAGCGCAGTACGCGGCCGCTATCTCAGTCGGGCGTCCGCCGTCGTTCCCTGAAGCACGGGACGACTTTGAGGTCCACGTGATCGGCTTCGACGGCGACCTCTATGGCCGCACGCTCCCGATCGATTTCCTCACACGCCTGCGGGATCAGCGTCTATTCGAGGACGGCGCATCACTCGCCGCCGCGATCGCATCGGACATCGCCCTGGCCAGAGGAATCGCCGGGCTCTGATCGCTTCGCCGGTGGTGACTGCGGCTTCGTCGTCTGCGAATCGATGCCCAAGGGGCTCAGCTGCGCAGGGTAGTGTTCGAGGACCGCCGCGGCATATCTCCTGACCTGTGCTACAATTCCACGGCTACACAGACAGGCCCCGCGTTTTGAGCGGTCGGGACTCCACCGACCCCGCTCTCGACCGGAGGCGACGAAGAAGGAACGAAGGGTGGACCACACGCATGCCGCTTTCCAAGGACGTCACGGCGAACATCGTCGCTGACAACAAGATGCACGACACCGACACCGGCTCGACCGAAGTCCAAGTCGCTCTGCTCACGCAGCGCATCCGCGACCTCACCGAGCACCTCCGCGCCCACAAGCACGATCACCACACGCGCCGTGGACTGCTCAAGCTGGTCGGTCAGCGCCGCCGTCTTCTCAACTATCTGAAGAAGTCCGAAGTCGAGCGCTACCGCGCTCTCATCGCCAAGCTGGGCATCCGCGGCGTCTAGCACGGCCGCAGATCAATAGGATCCAACGGAAGCGGGGAGATACTCCTCGCTTCCGCGCATGAAGAGGGGGACGCCCGAAACGCGGGCTTCCCACACACCGGTCCCCATGGCACGAGGCCCGCGGACCCAAGAAGAAGAGGAAGAGGATGGGAAAGGTAACCGAAACGTTCGAACTGTACGGAAAGACCTACACGATGGAGACGGGCGAGCTGGCCAAGCAGGCCGGCGGTGCGATGCTCGTGCGTCAGGGCGACACGATGGTCCTCGTCACGGCCACGGCCTCCAAGTTCCCCAAGGATCTCGATTTCTTCCCGCTCACCGTGGACTTCGAGGAGCGGATGTACGCCGCGGGCAAGCTCCCCGGCGGCTTCATCAAGCGCGAGAGCAGGCCTTCCGAGAAGGCGGTCCTCACCGCTCGCATGATCGACCGCCCGATTCGCTCTTCGTTCGCTGACGGCTTCCGCAACGAGGTGCAGGTCATCGCGACCGTGCTCTCGGCCGACCAGGTCAACCAGCCGGACGTCATCTCGATCATGGGTGCCTCAAGCGCGCTTCTCGCCGCCGGTATCCCGTTCGAGGGTCCGCTCGCCGGAGTCCGCATCGCTCGTGACGCGGATGGCGCCTACATCGTGAACCCGACCTTCGAGGAGTCCGAGAGCTCCGACCTCGAGCTTGTCGTCGCCGGTTCCAAGGACGCCGTCTACATGCTCGAAGCCGCCGCCCATGAGGTCTCGGAAGAGGACATGCTCGGCGCCCTCATGTTCGCCCAGGAGGCCATCGCGGCCTTCTGCGAAGTCCAGGAGCGCTTCCTGGCCAAGCTCGAGATCACCCCGATGGACGTGCCGATCCACGTCATCGACCCGGCGCTCGTCGACGCGATCTTCGCGGCCGGCTCCGACAAGATGAAGGCCGCCCTCCACAACGCGGACAAGCACTCCCGCATGGGCGACGTACAGGCCGTCAAAGACGAGATCCTCGCCACCTACAACGCCGAGCAGATGGCTGCTGACGGCAAGGACATCAAGGCGGTCCTGAAGAAGCTCGAGAAGAAGACGATGCGCACCATGGTCCTCGAGGAAGGGGAGCGCGCCGACGGCCGCGCCCTTGACGAGGTCCGCCAGATCACCACGACCGCCGGGTACCTGCCGCGGAGCCACGGCTCGGGCCTGTTCACCCGCGGCCAGACGCAGGTCCTGTCCGTGCTGACCCTCGGGATGCTCTCCGAGTGGCAGCGGATGGACACGATCGACGTCGCCGAGGGCAAGCGCTACATCCACCACTACAACTTCCCGCCGTTCTCCACCGGCGAGACGGGCTTCATGCGTGGCCCGAAGCGCCGCGACATCGGTCACGGAGCGCTGGCTGAGAAGGCGCTGCTGCCGGTCGTCCCGGCCGAAGAGGACTTCCCGTACACGATCCGCATCGTGTCCGAAGTCCTCGAGTCCAACGGTTCCTCCTCCATGGGCTCGGTCTGCGGCTCCACGCTTGCCTTGATGGACGCCGGCGTGCCGATCAAGGCTCCGGTCTCCGGCATCGCGATGGGGCTCATCAAGGAGGGCGACGACGTCGCCATCCTGACCGACATCCAGGGCCTTGAGGACTTCCTCGGTGACATGGACTTCAAGGTCGCCGGCACAGCCGCAGGCATCACGGCGATGCAGATGGACAACAAGGCCAAGGGCCTGTCCGTCGATCTCCTGCGCCGCGCGCTGATGCAGGCCAAGGAAGGCCGCGCCTTCATCCTCGGCAAGATGATGGAGTCGATCACGGAGCCGCGCACCGAGCTGTCCGAGTTCGCGCCGCGCGTGCTGACCATCAAGATCCCGACCGACAAGATCCGCGACATCATCGGCCCGGGCGGCAAGATGATCCGCTCGATCATCGAGGCCACCGGTGCGCAGATCGACGTCCAGGACGACGGCACGATCTACATCGCCAGCCGCGATCAGGGTGGCGAGGAGGCGGTCGCCCGCATCCGCATGATCACCAAGGAGCCGGAGATCGGCGAGAAGTACAACGGCCGCGTCGTGTCGATCCAGCCGTTCGGCGCGTTCATCGAGCTCTACCCGGGCAAGGACGGCCTGCTGCACATCTCGCGGGTCGCCAAGGGCCGCGTCGACAAGGTCGAGGACGTTCTGTCCATCGGTGACGAGGTCGAAGTCGAGATCATCGACCTCGACGACAAGGGCAAGGTGTCGCTCGGCCGGATCAACCCGCCGGACGCTCCTCCTTCCACCGGCGCACCGCGTCCGAGCGGCGACCGCGGACCCAGGCCCGGCGGCGACCGTCCTCACGGTGGCGGCGACCGCAACGGTCCGAGGCGTCAGCACTAGGCACGTCCCGCACTGAAACGTGTCTCTCGGCCCGGCTTCCGGGTGACGTCCCCACAACGGGGGCGGCCCCGGAGCCGGGCCGTCGCGTATCCTAGGGGGCGCGCGCAGGCAGCGCTTCGGACGAGGTGGGGAGTGCCCGTGTTCTACGAACGTACCGTGCTCGACAGCGGCGTCACCGTCATCACCGAGCAGATCGCGACTGTACGCTCGGTCGCACTCGGCATATGGGTGGCCGCGGGAAGCCGCGATGAGCGCCCCGAGGAGGCCGGCATCTCGCACTTCCTTGAGCACATGATGTTCAAGGGGACCTCCACCAGGAGCGCCCAGGACATCTCTG